>NZ_PTRH01000059.1:0-556 GCF_002965045.1 Escherichia sp. MOD1-EC6300 | reverse complement strand
CGTCATTGCAATTGATGGAAAAACGCTCCGGCACTCTTATGACAAGAGTCGCCGCAGGGGAGCGATTCATGTCATTAGTGCGTTCTCAACAATGCACAGTCTGGTCATCGGACAGATCAAGACGGATGAGAAATCCAATGAGATTACAGCTATCCCAGAACTTCTTAACATGCTGGATATTAAAGGAAAAATCATCACAACTGATGCGATGGGTTGCCAGAAAGATATTGCAGAGAAGATACAAAAACAGGGAGGTGATTATTTATTCGCTGTAAAAGGAAACCAGGGGCGGCTAAATAAAGCCTTCGAGGAAAAATTTCCGCTGAAAGAATTAAATAATCCAGAACATGACAGTTACGCAATGAGTGAAAAGAATCACGGCAGAGAAGAAATCCGTCTTCACATTGTTTGCGATGTCCCTGATGAACTTATTGATTTCACGTTTGAATGGAAAGGTCTGAAGAAATTATGCGTGGCAGTCTCCTTTCGGTCAATAATAGCAGAACAAAAGAAAGAGCCAGAAATGACGGTCAGATATTATATCAGTTCTGCTGAT
>NZ_PTRH01000058.1:0-691 GCF_002965045.1 Escherichia sp. MOD1-EC6300 | reverse complement strand
GCCATGCCCGGTGACGCCAGAGGGAGTGTGTGCGTCGCTGCCATTTGTCGGTATACCTCTCTCGTTTGCTCAGTTGTTCAGGAATATGGTGCAGCAGCTCGCCGTCACCACAGTAAATGGCGGCATGATTCGGCACCGATGAACCAAAACAGCACAGCAGCACATCGCCCGGTTGTGCTGATGACAACGGCACCTGATACAGCCCTGTGGCCTCCAGATTATCCAGATAGAGATTCTGACCGTGACGCCACCAGTCATCCCCGCGATGAAAATCCGGCATCTCAATCCCCGCCAGATGATAAGCATCCCGGAACAGCGTGTAACAGTCCGTCACCCCGTGCTCAAAGCGCCGCCCGGTGAGATGCGGCACACAGCGGAATTTATGAATCTCACCCCGGCAGACCAGCCACCACGGCAAATCACTCTGCACCTGCAGCCGCCGGTCAGCCTCACTCAGCCAGGGCAGACCACCGGGGTGGCTGTGGACCAGCGCCACAATCTCACCCTGCATCTCTGCCCGCAGCCAGTCCTCCGGCGACATCCGGAAATACTCCTCCGGCTCACCGGAGATATTCACGCAGGGAAAATATCTTTCCCCTTCCGGCGTTCTCACCACGAAGCCGCACGACTCCGCTGGCGCACATCGCCGGGCGTGCGCCAGAATCGCTGATTCTGTCTCTGTCATGGGATT
>NZ_PTRH01000057.1:0-701 GCF_002965045.1 Escherichia sp. MOD1-EC6300 | reverse complement strand
GGGTTGCGGACAGTGTCTGGTGGGTAGTTTGACTGGGGCGGTCTCCTCCTAAAGAGTAACGGAGGAGCACGAAGGTTGGCTAATCCTGGTCGGACATCAGGAGGTTAGTGCAATGGCATAAGCCAGCTTGACTGCGAGCGTGACGGCGCGAGCAGGTGCGAAAGCAGGTCATAGTGATCCGGTGGTTCTGAATGGAAGGGCCATCGCTCAACGGATAAAAGGTACTCCGGGGATAACAGGCTGATACCGCCCAAGAGTTCATATCGACGGCGGTGTTTGGCACCTCGATGTCGGCTCATCACATCCTGGGGCTGAAGTAGGTCCCAAGGGTATGGCTGTTCGCCATTTAAAGTGGTACGCGAGCTGGGTTTAGAACGTCGTGAGACAGTTCGGTCCCTATCTGCCGTGGGCGCTGGAGAACTGAGGGGGGCTGCTCCTAGTACGAGAGGACCGGAGTGGACGCATCACTGGTGTTCGGGTTGTCATGCCAATGGCACTGCCCGGTAGCTAAATGCGGAAGAGATAAGTGCTGAAAGCATCTAAGCACGAAACTTGCCCCGAGATGAGTTCTCCCTGACCCTTTAAGGGTCCTGAAGGAACGTTGAAGACGACGACGTTGATAGGCCGGGTGTGTAAGCGCAGCGATGCGTTGAGCTAACCGGTACTAATGAACCGTGAGGCTTAACCTTACAACGCCGAAG
>NZ_PTRH01000056.1:0-956 GCF_002965045.1 Escherichia sp. MOD1-EC6300 | reverse complement strand
ACAACGCCCGCGCCAACGGTACGGCCGCCTTCACGGATTGCGAAACGCAGACCGTCGTCCATCGCGATCGGGTGGATCAGGGTAACAACCATTTTGATGTTGTCGCCCGGCATTACCATCTCTACGCCTTCCGGCAGTTCGATGGTACCAGTCACGTCAGTAGTACGGAAGTAGAACTGCGGACGGTAGCCTTTGAAGAACGGAGTATGACGGCCGCCTTCATCTTTGGACAGAATGTACACTTCAGATTCGAACTTGGTGTGCGGCTTGATGGTGCCCGGCTTAGCCAGTACCTGACCACGTTCGATTTCTTCACGTTTGATACCACGCAGCAGAACACCTACGTTCTCACCAGCACGGCCTTCGTCCAGCAGTTTGCGGAACATTTCAACGCCAGTACAGGTAGACTTCTGAGTCTCTTTGATACCAACGATTTCAACTTCTTCACCAACTTTGATGATACCGCGTTCTACACGACCGGTAACAACGGTACCACGACCGGAGATGGAGAATACGTCTTCGATCGGCAGCAGGAACGGCTTGTCAATCGCACGCTCTGGTTCCGGAATGTAAGAATCCAGGAAGCCAGCCAGTTCCAGGATTTTCGCTTCCCACTCTGCGTCGCCTTCCAGCGCTTTCAGAGCAGAACCACGAACGATCGGAGTGTCGTCGCCCGGGAAATCGTACTGAGACAGAAGTTCACGAACTTCCATTTCAACCAGTTCCAGCAGCTCTTCGTCATCAACCATGTCGCATTTGTTCAGGAACACGATGATGTACGGAACGCCTACCTGACGACCCAGCAGGATGTGCTCACGAGTCTGCGGCATCGGGCCGTCAGTCGCAGCAACTACCAGGATCGCGCCGTCCATCTGAGCAGCACCGGTGATCATGTTTTTAACATAGTCGGCGTGCCCCGGGCAGTCTACGTGTGCGTAGTGACGGGTCGGGGTGTC
>NZ_PTRH01000055.1:0-1013 GCF_002965045.1 Escherichia sp. MOD1-EC6300 | reverse complement strand
CGATTATCCGGCCATATGCAGAGGGTGCTGTCCGGGTGCAGCTCCGGGTCAGGCAGGCGGTTACCTGCCGGGTCCGTTGCATACGGGATATCAATGCCCAGGTTACATATAATAATAAGAGCAATTAACTTTATTTATTTATAATGCGCTTACTTAATACAAACCATTGAATATACCCTCCTGACAGAAAATAAAGCCATATTATTATCGCCATAATATACTTACTATCAATTCTTACGCCAATAATGTCTGAAATACTCCCTATAAATATTAGAGCGATAAAGAATACTATGCCTGTTGGAAAACATATTACCATCATTCCATAAGACATGAGACTAATTAACTCGCTCACATCACGAGTGGAGTCTAATAGTGAAAGTCTATGCATGGAAAAGAATAGCATTAAAAGTGATAACGCCAGCCATATAGCTCTGAATGAAAAAATAATATATTTCATTACATCACTCCGGTGAATACAAATCTAATAAAACGTCCAATGTTATTTCCGGAGCACTTCATCTTACATGTTTCTAAAGAATCATTAGACCAGTCTTGGCAGTTTTTAAATAGCCCTAAATTTATAGGTGTGAATATATCAGGCAATACAGAATAACGCGGCCTTACCTCTTTAAACTTCCCTTTTAAACAGTTCTCCACACAACTATTATCGGTTTCAACGAGGTCACAACGGCCAGCAGCTTCTTTTGTATCATTACTTGCTTTACCTGGCCCCCATAGACCATCTCCTTTTGATTCTCCCCGTTGGTCTTGGCCACCACAAGTATAGTCCCCTTTACCATCTGGGACACAAAGATATTGATGATAGAACAGATTCCCCCATATATCTGGACCGCTTCTTTCACCAGTTCCGCCCATTGAATGCAGTGGCTTAATGCATTTTAGTGTTTCTAATCCTAATGGATCTATATTTGAGATCGGATTCAACGGATACTGATAAAAATTCCACCCGCCTTCCAGCCCAATCGGATCCTGAGTGATATACCGCCCCTGCA
>NZ_PTRH01000054.1:0-1058 GCF_002965045.1 Escherichia sp. MOD1-EC6300 | reverse complement strand
ATCAGCGGCCCGCAGGAGAGCCGGGAGTACCGTTACAGCGACACGGGAAGGCTGACGGGCGTCCACACCACGGCAGCGAACCTGGATATCGATATCCCGTATGCAACAGACCCGGCAGGAAACCGGCTGCCGGACCCGGAACTGCACCCGGACAGCACCTTCACGGCGTGGCCGGATAACCGCATCGCGGAAGATGCGCACTATGTCTACCGCCACGATGAATACGGCAGGCTGGCGGAGAAGACGGACCGTATCCCGGAAGGGGTGATACGGATGCACGACGAGCGCACCCACCACTACCATTACGACAGCCAGCACCGTCTGGTGTTCTACACGCGGATACAGCACGGCGAGCCGCAGGTGGAGAGCCGCTACCTTTACGACCCGCTGGGCCGCAGGACGGGAAAACGGGTGTGGCGGCGGGAGCGTGACCTGACGGGATGGATGTCGCTGTCGCGTAAACCGGAGGAGACATGGTACGGGTGGGACGGTGACAGGCTGACGACGGTACAGACCGGCACCACACGTATCCAGACGATTTATCAGCCGGGAAGCTTCACGCCGCTCCTGAGAATCGAAACAGAGAATGGCGAACAGGCGAAGGCGCGGCACCGTAGCCTGGCGGAGGTGTTGCAGGAGGACACGGGTGTGACGCTCCCGGCTGAGCTGGCGGTGATGCTGGGGAGGCTGGAGCGGGAACTGCGCTCGGGTGCGGTGAGTGCGGAGAGTGAAGCATGGCTTGCGCAGTGCGGGCTGACGCCGGAGCAGATGGCGGCGCAACTGGAGGCGGAATATATCCCGGAGAGGAAACTTCATCTTTACCACTGTGACCACCGTGGGCTGCCGCAGGCGCTTATCAGCCCGGAAGGGGAAACGGCGTGGCGCGGGGAGTATGACGAGTGGGGAAACCTGCTGGGAGAGGAAAGCACGCTGCACCTGCAACAGCCGTACCGTCTGCCAGGGCAGCAGTATGATGAGGAGTCGGGGCTGTACTACAACCGTCACCGGTACTATGACCCGTTGCAGGGGAGGTATATCACGCAGGATCCAATCGGGCT
>NZ_PTRH01000053.1:0-1126 GCF_002965045.1 Escherichia sp. MOD1-EC6300 | reverse complement strand
TGCGGCTGTACACCGCCTCCCCCGGCAGCAGCGGCTCAAAGTGAATGCTCCGCCCGCCGTTGTCGTTGAGTATCAGTGCGTCATCACGTAGCTGTAAGCGGATATCCGAAGGCGCTTTCCAGCCGGGGCCGAAAACGCCCACCGGGGCAGGCGTCCTCGTCCGGTAGCTGCTGTAGGTGCGGGAGAGAATGAACGGCAGCGGGCCGGGCAGCGCAAGGTCCGTCTCGCCGGGCAGCACCTTCGCCCCCAGCAGCGGATTTACCGGGTTGCCCGAAGTCATCCCGCCCGGACACACCGAGCACGCCACGCCGGTGGGCGCGCCAATTCTTACACCTGCCGAACCCTGGACAATGGGACCGCCATACTGAGTCATATCTCCCTGACGCGCTGCTGGTTTTCCGCTCATGATTCAATTCCTTCTTCTGTTTATTTTTAATGCTTGTTTGTTACTGAATACCGAACAGGTACGGGATCAGTACTCTCTCATATCCGGCGTATCCTGCTTTTCATCAGGGGTCTTCGGTGGGGATTTCGAGGCTGCACAGTTCCAGTTAATCAACAGTGAGTCACCATTAACCTGCTCCTTACCCTGCAAATGAATTTTTGTGCCGTTGAGAAAAATTTGTCCGTCCTTAGTCAGCACCAGCCTTGCCTTACCACAGCAGAGTTCCAGATGCTCACCGGCGGAGTAAATCGCGGTCTGCCCGGTATCATCCTTTTTCGTTTTACCAACGGTGAAGGTAACGTTATTTCCGACTTTGACGTCATAACCCAGCCCGACCATCAACGATTTATGCAAACCGATCTGCGAGGACTGCATCAGGGCCACCGAGGTGTTCATAATGCCACCTACCGTCGTCTGATACGCCACGCCCACAGTCAGCGCACGAACAAGTCCAATCGTTTCCACCTGAACAGAGCCCACTTTAATGATCTGGTTACTGCCCACCGTCTCTATCTGGTTAACGCCCACCGTCTGTATCTGATTGTTGGTAACCGCAATCACCTGATTGTTGCCGATGGTCTCAGCATGGTTGTTTATCACATCCGTGGTGCGGTTATTCAGCACCTCGGTGTTCATGTTCTTCTGCGCGTGGATGTAGACCTGTTCTTTCCCTGTCGCATC
>NZ_PTRH01000052.1:0-1143 GCF_002965045.1 Escherichia sp. MOD1-EC6300 | reverse complement strand
CGCGCCCTGGCTACTCTGCTGTATCCCCGTAGCGCTGCCTTTCTCCCGCACATCGAGTGTGCCGCCGTCATTAAGTACCGAGTTTTCAGCCAGACCGCCCTCATTAACTACCTGTGAACCGCCATTAATAATGGAACCTTCCGTTGTCCCGTTTGCCATAATTTGTTGCAGGCCAGAGACGATATCGGTATTGATCGCCTTACCATAATTCTGAACGGTTTGCGTGCCGCCTTTGATGTGCGTTTTATCTGTTGACCCACCATCAACAATTTGTTCACCACTTTCGATATTTGCCTCAGTGGCTAAACCATATACCGTTTGCTTGCCACCTTTGATATTTGCTTTATCAGAAGTGGCACTGGCATATATTGTTTGGGTGCCCGCACTATTGAGTACAGTACCAACATCTTTTCCATAAACATCCATTTTGCCGTTGGCATTAATAATCGTATCAACTGCCCGGGAACCAGTAACGACTGTTAATGAGCCAGCGTTTTCCAGCACTACATTTTTAGCTTCTGAATTCCTGATGTAGAAAGCATCACCAAAACTGTTGGTTCCTTCGATAAGTGTTCCGGAAGTCGTGGAAGCAATTAATGCGCCGCCGGATTGTTGCTCAACATGCTTAGCCTCACCACCGTCCTGAACCTCCAGAACGCCACCATTATTAAGTCTGGTGGTATCTGTTTTAGCCTCCTTCTGGACAATCAGCTTACCGCCAGCATCAACGGTAGTATTTTTCGCCGTGGTTTTAGCCACTACCGTCAGTTCGCCGGTATTTTCCAGCACAACATAATTAGCCTCCCCTCCGGTAATAGTGAAGTGAGAGAGCTTGTTGTATCCTTCAATATCAGTCCCTGCGCCCGTGTTGGCAACTAAAGCACTGCCCGTCTCCTGGTTAACCCCATGTGCGATACCACCGGTATAGACAATCAGCGAGCCTCCGGCGCTAATATTGCTGCCAGTTGCCGTACCATCTTTCTCAACAACCTGCCGGCTCCCGGAGGAGATATTTGTCGTGTCAGCTTTCCCGCCGCTCTTGATATTTTGTGTTCCGCTGTTGATATTGGTTCCCGTGGCAATACCATGATTATTTATATTCTGTGTGCCACCATTAATTATGGTATTTGTCGCGTTTCCGGC
>NZ_PTRH01000051.1:0-1247 GCF_002965045.1 Escherichia sp. MOD1-EC6300 | reverse complement strand
GTGGTGCGGTTATTCAGCACCTCGGTGTTCATGTTCTTCTGCGCGTGGATGTAGACCTGTTCTTTCCCTGTCGCATCGTCAAACTTCAGTTCATTAAACCCGCTGCCCTTATAGGTTTTCGAACGAATGGTCATCTGCGTCTTTGTTCCCGGCAGGCTGCCGGGGGTGCGGTTTTCCTGGTGGTAGGTGCGCCCCATAATAATCGGCTGGTCCGGATCGCCGTTGAGGAAGTCCACAATGACCTCCTGACCCACACGCGGTATCGCCAGGTTACCAAACCCGGTGCCTGCCCACGCCTGTGCCACACGGATCCAGCATGAACTGTCCTGGTTTGACGGGTTATAACGGTCCCAGTTAAATTTCACCCGCACGCGGCCATGTTCATCACAGAAGATTTCTTCTCCTGCCGGTCCCGTCACGACGGCGCTCTGCGGGCCATCCACCAGCGGTTTCAGCAACGGCTGTGGCCGCCATGTTCTGTCTGCCGGTATTACCGCAAAGTGGTTATTCAGCGTGGTACCTGAACCACTGCGTCCCGGCACCGCCTGCGGCTGTTCGCCGTGCAGTTCACTTGCCACCACCTGCCATTCCCGGTTCAGGTTCGCCTGCGGATGCCCCGTCAGCGCAATTCGCCGTCCCGGCCATATCTCCGGAGAACGGCTTGTTCCGCGCGCCACTTCTGCGTTGTTTCGCCAGCCATCCATCTGCCAGCGGGCAAAGTTCTGCCCGTGGGCACCCTTGAAACGTCCGGGGTAGTCATACACTTCATACTGTGTGCGCTGGTAATCCTGGTACTGGCCTTCCTGATCAAAACGCCCTGCCCAGCCGGGTCGTTTAAAGGTGTAGTCCTTGGTCACCACGGAAGAAGGGCGGATTTGTGCGCTGTAGCGGAACTGGCTGATGCATAGGGTGCTCACCTCGGTACGGGTGTTCGGATTCCAGGGGATCTCAAAGGACTCCGGCAGATAACGCACGGTGTCGCACAGGACCAGGCTCTGGTCGGTACTTTTTTGCGCGTGCTCCTCATAAAAGAAGATGCCTTCCTCCGCCGCCATCCGGCACAGGAAATCGTAATCGGTTTCGCCGTACTGGACACAAAACTCACGGGAAGGATGCGGCTCGCTGAACAGCGGACTCCACTCGGTCACCCCGTTTTCTTTCAGGATCGTCGCGAGTATGCTTTCGATGTCCTCATTCTGGAAGATACGGAAGTTCTGGCGCAGCCCTGTGCGCCACAGCGGTGGGCA
>NZ_PTRH01000050.1:0-1319 GCF_002965045.1 Escherichia sp. MOD1-EC6300 | reverse complement strand
GATAACGGGGCGCACTTTGACGGCGACCAGAGCGGCACGGTGAATGGTGTCACGCCGCCAGCGGTGCAGCACCTGACTGCCGAAGTCACCGCAGACAGCGGGGAGTATCAGGTACTGGCGCGCTGGGACACGCCGAAGGTGGTGAAGGGTGTGAGCTTTATGCTTCGCCTTACCGTGGCAGCGGACGACGGCAGAGAGCGGCTGGTCAGCACGGCCCGGACGACGGAAACCACATACCGCTTCACGCAGCTGGCGCTGGGAAACTACAGGCTGACAGTCCGGGCGGCAAATGCCTGGGGACAGCAGGGCGATCCTGCATCGGTATCGTTCCGGATCGCCGCACCGGCAACGCCGTCGCGGATTGAGCTGACGCCGGGCTATTTTCAGATAACCGCCACGCCGCATCTTGCCGTTTATGATCCGACGGTACAGTTTGAGTTCTGGTTCTCGGAAAAGCGGATTGCGGATATCAGGCAGGTTGAAACCACAGCCCGCTATCTTGGTACGGCGCTGTACTGGATAGCCGCCAGTATCAATATCAAACCGGGCCATGATTATTACTTTTATATCCGCAGTGTGAACACCGTTGGCAAATCGGCATTTGTGGAGGCCGTGGGTCGGGCGAGCGATGATGCGGAAGGTTACCTGGATTTTTTCAAAGGCCAGATAACCGAATCCCATCTCGGTAAAGAGCTGCTGGAAAAAGTCGACCTGACGGAGGATAACGCCAGCAGACTGGAGGAGTTTTCGAAAGAGTGGAAAGACGCCAACGATAAATGGAATGCCATGTGGGGCGTCAAAATTGAGCAGACCGAAGACGGCAAACATTATGTCGCGGGGCTTGGCCTCAGCATGGAGGATACAGAGGAAGGCAAACTGAGCCAGTTTCTGGTTGCCGCCAATCGTATCGCGTTTATTGACCCGGCAAACGGGAATGAAACGCCGATGTTTGTGGCGCAGGGCAACCAGATATTCATGAACGACGTGTTCCTGAAACGCCTGACGGCCCCCACCATTACCAGTGGTGGAAATCCACCGGTATTTTCCCTGACACCGGACGGAAAGCTGACCGCTAAAAATGCGGATATCAGTGGCAGTGTGAATGCGAACTCCGGGACGCTCAACAATGTCACGATTAATGAGAACTGTCAGATTAAGGGGAAACTGTCAGCCAACCAGATTGAAGGCGATATTGTCAAAACGGTCAGCAAGTCTTTCCCCCGAACGAGCACTTATGCCAGCGGCACCATCACGGTAAGAATCAGTGATGATCAGAAATTTGACCGGCAGGTCATGATACCGCCAGTGTTATTCCGCGG
>NZ_PTRH01000004.1:0-416551 GCF_002965045.1 Escherichia sp. MOD1-EC6300 | reverse complement strand
ACGAAGCCGCACGACTCCGCTGGCGCACATCGCCGGGCGTGCGCCAGAATCGCTGATTCTGTCTCTGTCATGGGATTTACTGCGAAAGTTTGTTAATGGAAAGGAAGCCGCCAAAGTTGCCGACATTATTGCGGAACTTACAGCCACTCAGGCATTTGCTGCATTTATCCTTCGTGATATCGGACGTTGGCTGATCATATTCATCCGCGACAGCCGGACCGTGATAACCGCACTCATCACCGCGATAGGTCCAGGTGCAGGTATTAGCCAGCATGATGCGCCCCGGAAAAACGGCACCATCCGTTTCCGTCGGTGTGGACAACACAAAGGAGGCACTGACCGCACTCAGTTCGCTGCACTGCTCTATGCGCCAGCGGCTGATCACCTCCTGCTCCGGATCGGCGTCGCTGTTTCCGTTGACGAAGTTCACCGCATCCAGAAAACGGGCGTAAGCCTTACGCCGGACCACCGTTCCGCCGACCAGACTCTGCAGGTCTTCCGCCATCCCCGTGACCATGCCGTGCAGGTTAGAAACCGTCAGTGTCGGACGGGCAGCACTGCCCTTGCCGTTCAGTTCAAATCCTGTCCCCTGAATGGGGTATGCCTGATACTGCCGCCCCTGCCAGGTAACCGGCTCACCTTTTTCGTTCTGCTCATTACAGAAAAAATAACGTTCACCACCGACCTCTGTCAGATCGATTTCCCAGAGCACCACCTGGGCTGACTGAGTGAGGCGTGTCGTCTCATGATGTGTTTCCTGTGGAATATCCTGCATCAGAGCCTCCTATGCCACGACCTGTTCAAAATCTGCCGTTATGGTTACCCACAGCGCCCCCACGCTTGCCGACCATTTACGACAAACCACCCTAATCGGTTTCCAGTCATAAGGTGGCGTCCACTGAAATGCGCGGACGCCACCGTGCCGTTCCAGAAAGGCTTTTAAAGATGGGTGTTCACATTTACGAACACGTATCGTCACGCTGTAAGTCGACAACTGGTTATTCAGTCCCGCCGCACGACGCTGTTCATAACCATCGCCCAGCTTCACTGTCACCACTTTCGGCTCTGATACCACATTCATATCCGGGCGCACTTTCCAGTGAAACGTCTCCATTACCGATATGCTCCACTTAACCGACCACCATCACGGGCCTGCTGTTGCATAAAGTCCGCTGCCGCTTTTTTCCCAAGGTCATAAACCACCTTCAGGGCAGCCGGACCTATCTGCCCGTTCGTGCCATCGTTATTGATCTCAATGTTGTACTGCGGGGCAAACATCGCCATACCTGAACCACCAATATCCGCCACAACCCCCAGCTTACCGTCAGCACCACGACGCAGTGGCAGAATGGCTTCAGGTCCCGCTTCCCCCATCACACCCGCGCCTTTTGCAAAAGCAAAAAACGTCGGACGGTTAACCACCGTGCCACTGTAACGACTCAAATCAGCAGACTGATAAATCCCCCCATTGGCATTCAGGGAAAGGCTGCTGAGATCAAATCCCAGTACACTGCCAATCCCTTTTATCGATTTCATCATGGTTGCCTGCGCCAGAATTTTCGCCATATCTGACAGCACCGAAGAGGTGAAGGATTTGAAGTTGAGTTTGCCGGTAGTGACAAAAGTTGCCAGGCCATTTCCCATGTTGCTGAAGGCTGACGAGAACACCTGTTCTGCTGTTCCTGCCGTATTGTCTGCATCCACGGTAAAATCCTGAAATGCACGCAGGACTCCGTTTTTCCAGTTACCCTGCACAACTTCAAGCTGTTGCCAGTAACGGCGATTCTCATTCAGTTGTCGGTTCAGGCTCTCCGTCAGCGCCTGCTCGGCCTTTCTGTAGTCATCCGTGTTATATGTCCCTTTCTGCTCACTATCCCGCCTCAACTGCTCCAGCTGTTGCTGGTATTTCTGGCGAAGACTCAGTTGTACCTGATATCGCTGCCGCTGCTGATCACCCATACCCACCGTGGCGATATCCAGGTCATGTTGCTGACGCTGAGCGCGCTCTTCTTCAGCCAGTTGACTGGTCAGCTGAATTGTTTTTTTCTTCAGATCGTTGAGTGCCGTCTGTTTCTGAAGCTCCTGCTGTTTTACATCCAGCAGCGTCAGTGCCTGAATCAGTTCATCTTTACGGGCCAGCACACTCTTTTCATCTGCCGTCAGTTTTTTCCCGTCCAGATCGCTGATGCGCTGCTGCAGAGCCAGAAGCTGTTTATGCGCTTCTGTCATCTTTTCCGTGGCAATGCCTGCTGACTGTCTTGCAGCAGCAATCTGTCCTTCCACCTGTGCCTGTTGCTGACTGTACTGCAGCAATAACCGGGTGGCCTCATCATTACGGGTTTCGCGTGTTTTTTTCTTACCGGATGCCAGGGCTTTCTCGTAACGTTCATTTTCACGTTGTATCGCTGCATCCCTGACAGCCTGATCGGCGTACTGCATGGAATTAATACGCGCAATTTCACGCTGATGTCGTGCCGCTTCCGTTTCATTCATCCGGTTCAGTGCAGCATTTTCAGCATTACGGCGTTTCTGTTGCTCCTGATAATTCCGCTCTGCCTGCTCTTTTGCATCCTGCAAATCCTTCTGGCGTTTTTTCTCCTGAAGATCGTTAAGACGCTGCTGATCGTATTCAACCTGAGAAGATGATGCCGTCCAGGGGAGTCTTTTCGCCCGCGACACTTTCTCCTGTAAAGCGGCAATCTGTTCATCCAGCGAGTCTTCACGACCAATATTCATGGCCGCATCCCAGAAACGACTCCACAAATCAGACAGATACTTCAGCGTACTGCCAAGCGCATTGAGGTTATTATCAATATCCGCAGTACGCCGACCGGTTTCCTCTGCCAGTGCAGACATGGCTATCCGTGCAGCATCACTGGACCGTCCCTGATCCCCAAGGACACGTATCTGCTCAAGCTGAGTGGCAGTAAGAAAATGCAGCTCATTGTCCAGAGCCTTCGCGGCATTTACAGGATCATCCTTCAGCCGCTTAAACTGATTTATGGTATCGCTGACCGACTGGCCAACCGATCGCTCCATCTGTGCGGCAGCTCTCGCCACCATACCGATATCGTTTCCACGAAATGCACCACTCCCCACCACCTGAGCCAGCGCACCGGCTGCAGCATGTTGCGTGATACCATTCCCGGAAATAGCACGACTGAGCGTCCACAGCTGCCCGGCAGTGACTCCGGCATAATGCCCCGTCAGCGACAACTGGCGGTTAAATTCTTCCCCCTCCTTCTGACCGTCATACCAGGCTTTACCCAGACCATAGACGGCCGCGGCAATACCGCCAATAACCCCGCCAAGCATCATGCCTTTCGGTGACATCAGTGTGTCTATCCATCCGGCACGGTTAGCCAGCGTTATCCCGGATCCCCTCAGCGCCCCTAAATTGCCGCGGGCCAGTTCACCTATCAGAACGCCTATCTCCTGGCGGGCTGCTGCACTTTTCAGACCCAGCGAATGCGTGGCTTTTCCTGCCTGCTCCATTTTGCGGATATACACTTCTGCAGCACTGCTTACCCCCAGCTGGGCTGCCTTAGCACGAAGCAACTCAGAAGATGAAAGATTCAGGCGGGTTGCCTGCTCTTTAAGCTGACGGATAAACGCCACTTTCTGTCGGGTAGCCTCTTCCTCAGCCTGTGTAAGAACACGGGTTTTCGCCGTAACCTCAGAAATCAGCGCCAGATAATCCTGCTGACCAATCCCGCCACTGTTTCTGGCCTGTCGGATCTGCTGCTGAATACGCTGTAATTCCTGCAGCCCCGCACTGGCCTGTTTCACACTGTCAATCTGACGATAAAACGCAGCAGCCGCTTTATCCTGAGCCTCCGCCAGAGCCATGGCCTGCGCCTGTTCATCGCGCATTTTCTGGCTCAGCGCCTCCATGCGCTGGCGGGTTTTCTCCACCTCGCGGGCCATGCGTTCATGAGCCTGTGCGTTCTTCTCCACCGTCTGCGCATGGACGGAGGCGGCTGTTGCAGCCGAAGAAGCCGCCTGCGTTGTCTGCCGGGCGGCCTGAGTCTGACGCTCCATAAAACGCTGCATACGGGCAGAAGACCGTTCTGCATCGCTGGCGGCACCATTCAGAAGGTTTTTGATACGGGGAATTTCATTTTTAAACTCTGCCGCATCAATCCCCAAATCAATGACCAGGTTGGCTATCTGGTCCATAACGCACACCTCCGGAAATACCTTCTCCAAGATGCATCAGTTCTTCGTCCGTTCGCTCCGGTATCCCGTTCTCTTCCGGTAAAAGGCTGAAATCAGCCACCGCAGCATCACTGCTGCCGGACACCATTCTCACGATCAATGCCTTCAGCGAGGCAAACTGCGCATCCATCCACACATCACTGAAGCTCTGCATCCGGAAATAATCGCCCCACTCACCAAGCTCAGTGGCCGACATTTCCGACAGCATCCGCCGCCAGTCTGCCCGCCGGAACTCCCGGGCAAGCCGCATGACAAACTGCATTTCCCGCGTCAGGACTTTTCCGGCGTCAGCGCCTCATGCTCATCATCCCCGGCATTATCAATGGCCCCCATACCGCTCAGCGACAGAACCATCTCCGCCCCCGCACCCAGGGCATCATACGACCATGTTGTAATAACGGAGGCGCAAAGCGTCTCTACATCCTTAGACTGATCCGCATTCCACAGTGAGCGGGAAACCAGCCAGGCATTGATATCCATCCCCATCCGCAGAAAAGCAATCTGTCGTTCAGCCTCCGACAGTTCTCCCTCCCCGGCATCAAACTTTGCCGTTCGCTGCTGAACAAACGCCAGATATTCAATTCTCTGCAGCCCGGACAGCTCACTGAGCACCACGGACTGTTTTTCATAATTAAACGTGCCCTGTTTCAGAAACATCATATTCTCCACCTGCAAAAAAGCCCCGAATAACCGGGGCAAATGATGAGTATCATCCTGTTAACCTGCGGCGCTGACAGCCACCGTAGCCACTGCCACAAAATCGCCGTCAGAAGTCATGCCCACAATGCTGACACTGCCCTGCTTCACGCCTTTCACCGTGGCCACAAGTCCGTTCAGGGTCACAGTGGCTGTCTGTGGATCTGTCGAATGCACACTGATCGCTTTGTCACTGGCTCCGTCAGGTTGTACTGTAAAGGTCAGCGTGGTGGTTGCTCCCACATTGATACTGGCGGATGCCGGTGCCACCGTCAGCCCGGTAACGCCCACGGTTTCAGTGCCCTCCTCTGCCAGATACGGACGCCCCACACCGCTGATTTTCACGGTGCGGGTCATCACGTCTTTTGAGGCAATGGTTTTACCCAGTGAACTCAGCCAGCCACGGAAAACATCAACAGTACCGTTGGGATATTTGATACGAAACGCGCAGATTTCACCGGAGTCGAACAACTGAACCAGTTTTTTCTGTCCGCTGTCACCCGGACGCCAGGCCAGCGTCGCCGAAGTATCACCGACGGATTTCTGCCCCTGAGTTGTCGTTTTCCAGTCTGCATCTTCATCATCGAGATAAGTGTCATCTTCTGCATCAGCGGTCATTTCGCCAGGTTGCAGATCCTTCACCATCGCAAGACGCAGCCAGTCAGTGTCCGATAAAGGGTTCGCAAACGCATCGCCCTTGCCGGTGTACATCCAGAACGTCGTTCCCGCACCTTTCGTCTTTGCCAGTGGATTTGGTGTGGTCATTACCACCTCCTTAATTCGTGTACGTGATCTGGTACGTGATTTCCGCCATCGCCCAGGTGGCCATCTCATTATCACGTTGATAGTTAAAACCGAGTGGGATCAGGGTGTCGATGAGTCCGGAAAGTGCCGGTACATCATTCAGGGCCGGGAAAATGGTGCTCTCCATCCACATATCCAGCTCTGAATCCGGTGCCTGTGCCCGGATGAAGACAGCAATATGCAGAACAGCCTGCCAGTCATCTTCATCCGTCATTTTTCCGGTGTACTGAGCATCACTCAGCCACACCGCCACGGCAGGCAGTTCCTGCGCATCAATAAATGCCGGAAGCCCGTCAAAAAACGTGGCGCTGTCTCCACACTGTTCCCGAAGGCGTGCCAGTACGGCCTGGCGGATTTGTGTATGTCGGTTCATCGGGTCAGCCATAACCTCAGTTGTTGTTTCAGTGCATACCCCAGCTGTTTCGGCATTTCCGCAGCAATGATGCGGTCGCGGGCATCTTCAAATGCCTGTGTCAGCGGTCCGGACAGCGGGATTTTCACCACATCAATGGGGTAACGATTTTTGCCATCAATACGCCGCATCACATGCCAGCGACCATTCGCCAGTTGCTGAATAAACGCATCCCGGAAAAGATATTTACCCACCTTCAGCACACTGCCACGGTACTGCAGTTTTCCACCACGCCGGGCCAGTCTGACCCGGGCTGTCCCCAGCTTAATGGCGGGAAGATTGCCCCGGTTAACGCGGATCCTGGCCGTCATTTTTCCTGACGGACTGGCTTTAAACACCCGGACACGCTGACGTACCAGTTTCAGGGGGATCCCTTTCACCTGGTTATCTCCCGCAACGGTATTCCTGGCAACCTGCCGGGTGGCAACCGAGACCGCTTTCTGTGCCACACGGTTTATCGCCCATGCGCTGGCCTGTGGCACCATACGGGTATCAAGGCTGTTCAGATTGCGGATGGCATTCTCAAGCCCCTTCATCCCACACCTCTTTACTCAATAAAGATCATTGGCTTACCGTTAAAGCGTTCATGCCGTGTGACCGTCCATTGTTGTCCGTCATAAACAACGCGATCCCCGCGCCGTGGGCGGTATCCCGAAGAAAACACCACCAGAGAGACCGCAGGTCCGGACAGAGCATTCAGCTCTGCCAGTGTTTCTCCCGGGATCACAGTCATATCGACATCATTAATCGAGGCTGTCTTTCCCATCTTTCTAACCGTGATAGCATCCATACGCGCTGCCAGCCGGGAAAAGGGATCAGACATTGAGTTTTACCGGCACTTCTTCTGCACTGGTTCCGGCATCTGCCCAGACAACCCCGACCAGCGGATCAGAGCCGCTGTTAGTCAGCTGAACTTTTCCGGACTTCAGATAAACCTTCTTACCCGTTTTCATGTCATCCGTTTTCAGCTTAGGCAGCATAAACACACCTTCGGTCATGCCGTCGCCTGTTTCACCCTGTGGAATATCGGTCAGCGCCACCGCAAAAACATCGCCCACCTGCACCAGATCTCCGCTGCTGATGGCTGCACTGGCAACAATCGCCACCGTTTTTCCTTCTTCTACAAAATTCTTTGCCATAACTGTCTCCGCACAGCCCCGTTCAGGGGCTGATTTCAGGTACAAAAAAAGCCCTTACGGGCCATCAGAGTTGTTGTCTGCGACGTTTACGCCGTACATTTCACCAGACCGCGGTGATCAACTGGCGCGACACCGGCGTCAATACGCACTTTCGTTGTCACGCCATCCACACTGAAGCCCTCCATCTGATCAATATATGGCGTATCCACACCGTTGAGATAAGCCACTTCAATCGTATCGGAGCCTTTTGACGCAGCCAGGTAGAAGGTGGTCTGGCTGTTATCATCAAGACGAGGCTCTGCAATAACGGTCGCAAAATCTTTCACCGGGTTAATAATACCGGCGTTAATGTCAGCCCCCTTGACACTTGAGGAGCGAATGACCTGGTTAGCAACAGACTCCATCGCCGTCGGTACCAGTACGAACGCAGGACGAATATTCAGATGACGCTCCCCCTCTTTCTGAACGCGCATCAACTGGCGGGCTTTATCCAGCGATGCCACGTCCATTGCAGCGCTCTCCAGTACGTTTGCATGTTTCGCTTTATCGAACAGACTTACATTATCTGTGGAGATTTTCGGGTTAGACGTCAGAATGGCATAAACCAGATCGGCAATAGTGGATTTCGCCGCACGGCCCAGTTTCATCGGGACATCGGTCAGCATATTCAGATCATCATTGATAATGGCCTGACGGGTGATACTGAACAGCTCGCCATAGGTCGCCAGTGCAATAGTGGCCTGTTTATCTCCGGTGGTGACGTATTTATATTCCGCCCCTTCACGCACCTGACGCAGAGCACTGAAGCCCCCCATACCCACACGATGGGCAATTTTAAAATCAGACAACTGACCTTTCCGCGTCCACTGTTCATAGGTTTCAGGGGCATCTTCCCAGCCCTGCAGAATGGCTTTGTTCGCAACATCCAGCAGAATATTACCGAAGTCAGACGTACTGTGTGTGAACGCCGCACCGACCATCTGCATCGGGTTATAACCGGAAACCCCAATACCCCGTTCAGTTAGTGACATACGGGCATATTCACGCAGGGTCATCCCGTTGTAGACATTATCACGTTCGGTTTTTTCAAATCCGGCACGCGCCATCAGCGCCTGGCGAATCCCGTCCCCCACAAAATTACCGTTACCGGCATAAATATGAGCCGGGGTATTTTTATTGGATGGCGTGGACTCGCGCCCCATCTCGTTCAACAGCTTTTCACGGGCCTGCTCCAGCGAACATTCAGGATCGGCAAGACACTGGGCCTGCAGCGTCTGATAACGCCCGCCAAACATGGCAAACAGATCATTAATACCGTTTACACGCGCTTTTTGCTCTGCCAGTACCTGCGCACGGATACTGTTTTCATCCACCACGGGTGCTGCTGCCTGCACTGGCGTCCGGGAGGCTGCAGGTTCATCATCCTGTACGCGTGGAGCACTGTTGCGTGGCGGAGTAATCATGTTTCGAATGGATTCCGGCATCTTTTTAAATTCCTCTGTACGTTTTGACTGAATACATGCCATTGCCTTAACGGCTGGTGTCACCTGATCAGCAAATCCCTGTGCCAGACATTCGGCACCGGACATCCAGGTCTCATCCGCCAGCATGGCAGCAATTTCATCGGTGGTTTTCCCGGTTTTCTGTGCATAAGCGGGTAACAGAACCGCCTCAACTTTATCGAGCAGGTCGGCATAGGTGCGCATGTCCTCCGCATCACCGCCCGTAAATCCAAATGGTTTATGAATCATCATGAAGGAGTTTTCCGGCATAATGACCGGGTTTCCCACCATCGCAATGACCGACGCCATTGACGCCGCCACACCGTCGACATAAACGGTAATGGACGCACCATGTGTTTTCAGTGCATTAAAAATGGCGATGCCTTCAAAGACATCGCCACCCGGTGAATTAATATGGAGATTAATGTGGGTGATATCGCCCAGTGCATTCAGATCACTGATAAACTGCTTCGCCGTAACACCCCAGAAACCAATCTCGTCATAAATATAAATATCCGCGTCACTCTGGTGACCTGCCTGCATCCTGAACCAGGAATTATTCTTCGGACTGGTCGTCGGTGTGCTGCGGCTCCTGTCGTTTCGTTGCGGCACTGCTGCCTCCTTTATCACTGGCCGGATCGGTATCAAATACCAGATCCAGCTTGCGGTTTTCATCAATTTCGGCCTTGCGCCGACGTTTGACATCATCCGGATTACGACCACCTGCACGTACCCAGTCTGATTCTGTCGCCGCTCCACCACGAATCTGAATTTTCCAGGCCTCAGCCTCCTTAACAGGGTCAATCCACGGCATCACCGGTCCGGAATACACCGCGGTATACAGTGAAGATCGGTCCAGATCGCGGGGTAGCCTGATAACACCGGATGCCACAGCCTGTTTCAGCCAGGCACGGTACATCGGGCGGGTGACGGCACCAATAAACCAGTCCTGCAGGATCAGGTAGCCATCAGTAGACTCAACCAGTTCCTGACGCTGGGCGCTGTAAGTGCCGTTATAGTTGCGTGCCGTACTGGAAAAACTCAGACGACTGCCCGCCGCCACGGCACGCAACTGACCATTACGAAAAGTTTCAAGGTTAGGATTGGGACGATCCGACTTCACCATTCCGATTTCTTCGCCGGGTTTCAGATCGTCGTAAATAATGCCTGGCTGAATGGTAAGCTCGCGTTCATTCTCCTTGCTGCCATTACCATCCGATTCATAGCTTTGCCCGTCGCCTTTCCGGATGTACATCCCCAGAGCAGCGGCGATCCTTGCTGCAGTCAGCTCAGAATCTTCATACTCTTTCAGGGCACTGAGGCGGATCAGCACACCGGACAACAAAGACGTCCCGCGCATCTGGTGCAGACGGCGAACAAATTTAAGATGCAGCATTCGCTCTGCATCCACTTCTTTGGTTTCCATCTGCCGTCCGGATACAGGACGACTTTTATACACCAGATATTTTTCGGGACGCCCCCAGTCATCAACAAACACGCCCTGATTCAGCCTGTTGCTCTCATCACTGGTCATGGGAATAAAGTCTGGCTCGAGCGCCTCCAGCCAGAAATGAACACCGGCAGAAGGCGTCAGGCTGTTTATGCGCCCGGAAACCATCTGGGCAAACACCTCACCATCGCGCAGCCAGGTACGCAGCATCAGACGTTCCAGCATCGGACGGGTAAACTGCCCGGTGACTTCCGGGCTGACAGACCATTCACTCCATCGGGTGCGAATCTCCGCAGCTAGGTCACGGGCAATGGCCCCATTGCGTAATACCGGATGTGGCTCGACAATAATCCCGTTTTTCCCCACCACCCGTTCTTCCAGCTTGTCAAATACACCAATAACCAGATCGTGGTTGTTATCAAGGTAACGGGCCTGCTCACGTAACGACACGGCCCCGTACTGGCTTAACTGGTCGGCAGTTCGGTTCTCCCGTCGGGCTTTGTGTGTCCGCGTCGTTTTTACGGCCTCATAAGCCTGGATCACCGCACGGGAACGCAGCCTTGCCGCTTTCCATCCTGGTGAAAAAACGCCAATCACATCATCAAGAATTGCCATCAGAACCTCGCCAGCCGGTACCCGGGATGCCCCCGTCGTCGTGTAATCAGAGCCGCAAGGCGGCGCTCCCACTCCTGCCGTCCCTGCCGGATCTCAGATAAGTTTTCCATGGTCATCTGCTGACCATTAAAGGTGACGGATTTTCCGTCCAGCACCGCCATTTCAGCTTCCATATAACGCTGAATCATGGCTTCGATATCATTCTGGTTCATAACCATCCTCCGGAAGTCAGCCAGGGGTTAACATCGTCAGTTACTGTTTTCTTCCGTTTTTGTTTTTTAACAGGCGTGGATACCGGTTCCGGTGAGGATGACGGTTCGGTACTGTCCTGGACACACTCCAGCCAGGTTTCCCGGCTCGCCCACTCCGGTGCATCCGGCCAGCGGATCTTTTCGTATCCATGCAGAATGACCAGAGCTTCGGCATACACCATCAGGTCAAAAGCTTCGTTGGCACCGCGACCCGGCTTACTCCATTTCCCGTCACTGCTCCGCTCTTCATACGTCAGTTCGTCGTAAAACCAGCTCCCCAGCCAGTCAGGGAAATGCACATAGCCTGGACCTGGCGAGTTACGCCATAACGCGTTATTCACCCGGTCTTTCAGGGCATCCGTCTGAAGAAGCCAGAGCGGCACATCACCTGCGGCCTGCGCCCGGCGGCCCGTTCGTCCGGTGTTATCAGGGAATGTACGGCTGATCAGTTTTGCGCGCCGGATGCTGTCACCCTTAAACAGGTAAATACGTTTACCAAGGCCATCACGACGGCAACGACGCCAGAATTTATAGGCATTATCAGTGACCCCGTCTTCACCGCCGGAGTCCACCGCCATTGCCATCAGTCGCATTTGTTGAGAAGGATCGGAGGCCAGCGGCCAGCTTTTATGAAAAACATCCGTCAGCAGGACATCCCAGTCTTCCGGATAGCTGGCCGGATCAATTCGCTGGCTCTCCCCGTCGCAGTCACTGCGCAATGACTGCGTGATGTTGTAACGATCAATAATCCAGCGTTCGCCACGACTGCCATAGCCCGTTACCTGAACCACAAAACGGCGATGACGTCCCGCCTGCACATCCACTGTCGCCACAAGGAAATTAACGCCATCCGGCACACTGCGGGAAGGAACTGGCTCTGCCCGCTGCTCAAGCAGTTCACTTTTTCGTTGCTCCATGCTGGCACGAGGAAGATAAGGCAATCCCCAGTCGGTGTTGATAACCGCCCTGAGTGTTTCTTCGCTTCCTGTCGCTTCATACTCCTGTTCTGCAGTCAGTAATTTGTAAACCAGTTGCGCCCAGGTCTGATACGCAGCAGCTGGCCCTTCCATCCAGAAACTGGCGATACGGGAGCGGCGCGGTTCACCGGAAACGTTGCCGTTACGATCAATGACCTGACCTTCACGCAACCAGACTCCTGCACTATTGAGCTCACGCTTTTTCTCCGCAGTGATAATGCCGCTGCAGTGCGGGCAAAGTAGATACGCCGCCTCACTGGCTTTAAAGGGATCCGGTTCATTACGGTAGCCGGTCATGGCATCCATGGCTGGCTGAAAATATTCACCGCAGTGCGGACATGACCAGTACCAGCGGCGGCGGTCACCACGATTGTAAAGGGAAAGAATACCAGTCGTCGGTGGCGCTTCATGAGGCGACTTACGTCGCCATTTGCTGTCGCAGATGTCACGTCCCGGCGAGCTCTCCACCAGAGTCATCCCGGCGGACATAAATGTGGTGGTACGTTTTGAGGCCAGGGAGAAACCATCACCCTCGCTGTCGATATTCTCCGGAAAACGGTCGTAATCGGTTAAGGCGACAAACCGGTAATCCGACGACGACATAATGTTGACCGAGGGCCAACCAATTTTAAGGAACGAGCCATCCCTGAACGTCTTATCATGGACATTATTGTCGTTACGACGTGGACTCATTCTTTTCTTTACCGACGCACTGCTTCTGAACGTTCTGTCGAGGCGCTTTTTAGAATGCTCGCGGGCCTTATCTTCGGTCATCTGCACAACGAGCATGTCCGAAGGATCGCAAACGATGGTATAGACAATCCATCCATCGATCAGACCAATGGTCTTCCCTGTTCGCGCAGGACCAACAAAAATCACCGCATCGTATTCACGCGATGCCAGGCAGTTCATGGGCTCAATGATGTAGGGTGTCAGTTCAGGATCCCATGGCACCGAGTTACCAGCCCCCTTGGGAACACGCATGAATTTTTTAACAGCCTCCGAAATCGGCATGCGACGTGGTGGGGAAAATCCTGCCGATATGTCCCTTCCCAAATTTCGGGCTGATGAAAAACCCATTATTCCTCCTAGAGACTCTCTCCTTCCTCATCAGGAATTAATTCAGCAGCACAAGCCTCGTAGGATTTTTCCTGAAGAGTGTATCGCAGGTCATCAATGGCCTGCTGTACAACGCCGACGGCCTGAGGAGTCAGGGCGCAATCGCGTTCAAGAACATCCGGAATTGTCTCCAGAACCTGGACGACAGCCTTTCTCATGGACGAATAGACGATGACTACTTCATCAACGGGGATGAGTTTTCGCTGCTCCTTTTCCAGCTTGATCCTTTCATTTTCAGACTGGTACCAGTCCTTTCTCTCTTTCGGCTCCATACGGGATGGATCATGAACAGAGTCTGCTGCCTCATGCTTCACACTAAACAGGGCTGGCCCGACATGCTGCAGGGCGTAAACGGGGTTCCCCCTGACAGTCGCAGCCACAGGAGTGTTGGCCGCGAGGAGCCGTTTTTTTACTGTGTCCCGGTGAAGCCCAAAGGCCTCAGCGATTTTAAAAACACTCCAGTAATAAGCATCACCGATCCCGCTCACATTTGACATAAGCAACTCCATCTGGCAGGTGAAAATCATGTTTATTTATATATTTCAATTAATTGCAAACTGGTCTAATGACAGAGAGAAAAAAATATTGTACAGGTGAAAAGAGAAATAACTTTTAATTATCAATAAATTACCAAACATGCTGCCGCCGCCATGGAAATGCAAAAACTAGCCTTTTTCCGCGACGCTCCCGCCCCGTGGCAGGGGCCCCCACCGGGAGGACCCGACAGCCTGACAGCCTGACAGCCGTGACGAGCATCTGATACAGCGCTTTACATAATGGCATAGGAATAATTCAGAAGGACATCACAGCATGCCCACACAAATTAGTGTGAGTGTCCTGTTTCTTCCTACGCACAGGACTGACGAGCATGAGGGGAAAATATGCGAACCATAAATGCCTCATCTTCAGCAATGCAGCCGGCATCCGAACAGGACGATATTGTAAATTCACCTAATTACGAGGACATTGCAGTAGTTGAATTGCAGCTCTGTATTAGCCTGACAGTGACAGAATGCGATATTGACTCTGTCACAGGTGAAATAGTTTGAATGATTAGCAGTTATGGTGCTCAGTCAACCACCAGGGAATAATCCTTCGAATTCTTATCGTGCTTCACCAACGCTGCCTCAATTGCCCTGAATGCTTCCAGAGACACCTGATGTTCTATACATGCAATTACAACATCCGGGTAACTCATAGAAATGGTGCTATTAAGCATATTTTTTACACGAATCAGATCCAACGAGAGTTCATCAGCAGATTGTTCTTTATTCATTTTGTCGCTCCATGCGTTTGCTCGTCATCTAGCGGTTAAAATATTACTTCAAATCTTACTGCATAAAAGAGGAAAAGTATGAAAGTTTGAGTACATCGACCTTACATACATCTGTCGGTTGCATATCCCTCCTGGATGCCAGCAAGGCTCAATTTTGTTACGCAATCAACACTATTCATTAAAAACAGGCTTAATATTTGACATAAATCATCAACAAAACACAAAGAGGTCAGACCAGATTGAAACAATAAACACGATAATGCAAACTACGCGCCATCGTATCACATGGAAGGTTTACCAATGGCTCAGGCTGCCATTTTTAAAGAAATATTCGATCAAGTACGTAAAGATTTAAACTGTGAATTATTTTATTCTGAGCTAAAACGTCACAATATCTCACTTTATATTTACTATTTAGCCACAGATAATATTCACATTGTGTTAGAAAACGACAACATAGTGTTAGTAAAAGGACTCAAAAAGGTTGTAAATGTTAAATTCTCCAGAAACAAACATCTTATAGAGACCTCCTATAATAAGTTGAAATCAAAAGAAATCACATTTCAACAATACAGGGAAAATCTTGCTAAAGCAGGAGTTTTCCGATGGGTTACAAATATCCAGGAACACCAAAGATATTACTATGCCTTTGATAACTCATTACTATTTACTGAAAGCATCCAGAAAACTACACAGATCTTACCACGCTAAACCATAACGTCCGGCTTCTCTCACTCCTGAGCCGGACTGCATTGGTTTAATAAAAACCATCAACAATTGTGATTTAGATATTCGGAACCATTCAAATATAACAAAACCCCGTAAAAACGAGGTTTATGGATAAATTTTATTATTGAATACATCAGATTAAATTAATCTTGACATCATAGCTTTCAAGACCCGTCATTTTTTCCCGTGCGGTAAACTGAATACTGGTAACTTCTTTCCCGGTCTTTTTCTTAAGTTCAATAATTTTTTTTGTTATATATTCAGAAATATCTGCTTCTGCTTTTGTTTTTAAGTTTTCAATATTCATCATTTCCTCTTTTAGTCTGTTATGACTTTCCAGTTACACAGTAAGTCGATTATATGGTGCAAACGTGTAAAAGATAAGATGAAACATCGCAATAATCAACATACGATAGTCTAAATTTTACACAAACAGACAAAGAGAATTTTCCTGAATTATCAATACAATAGCATCAAATCAACTCAAGAGCCTTATTGCTGCTTCCAGAATTTCTTCTGAAGTAACATGTCGATCCGCGGCTACATAAATGACTTTATGATCTCCGGTCAGAGATGGAAACCCTGCGGCCATTACAGTAAGGTGTGTTTTTTCGCCATTTGGATATTCACGCATGATGGTGTTAACTCCAGTCATCGCTGGCACTACCACTGCTGGTTCAGAGTTAAAAAAAACTATGATTTTTTTCATGATGTTACCGTAGTATGTGAGTATCCATCGAATAGATACCAAGCAAAAAAGCTCCCGAAGGAGCCTTCATTTTCACTTTTTTAAATCCAACGACAGACGGCTGGCATTTAAGTATTGTGAAATATTATCAAATGTAATCATCATTGATTTACAAAAGATACATTTTGCCCCGAAAGGATTCATGTCAGAAACATCAAAAGATGATGTTCTATACTGGGAACCATGACAACACGGGCATCTAAAGTGAATATGGTTTGTAATATTGTCTACCTCAAAGCGCCACTACATGAACAGCGGCAGGGCCTTTAGGTCCGTTCTCAATACCAAATTCAACTTCCTGATTCTCAGTTAATGTTTTGAAATCGTTGCTCTGAATTGCTGAGAAATGGACAAACACATCTTTGCTGCCATCTTTCGGCGTGATGAAACCAAAACCTTTTTCAGGGTTAAACCATTTCACTAAACCAGTCATTTTGTTAGACATAATTATTACCTTTTGAAGAAATTAGCCCTTGGGCAGAATGGTCCGAAAAAAAATATCAGAGAGAAAAACCAACAAGGAAATCTCAAGAGGTACAAATAATAAAATTATAACAATGACTGCTTCAGATAAATTTGTAACAAACCAGAACACCATTAACGCATGATTAACCACCCATAGCAAGGATTACTTTTGTAAAGAAAAACACAGCAATGAAAGAATAGCTTTATTTATTAATAATAACGTGTCATTCTGATTAAGACCTTTTATCTTACCCTTAAGATTTCAGGAATTTTGGCTCATGGAAGAGTCCTTTTTATTTAAATTTTACATTCCGCGATGTAAATGTTCCGATTTAATATTACCCTACATTTGATGCTTTTTATCTCTTAAAGATTCATAGATCTGTTGACAAGTCACTCCTGCGATGTAGCGTTCGTCAGCAATTTCAGCATAAAGCTGAGCTTCTGCTGCAATATCTCCGAGCATGTTGGTGAGCATTCCTTCGGCGGTTTTGGTTGTTTTGCCTCTGACGGCAGCGGCAAGATCTGCGGTATGCTTCGCTGCGTCAAGGCGTATGGCATATTTTTTTGCTTCGGCACGCAACTGGTTAACACTATCAGACAGATAAGCAGCCCTGGCAGAAATTTCAGCAGATTTCTGTTGTGCATCTTTAACAGCCTCATCACGGGCTATAGTTCGCCCCTGTTCAATTATTCGAGCAGCAAATTGAGCATTTACCTCTTGTGATAATGCGGCAGCATCACGTTCCGCCCATTTTTTTTGCCATCCTCTGTCGCTCCAGACATTTCCGACGATAAATCCTGACAACACGAGAAAAATCACCATGAATATCTGATTCACTGTTCTATCCCCCAGCAGGTTAATGCGCTCTCCTGGTCACGACGAATAACCTGACCGTAACAGTTATTTGAACGAATGCGGCAATCGCGTCCGCCATCCTTAATCCACCAGCGAATCGCTTCGCATGCACCTTTACGATCACCAGCATTCAGCCGCTTATAAAACGTCGACGGGAAACACTTACCGGGGCCAATGTTATAGGGACAAAATGACGCGATACCCGCTTTTTGTGGTTCGGTCAGTGGTACTTTAATATTGCGCTCCACCCATGCCAGCGCCTTATCACGCTCAATGGCGTTGACCTGGTCGCATTTTTCCTTCGACAGTTTCATATTGGGAAAAACGGTTTTTCCATCCACCACTGTGGCACCCCGACAGATGGTCCATATGCCAGAACCATCGCGGTATGCCATTGTGTGGTTACCTTCTTTTTCGTCCAGAAACTGGTCAAGTATCTGAGGAGCAGATGCGCCAGCACCAATCAGCGCCAGAACGGCAGCCGACAGGCCGTATCTGATTTTTGTGTTCATATATATTTATGATGAGGACGCTCGTGCTTATTGGCAGGATTTTCAATCTTAAAGGAGTACTGATGCTGCAGATAAGACTCAACTTTTTCTGACAATTTTTCTGCTACTTCCAGGAAGACTTGCCGGACGCTCCTTCTGGCTGCTGCCTCATAAAACTCCAGCGCAGCTCCTTCAACACGGTCCATGGCGACATCCAGGTCAAAAATTTCACCGTCAAAGCGTTCTTTGTCCTGTAAGGCTACAGTTACCGTAACTTTATTCTCAAAATTACGGACTCCTTTCACGACCAGTTCATAGTCTTGAGTCATTGGATTACTCTCCTCTCGCAGCCTTACGCCTGTCTTCTTTAATCTTGAAATAAAGATTTGTCAGATACGTCAGCAGGCCAAAAACCAGGCTACCCAGCACACCGATTGCAGCCCACTGTGACGGAGTTACTTTATCGAGTAACTGCAATGCCCAGAAACCAGCATTACCCGCCGATGTGCCATAGGCAACACCTGTTGTTAACTTATCCATTGATTTCATATCCTCACCCCGATGTACACGGATGGTGCAATATGTTTGAAAAGATCGGAGTCTACGGGGTAGTTTTGACAGCACACGCTGTTCTCAACGGCGCTAAAGAAACATACACATTAAAAATGTGAGTAATTATTTTGAAAGAAAGTCATATATAAAATAATAATACGAGAAATGTTTTCATATTTAGTGTACTGTATACGGCCATTTATACAGGAAAAGCCTATGTCAGAACGTAAAGACTCAAAATCACGCCGTAATTATCTCGTTAAATGTTCCTGCCCAAACTGCACCCAAGAGTCAGAACACAGTTTTTCAAGAGTACAAAAAGGTGCCCTTTTGATCTGCCCTCATTGCAACAAAGTATTCCAGACAAATCTTAAAGCTGTAGCCTGATTGATTTTATTAGTAACAAGTATTTTTTATATTTTAATAATATATTTAAAGCAGATAATAAAAAACCCGCCTGAGCGGGTTTGAGATTGTGGTGCTTTTTGTGGGAGTCATCCACTTACGCACTTTGTTTTGCCATGCCAGCAGTTAGCTTCTGCTGTAAAACTATTCATGCAGCAAACCTGCACTTCACCACAATGGTTAGCATACTTTTCCTGATTAAGATTTTGCCAAATATGCTGGCCATTGTTTCATGTATTGGACCTCCTTAATTTTTATTAAAGAAATCCAATATTCACTACTCTGTCCGTATCTCTACTCAGGCATCAGCCTTCTTCGTTATCGTATACAGACGAGCGATGAATTTTAATCAGTAATGATGACATTTGCTGCTGCAGGACCTTTAGCACCACTCTCTATAGAGAAGGTAACCTTTTGACCTTCAAATAAGGTTCGATAATTATCATTCTGAATCGCAGAAAAATGCACAAACACATCTTTACTACCATCAACAGGAGAAATAAAGCCGAAACCTTTATCAGCGTTAAACCATTTTACTAAACCAGTCATTTTATTTGACATTCTACATTCCTTAACTTGAGCCTTTCGGCATAAATGGTTTGCATAACAGAAACGACTTCGTACTTAATTGGAGAGACTCAAAGAAGGAATAAGTGAATAACACCTGAAATGAGAACTGCTTTAGTAAACTACTTCGTATATCGTCTGTTCTTCAAACCGACGCAATCATTAACGCATAGTTGAACATATGAAGCAATGTTTATTTTAGACATCCAGCCATCTTCAACCCCATCAAAAAACTATAGCTTTCTTCAGGAACGTGTGTATAGTGCGCCAAGTTATCAGTATTAAGGAATTTTTTTGTCCCGTAAAATGACAGGAATTGTCAAAACCTTTGACGGCAAAAGCGGCAAGGGTCTTATCACCCCATCCGATGGTCGTATCGATGTCCAGCTTCATGTTTCAGCGCTCAATCTCCGCGATGCAGAAGAAATTACCACCGGATTACGCGTGGAATTTTGCCGGATAAATGGTCTGCGTGGCCCTTCAGCTGCCAATGTTTACCTTTCATGAGCTATATTAAAGCTTTAATTTCAGGCCCCATCGGATCACACATGGAGAGTTTTTATGAATAACCCCGTCTGTCTTGATGACTGGTTGATTGGCTTTAAAAGCTTATGCTGTACTTTGGCCGTAATAGCTCTGCTAATAATATAATAAGCAGACTCATTGTGTTTAGGGGCATTGTACTGGAAGAAAACATTTTAAACATCAGGCAAATAACCAAGTCACCAGCTAAATAATAAGTTAACAGACATGAGTCCCGGGATGAGATTCAACATTACCATTGCCCCATTTAAAGCACAAAACCCGCTCATCAGCGGGTTTTCTACTTTTTCTTAACGTCGGGTATACAAAGCCCATCGTTGAAAAAATTTTATCCATATTTTTTGAAAAATGCAAACATCATGTCGCCATCTTCAGCAAAAATCATTTATCTCGTCACCTTCCTCAATTGCGCTTCCGCGTATGCTTCTTCCTGCCAGCACTTTGTTACCAGTTTACCAATGACGTCCGCATACCCCTTATACCACTGATAATCGGTCAGGTCTGGTACCAGCTTCTGGACATGACGTCGTGCCAGCGTGGTCGGTAAACGACTAAACCGGTTTCCATTACAACGCCCACAAATCTTATATACCGGTACGCCATGAAACCGGGTTCTTTTTTCATCCAGAACAATCCCTTTACCCTTACACCCTCTGCACGCTGTGCTGGCTTCGCCCTTACCATGGCAATGCTGACATAGTTCCTTCACCCATTCTTCCTTGATTACAGATTCCCCGCGTCTGTAGTGTTTCACCACTTCGCGCAATACATTATAAAATCCCGTACCTGAACAATGCTCACAGCGAGCCTTACTTGCCGCAGACCTGGAGTAATCAGCAAAGGCAAAACTCACGAGGTAAGGAATAATCTGTAACCGGATTTCTTCACTCAATTTGTTCAATGTCGGGTTATCCAGTGCCATCGCGTAATTTAGCAGGCCTTCAATCGCAAACTGAGGGTCCTGAACACCAACTTTTGCCAGAAATAAGGCCAACCCAAGTGGTGCTTTCGACTGCACCATCCCCTGCGCTGCCATTACATCCGTAATTGTTAAACAACCGGTGCCTGTCGCTGGAGCGTCATCGCTCAATTTTGGAGATTTTGGGGAGTAATATTTTGGTAAGGCTTCAAGGTTCATGCTCGTTCTCCACTTACGCCAGTACGCCAATTGCCAGCGCGCGATCGATAAAACGAAATATCAGCTCCAGTTGGGAGCCATACTTCTCTTCAAATGCCACTGTATCCGTATGCAGCTCGTTGTGATGCTTTCTGCACAAAGGCAACACAAAGAGATCATGTGCTTTTGTTCCCATTCCGCCCTGCCCGTGACCAATCAGATGATGCGGATCGTCGGCTGGCATACCGCAGCAAGCACACGGCTGTGTCTTAACCCAACGTGTGTATTTCTCCTTAACCCAGCGGCGACGTTTAGGCAGCTTCATGAAAGATTCCGGAGACTCTGGATCAACGGTGATGCTTACCACCGTCTTTTCCTGTGGTAGTTTTTGTTGCTGGTGGGCGTAAGGCAACGGTGCAAGATTTTTTGTGCGTTGTTTCAATATGCTGGTGGCGGTCTGCTCTCCCGGTACGATGTCGCTTTCGCGGTACACCGAGCAGATTTTTTCCGCTGGTAATCCCAGCGAACGACGCGATACAGCCTCAGGTAGTGCATCCACCACCTGATTGCAGACCGCCCACCAGGATAATTCAGCCAAAGATAATTCCCGCTCCTGCGTACCGCTTATTGCGTGACGGATGACGTCAATCACCCATGCTGTCAGATTTTGTTGAGCAAGCAGCTCCAGTGATTCCGATGTCTGGTCACGCAGTTGGTTGTCGCAGTGCCAACACAACACCATTGCGCCGGTACCATAACGGTGAATGACTGTTTCAGTGTGATGGTAATCGCCATTAGGCCACTGGCAGGATGTAACATGACGTAATAGCCAGTCAGACAATGAGCCAACGCCGCCAGCAGCACGAATCACCCGTTCGTTACTAAAAAACGGCAGCAATGTTTTGTCTTCCGCCAGCGGCTGGCCAACGGCAGGAACGACCCCGGACGGCAGATTACGCATGCTTTTCGGTTCCGGCTCCACCAGTAACCGGGTATTGTGGAATACCGGCATGGATTCACGGCCCGGCTTAACGATCACCAGCCCGAGTTCCGGTACCAGAACAGGTCGAAGTAATACCCGCACGTTACCTCCAGATGCGTTGCTGGAATGTGTGGGACGGACGCGGTGGGCGTTCGGAGTAAGGCAATCTGACTGAGATTATCCAGTGACGGTAGTCGAGGCTAAGGGCTTTTTTAACCTCGTATCCGCGCCTGCGGTAACACTGAATTATCCATTCAGCCTGCTCTTCAGTGCATGGTGGATGCTGGAACCAGTCCGATTTGAATGCATGAAAACGCCGTCCGCACCTGCTGGCAAAGACGGCAGAATCATCAGAATTGTGTAATTTGGTATCGTGCGCCATCGGTTGTCTCTGCTGGCGCAGCAGGTGCCAGTTGTTCAGGCTGGCGTATAAAGTATAAATAAACTGGTTCCAGTGTAAAGCCCCTACATTAATGGAATAAAAGTCAAACAACAGATTATTGGGATAAACACAACGCTTATTATTAAAAGCGATTAGATAAATTAAATTTTAATGTTATGCAATTTTACCAGATCACCATAACATCTCGTTTGAAACCACCGAAACAACAACCATATCAATATTGATTATGTTAAAGTGAGTAAATATGGAAAACAACAAATCTGCACATTACGCTCCTTTTTTATCTGTGATACTTTTTGTTTTATGCTGTGTGTGGGCATTATTTTTATAAAAATATTTACAGATAAAATAAACCCGCCGAAGCGGGTTAAGTGCGGGTGCATTGAGGATGCCTGACACATCAGAGGTGGCGAGGGATTTCTCCCTCGCCAAGTCTCTTACTCCTCAGGTTCGTAGACTGTGAAGACAGCGACCTCCGTCTGGCCGGTTCGGATTCGTACCTCGCAGAGGTCTTTCCTCGTTACCAGTGCCGTCACTATGACGGTTAAACAGATGACGATCAGGGCGATTAACATCGCCTTTTGCTGCTTCATAGCCTGCTTCTCCTTGCCTTTCGGCACGTAAGAGGCTAACCTAGATTTGCCGTTCATAGATTGAGCCTCAGATTAATGTTAAGCGTCTTGCAGGACGCGTAATGTTAACTGGGGCTTTTCTCTATCTGCCTTTGGTGTTCATGCCTGAGACAGATAGCCTCAAGCACCCGCAGCCATTCTACTTAACTCCCGTCACCTGGCCAATATAAAATCAATCAGAAAGGCGATCCATAAGAACAACAGCAAGACAATAAATTGCCATTACAGCTGCAATAGCCAGCGCACATTTGAGAACCAGCACGACAACCTCCTGTATTGGACGTACACCAGTCCTGATAAATATGAGGCTCTCTCATCATTGATGAGATACAACTATTGGGTATAGTTTCTGTGATTTTGTTCTGTAGAAATGGAACACAACAACCAGTAACCACCAGCGATTCTTTAAATACGCCAAATCCGACGCAAGCTAACCTTCTAGTCCGCTTTGGGCGAAGACCGGACGTTCGATAGGTGTGAACTAGTAACTTTAAAAACATTTAATTACCAGTAAAAAAACAAGAATATACTATCACTTTTCCAATTTTTAATTACCCTTATCAATTTTAAGAAATACATTTCCAATCTCATCAGAATAATCCTGTATTATTTTTGAAATGACGGCATGATCAATGGTTGGTTTTAAGAATAAAAGTGTCACAGTAATCTGCATCAAACTAATAGCAGTAGCATGGGCTGGATCAGCCATTCCTGAATCACTTTGCCCGACCAATAATATATCATCACCAGTTTCACAGAGACCAAGCCTATTTCTCATTGCCTTGGAACCGGTGTGTACATTCTGACTCGCCCACTTATAATAAGGGCGCATGTGTTCTAACTGAACATCTTTCTCAATAGCTCCAAACCCCACTTTATTATGGTTAGGGAAAATATAAGATGCCCACCCATAATTATCTGCATATTTTTTGCCGTATTTTTTTATTAATAGATCAAATTGAACTTTGCACTCAGCTATTTCTTCAATAGTTGGACCTTTTGCTTCTAACCGGTGCTCGTACTTTTTGTGTTCCAACATTCCAGTATATGAATCAACCACTTCATGGTAGTAAAAGCGCTCAGCACACTCTTTTCCATGCTTTGCTATAAACATAGCTGTGGCTGCTACCTCATGAAGTGCTCGCCATCTCGCTTGGGCAGCATCTGCAAATCCATTCTTTAAGAGACACAAAATTTCGTTGGCGATGTGGCAAGCTCTTGCGTGATGCCGAACGACTAAATCAAAAACCACATCCTCTTCAGAGGCAGCTTGTGGTCTATAAGAACGATTGAACTCTTCACCGGACTCCGTGCATATCACTATAAGTGTTTCGAGCAAATCAAAAGCCTCTGCCCATCTTGAAATATTTCTCTCAACAAATTCATCACAAAGAGAACGATGTTCTCTAAGCATTGCATTGGCCGAGCCAATAAGAGATTTTTTAACGACAATGACTATTTTGGGAATTAGGTTATTAATTTCTTTTTCGATATCAGCGTCACCAGATAAATCAAGTCTCTCTTTTAAAAGGCTGTCTATGTGCTCAAGCAAAATATTATGAAAAGTATCCATGTCATATCTCAATAAGTTTTAAATCCATGTGGCACACCCATAATATAAAAATAAACAGCATGCCAGTCTAAGTCTGGCTATTTGTATATCATATCACCTGAAACATTGACAGATGTAACCCACCAAAATATTATCAATGACCACTCTTGGCACAAAGCGAACAACCACGCTAGCTCTACCTTGTGCCATGAAAATGTCAATGCATATCTGAACTAATGCCCTTTAATCTAGTAACGTCTAAAATACCTAACATTTCCCTGATAAAATGCCATAATGCGCTGCATAACTTCGCTCTTCCGGCACTCGCGACAGATTATGTTTAGACAACTATCGTAGCGACGTATTTCTCCGTCAGGTAATGACCAGATAAGGTCCGGATCAACCGCAGATGGTTTCTTCAGCTTTGCCCTTGAGAGCTTTTTACGGGCATTTTGCCAGTCCTTACGCTCCTGTTCAGACGGGAATAACCCGTAACCAGAGTTGTATACATCGCCACTGGCAACCAGCTCTCTGGCCAGAACGCTCATCAGATATCTTGTTGCCCCAGTTTTAGTTTCCAGTTGTCGTAACGTCTCGCGCCCACTCTGGCGTACGAGTTCAACAACCTGCCCTTTAATTTTTTCCCGCTCTTCTTGTGTAAAAACTTTTGCCACAAGCCCTCCTGAAAATTACCTCATGACCAGAAATTAACACTTACCCCCTGAAGCCCGGCGGAATTTCGTTATCCGGTTCAGAAATATGATTCACACAACGCTGGTTGTTCGTGCCGCTTACCGGGAGCAACCAGGGGTTCTCAAAATTCCGGTCCGGTCCAAAAAACGTCGTCGCTCGCTGAACAAATTCCGTTCCCGTTTTCCCGGTAGCCGCCAAGTATCTTGCGTAACGCCTCACGCCATCCAGCATGGCCTCTGGTGGCACCCCCTCGCGTAATCTGGCCTTCCAGGCACTGAAAGCGGATTTCTTCGGGTTTGCTCCGGCACGCAACGGGTACTCCCGCCAGACCTGTTCGAACACATCCGGATAATCCACTCGTCCCACAGACAGCCCGGTGTTTTCCGGGACTACCCGATCGGCTTCCCGCTGAATGGCGGAATCGGCTTCAGGCTGCTGCAGTTGGTGTGATTGTTCCGGCCTTTGGGTCATCACCTGCTGCACAGCGCCCGAATCGGGTTTCAGCGCATACGCTGAATCGGCTTCCGGTGTCGTGCCTGCTGGCTGACCAGGATTGACGGTCTGAACATCCCCTGCCTGGTTCGTAGCGTTTTTTACGCCATGGACCATAGTGTTTTGATCTTCTTGATCTGTATCTTTATCTGTATCTTTATCTGTCGTGACTCGTCGTGACATGTGCGTGACATTTCGTGATGCGCCGTGACAATCGCCATTTTGTTCCCGCTTTCTTTCCCTCTCTCGCTGCGCCCTCTTGCGCTCTGCAGGAGATTTTGCGGTTTGCGAAATATTGCCGTTGTCCTCTTTAAGCACCTGGCGTTTTTCCCATCCAGTGATTAAATCACCATCAAGTACCCGCCCCTGCATCGTCTGCAAAATTGAATCAATTACCTCTTCTGTCACGTCGAGCGCACTTGCCAAATCTTCTGTCGTGACATCAATGTGACCTCGCGTGACATTTCGTGACGCGCTCACCAGGAGGTGGATATACACTGCCATCACTGTTGCAATTGGCTGCCCTGACACCCTGGCAATTGTTCGCCACTTAGGGTCATTTGGCATGTCATGCCATAATCTGAGCCAGGCGTTAGCCATACTCACCTCTTCTGATACCGAATCTTTTTACTCACGAGTTGCCGGAAGCGATTCGATATGGCTATTATCACTCAATGCACTGCCACAGCATTTCCTGCCGGGCCACCACGGTTCATCTGATTGAAACCGGCGATTGCCACTGCGACAAAATCATCAGCGTCTCTCACCAGTCGCTCCCGCGTCTCCACCAGCTCCCGAAAATAAGCTGAACTGTGGCTGCGCATTCTGGCCACCAGCAAAGGTGGCATTGCCTTTTCGATCGCTGGTAACAACGCCTGAATTTTTTCAACTGCATCAGGGGTGTCTTTCTCTACCCAGCGGAAAATTTTCTGGGTATTGCGAGCCAGGGCTTCCGGATGGCTGTCGTCATGCAGTTCTGGGAACGTCATACCCAGTTCAAAATAAGCCCTGGTTATTTCAGCTGCCGGAACTTTTTCACCGTCCGGATGCGCCCAGGCATTCATCGCCATGCGGATGTGTTCATGCTTGATTTTCATGAATCAAGCTCCTAGAAAGTGGTTGTGTTAACGTTTTGGTATCTTCCAGCTCGGGCCAAATATTCATCCAATCAAAAGGCCTTAGTTGCTGACGTGTAACTTCACCATTACTGGCTCGCTCAATAAGGACACATAACGATGCCCCTAACACTTGACCTTTACTCAATGCCTTTCTTAGATAACCGATGCTGGTACCACACTCGCATGCAAACATACGCTGTTCATCTGACGAAAGAGAATTGAGAAATATTCTTAATTCTTCCATAGCTACTCCTTAGTAAACACAGCAAAGAATACCTACAGGTAAACAAAAGTCAATACCCACAGGTTGTTTACCTTGCAGTAATCGCATCTATTATTTACCTATGGACAAATATGAATTTAGACGACAGCAACTCATCAAAATTCGTGATGAGAAATGCGATGGTAAAGCGGTTAACGTGGCCAGAAAGATCGGGCGCGAGCCTTCTTATGTATCAAGAATGTTGTACCCAGAGGGGAAAAAGGGAAAAAAACGGATCGCTGATGATATGGTGGAGATTATCGAAGAGTCCTTTGGGTTACCCCGGGGATGGATGGATGGTATCGTTTCATCATCAACGAACACAGCCTCCAGTTATGAAACAAGGGTTCTAACGCCACGACAACGTATTTTTTTAGATCTCTTAGACGAACTGCCAGAAAGTGAAGCGGATAACTTATTAAAAACTCTTGAAGAGAAAAAACAGTATTACAATATGATCTACGAAGAAATCCGTAAAAAGAAAGCACAAAACGCATCATAGCTCACCAAACAACTAGTCACCAGTTAAGACACTGCAAAAAGTTACCCATGGGTATTTACTTTTTAAATACCTATGGGTATCCTTCTTTTCATACCAACTCACCCCGCTCCACAGAATGCAGGGCAATACTTCGAGTTACCAGGCAGTGGTCAGGGGTTAAGTAGCCAGCCCGAGGCGTAAGAACATGACGGCAGGGTACAACTTTAATAACTATGCAGCAGGTTTTTGTTCCGCTACCCCGGCGTTAAGGGGAAATGAGGTCAGCATGGATACTATCAATCTTGGCAACAGCGAATCTCTGGTATGTGGCGTGTTCCCCAACCAGGACGGTACGTTCACCGCAATGACGTATACCAAAAGCAAAACGTTTAAAACCGAATCTGGAGCGCGTCGCTGGCTGGAAAGAAATTCAGGTGGGTGATATGGATTTCGACACAATCATGGAAAAGGCTTACGAAGAATACTTCGAAAGCCTTGCCGAAGGCGAAGAAGCTCACAGCTTCAACGAATTTAAACAGGCGCTTTCCAGTTCGGCAAAATCTAATGGCTGATAAGCGAAACAGCACCGCGAGGAATCAGTATGCAGAAACGAGAACCCGTCATCATCGCGCCAGACTATACCAATGATGAACTTTATGAGTGGATGCACCAGAAAATTAATGCAGCGCAGGATCTGAAATGGGCTAATGAAGTCAGGGCTAAGCAGGCTGAAAATCTGTCCTCTCTGGAGCAGGATATCACCAATCTGGAAAAAGCAGCGGCATTAACCATTGCCAGAATGATTACATACCCGCGTTAATAGCTAACCAACGAAGCTAAGGTTGGTAATTAAGGAGTTCTCCACGGGTAAGGTGGAGTGCTTGCGCCGGACACGGGTGAGCATCCGGCACTGACAGTTTACTGAAAGGATATTTCCCTGAAAAGTCAGACCATAACGCGAAAGCGCACGGCGAGGTAGCTGGTTCATAGATAGCCTGTCGTTAAATTTTCGTCGACCGTGCGCTTCCGGTTGTGGCAATCCGCGAAATGGCGCGGCGGTAAGTATGGCGGGGTTATTCCTTCCCCCGTTGAGGACACCGGGTTGTCAGGTTGACCATACGCTTAAGTGACAACCCCGCTGCAACGCCCTCTGTTATCAATTTTCTGGTGACGTTTGGCGGTATCAGTTTTACTCCGTGACTGCTCTGCCGCCCTTTTTAAAGTGAATTTTGTGATGCGGTGAATGCGGCTGAGCGCACGCGGAACAGTTAAAACCAAAAACAGTGTTATGGGTGGATTCTCTGTATCCGGCGTTAATTGTTAACTGGTTAACGTCACCTGGAAGCACCAGGCACCGCATCACAAAATTCATTGTTGAGGACGCGATAATGGAAACGTTATTACCAAACGTTAATACGTCTGAAGGTTGTTTTGAAATTGGTGTCACTATCAGTAACCCTGTATTTACTGAAGATGCCATTAACAAGAGAAAACACGAACGGGAGCTATTAAATAAAATATGCATTCTTTCAATGTTGGCCCGTTTACGTCCGATACAAAAAGGATGCTGGCAATGAATACAGCATTTGCACTTGTTCTGACAGTTTTTCTTGTTTCCGGAGAGCCAGTTGATATTGCAGTCAGTGTTCACAGGACAATGCAGGAGTGTGTGACTGCAGCAACCGAACAGAAAATTCCCGGTAACTGTTACCCGGTCGATAAAGTTATTCACCAGGATAATAACGAAATCCCGGCAGGTCTTTAAAACAGTTCCGTAATAAACATCCGATTTCATTCTTATATGCCAGCAATGGCAGGGATTTGTTCACCCTTAAATCTGTAATGAGGTAAAACAAAATGAGTAAAGTCTTTATTTGCGCCGCCATTCCGGACGAACAGGCAATAAAGGAAGAAGGTGCCGTCGCTGTAGCCACTGCCATTGAAGCCGGTGATGAACGTCGCGCCCGCGCAAAATTTCACTGGCAATTCCTGGAACATTATCCGGCTGCTCAGGACTGCGCTTATAAATTTCTTGTTTGCGAGGATAAACCCGGTATACCCCGCCCTGCCCTCGATTCCTGGGATGCTGAATATATGCAGGAAAACCGCTGGGATGAGGCGTCTGCTTCCTTTGTCCCGGTCGAGACTGAATCCGATCCGATGAACGTCACTTTTGACAACCTAGCCCCTGAAGTACAGAACGCTGTCATGGTTAAGTTCCACACATGTGAAAACATCACTGTTGATATGGTGATTAGCGCACAGGAATTGTTGCAGGAAGACATGGCAACATTCGACGGCCATATCGTTGAAGCGTTGATGAAAATGCCAGAAGTTAACGCTATGTATCCGGAGCTTAAGCTGCATGCCATCGGGTGGGTTAAGCATAAATGTAAGCCTGGTGCCAAATGGCCCGAAATTCAGGCAGAGATGCGCATCTGGAAAAAACGTCGCGAAGGTGAACGCAAGGAAGCCGGAAAATACACGTCTGTTGTTGATCTCGCCCGCGCCAGAGCCAATCAACAGCACACTGAAAATTCAACAGGAAAAATCAACCCGGTCATTGCTGCCATTCATCGCGAATACAAGCAGACATGGAAAACACTGGATGACGAACTGGCCTACGCTCTCTGGCCTGGTGATGTAGATGCCGGAAACATTGACGGCAGCATCCATCGCTGGGCAAAAAATGAAGTTATCGACAACGACCGCGAAGACTGGAAGCGTATCTCGGCATCAATGCGCAAACAGCCTGATGCCCTTCGCTACGACCGCCAGACTATTTTTGGCCTTGTCCGTGAACGTCCGATCGACATTCACAAAGACCCTGTGGCACTGAACAAATACATTACTGAATACCTGACTACAAAGGGCGTGTTTGAAGATGAAGGAACAAATCAGAGCGCAACTGATACTCTCTCGTCGCCAGTACCAGAAACTGATGCAGTGGAAACGGCAATTCCAGACAACGAAAAAACCGAATGCAAAGTGGAAGTCGAACCATCTGTAGAACGTGAGGGGCCGTTCTACTTCCTCTTCACCGACAAGGATGGCGAAAAATACGGTCGCGCAAACAAACTTTCTGGTCTGGATAAGGCGCTGTCTGCTGGGGCTACTGAAATCACGAAAGAAGAATATTTCGCCCGCAAAAACGGTACATACTCAGGTTCACAACAAAATACTGGTGCATCTGACACGACCGCACAACCAGGGTCAGTAAAAGTTACCGCTGACGAAGTAAACAAAATTATGCAGGCAGCCAATATCAGCCAGCCTGACGCCGATGAACTGCTTGCAGTATCACGTGGTGAATTTGTTGAAGGGATTAGCGACCCGAATGATCCGAAATGGGTTAAGGGGATCCAGACCCGCGATTCTGTGAACCAGAACCAGCAAGAAACGGAACAGAACGACCAGAAAGCGGAACAAAACAGCCCAAATACGCAACAAAACGAGCCAGAAACGAAACAACCTGAACCAGTAGTGCAACAGGAACCGGAAAAGATCTGCACCGCCTGCGGTCATAGCGGTGGCGGCAACTGCCCTGATTGTGGTGCGGTGATGGGTGACGCAACATACCAGGAAATATTCGATGGAGAGAATCAGCCTGAAGTTCAGGAAAATGATCCGGAGGAAATGGAAGGCACTGCGCATCAGCACAAGGAGAACACTGGCGGCAATCAGCATCATGCCAGCGATAGTGAAACTGGCGAGGCGTCAGATCCCTTAATTAAGGCGAACGGTCATCATAATCTCACATCCACCAGCAGAGCGGGGATTCATCTGATGATCGACCTTGAAACCATGGGAAAAAATCCCGATGCCCCGATTATCTCAATAGGTGCAATATTTTTCGATCCGCAAACCGGAGATATGGGACCGGAATTTAGTAAGACTATCGATCTGGAAACTGCTGGCGGAGTCATTGATCGGGACACCATTAAATGGTGGCTTAAACAATCACGCGAAGCGCAATCTGCCATTATGACCGATGAAATCCCGTTAGATGATGCACTGTTACAATTGCGGGAATTTATCGACGAAAACTCCGGTGAATTTTTTGTTCATGTCTGGGGAAATGGAGCCAACTTCGACAACACGATTTTGCGCCGTTCATACGAACGGCAGGGGATCCCCTGCCCGTGGCGTTACTACAACGATCGCGATGTACGCACAATCGTTGAGCTGGGGAAAGCCATAGACTTCGATGCCAGAACGGCTATTCCATTCGAAGGTGAGCGCCATAATGCACTTGATGACGCCCGTTACCAGGCAAAATGCGTTTCAGCTATCTGGCAAAAACTGATCCCGAGTCAGGCTGATTCTTAATGTTCAACTGTCGCCGGTTGTGACTGGTATTCTGCAACCGGCGCTCGTCTGATGTAAGAGATAAAGAAATCGATGAGCGAAGTAATCATGATTGTCTCTCCCGGCAAATGGGTATCCGAAGAGCAGTTAATTGCGCTGAAAGGAATAAAAAAAGGTACGTTAAAAAAGGCCCGGGAAAAATCGTTTATGGAAGGAAGGGAATATAAGCATGTCGCTCATGACGGTATGCCATGGGATAACAGTCCATGCTTTTACAACCTGGAAGAAATTGATCGCTGGATTGAGCGCCAGGCATCAGCAAGACCAAGACGTCATCTTACTTGACTAAAAGCCACACTAACTAATGAGAGAAGTTGAAATGAAATATCCGACAGGCGTGGAAAACCATGGAGGGAAATTACGTATCTGGTTTGTTTATAAAGGCGTAAGAGTCAGGGAAAACCTGGGGGTTCCTGACACAGCAAAAAACAGGCGCGTTGCAGGTGAGCTACGCGCCTCTGTTTGTTACGCAATAAAAACTGGTGTTTTCGACTATGCAAAACAGTTTCCCTCCTCACGCAATCTGGAAAAATTTGGTGAGGCCCGACAAGATTTAACCATAAAAGAACTGGCTGAAAAATTTCTGGCACTGAAAGAAACTGAAGTCGCAAAAACATCACTCAACACATACCGTGCCGTCATCAAAAATATCCTGAGCATAATCGGTGAAAAAAATCTTGCCTCATCGATTAATAAAGAAAAATTACTGGAGGTTCGTAAAGAGCTACTGACTGGATACCAGATCCCCAAAAGTAACTATATTGTTACACAACCAGGGAGATCGGCTGTAACTGTAAATAATTACATGACAAATCTTAACGCCGTGTTCCAGTTTGGTGTTGATAACGGTTACCTGGCAGATAACCCGTTTAAGGGGATCTCGCCATTAAAGGAATCAAGAACCATTCCGGATCCTCTTTCGCGGGAGGAATTCATCCGTCTTATCGATGCGTGCAGAAATCAGCAAGCCAAAAATTTATGGTGTGTTTCTGTTTATACTGGCGTTCGCCCTGGTGAGCTGTGTGCACTTGGATGGGAGGACATAGATCTGAAAAATGGAACAATGATGATCAGGAGAAATTTAGCAAAAGACCGTTTCACGGTACCAAAAACACAGGCGGGAACCAATCGGGTCATTCATCTTATTAAGCCAGCAATCGACGCTCTCCGGAGTCAGATGACATTAACGAGACTGAGCAAAGAGCATATCATTGATGTTCACCTCAGAGAGTATGGCAGAACAGAAAAACATAAATGCACCTTTGTTTTTCAACCTGAAGTGTCAGCGAGAGTAAAAAATTATGGTGACCATTTTACCGTTGACTCAATAAGGCAGATGTGGGACGCAGCGATAAAACGTGCCGGACTCCGCCATCGAAAATCATATCAGTCGAGACATACTTATGCCTGCTGGTCGCTGACAGCTGGTGCTAACCCAGCATTTATAGCAAACCAGATGGGCCATGCAGATGCGCAAATGGTATTTCAGGTATACGGAAAATGGATGTCTGAAAACAATAATGCACAGGTAGCTTTGTTAAATACACAGTTAAGCGAGTTTGCCCCAACCATGCCCCATAACGAAGCAATGAAAAATTAATTTAATATTTATCAAATAGTTGACACGTATGACTCTTGAAATCCATAAATTCAAGCGCAGTGCCCAGCCATCCCGATACTGCTGCTTTCACCAAATCCTTAGTGCTTCTTTCGTGTTTTTCTATTGTCATAATGGTTATCTCTAAAAAAGAGGTAAGATGCGTACTACTTACTCGCCGTTATTGGTATTATTCAGAAAAAGTGAGTAAGACTTTGCAGCAATGCTTTTGATCCTGTTCAAATAAACTAATGGCATCAGCAACATGCTGGAAATCAAACGTATGGGTAATTAGTTTTTCTGGTTTAATTAACCCTTTACTTAACCAGTCGATAACGACCGGGAATTTATTTGCATTTAAGCGTGAAGAGAAAATAGAGAGTTCTTTTCCGGTAATTCCTTGCTGAATCACTTCAGACGGTTCACTGGAGAAGCCCATCAATACAATACGTGCCGCTGGAGAAGCCAGCGTTACGGCTTCTTTCAGGATTGAAGGATGACAAGCCGCATCGATAATTAATGTCGGCTTTATGCCTTTTTCAGCGAAAATCTCGCCAAGCGGTGTCTGGCTGTTATTAATCGCCCAGTCTGCCCCGCTCTCTTTCGCTTTTTCCAGTCGTTCATCAATGCGATCGGCAACAATCACATTCTTAACGTTATAGACGCCTTTTAATACCTGAACGATCGTCAGGCCGATTGGACCTGCACCGTAAACCAGAACGGTATCATTTTCAGTCGGTTGACCATGACCGGTAACGTTAGCCGCAATGGTAAAAGGTTCGATCATCACCGCATATTGATCGGCCACTGCTTCAGGAATTTTCCACGCATTTTTTGCCGGCACCACGGCATATTCACTGAAACCACCGTCAGCGTGCACACCTAATACAGCCAGTGTCGTACAAACGTTCGGCTTACCTATAGAGCACGGATAGCAATGCCCACAGCTGACCACCGGATCGACAGCAACGCGTTCACCGACTCTGTCGCTTTCCACGCCTTCACCCACTGCATCAATGACGCCAAAGAATTCATGTCCAATGACGCGCGGATATTTCGCAAAAGGATTATGCCCACGATAAATATGGCTATCTGAACCACAAATTCCGGCAAGTTTCACTTTTACTCGAACTTCACCCGCTGACGGGGTGGGTATTTCGCGTTCGATAATTGCCAGTTGATTCGGTTTTTCAATTAAAATGCTTTTCATTATCTTACTCCTTACCAGTTCCACAGCGTGCCATCTTCCAGACGTGCGACTGGCAGATAAGCAGGTTCATAGGGATATTTCGCCGCCAGCTTTTCATCGAATTCGATGCCAAGACCCGGTTTGTCTCCCGGATGCATATAGCCGTTATCGAAAGTCCAGTTGTGCGGGAAGACTTCGAGCATTTGTTCGGAATAGCCCATGTATTCCTGGACACCGAAATTGGGGACCCACAGATCAAAGTGCAGCGCCGCAGCCATGCAGACTGGTGACAAATCGGAAGGACCGTGTGAGCCAGTACGTACCTGATACAACGAAGCAAAATCGGCAATCCGGCGCATACCGGTAATCCCCCCCGCGTGAGTCAGCGTGGTGCGGATATAGTCGATAAGTTGTTCTTCAATCAGCTGTTTGCAGTCCCAGATGCTGTTGAAGACTTCACCCACTGCAATTGGCGTGACGGTGTGTTGGCGAATCAGGCGGAAGCATTCCTGGTTTTCCGCAGGCGTCGGGTCTTCCATCCAGAACATGCGATAATCTTCAATGCTTTTACCAAAGCGCGCCGCTTCAATAGGCGTTAAGCGATGGTGCATGTCATGCAGCAAATGTTCATTAAAACCAAACTTGTTACGTACCGCGTCAAACAATTTCGGCATGAAATCGAGGTATTTCTCCGTCGACCACAGCTGCTCTTCCGGCCACTGTCCTTTGGTTGCGGGTTCATAAGCCAGACCTTTGCCTTTCGACATGCCGTAGGTGGTTTTCATACCAGGGATTCCGCACTGCACGCGGATGGCTTTGAATCCCAGCTCCTGATGACGGGCATAATCATCCAGAGCTTCATCAATACTGTGACCGGTGGTATGGCAATAAACCATCACCCCTTCACGAGACGCGCCGCCGAGTAACTGGTAAAGCGGCATGTTGGCAGCTTTGGCTTTAATATCCCACAGCGCCATATCAACCGCTGAAATGGCCGACATCGTCACCGGACCGCGACGCCAGTAAGCACCTTTATAGAAAAACTGCCAGATATCTTCGATACGCTGTGCATCGCGACCAATAAGCTGCGGACAAAGGTGATCCTGCAAATAAGAGGCCACGGAAAGCTCACGTCCATTGAGGGTGGCATCCCCAAGGCCCGTAATACCGTCCTCAGTGGTGATTTTTAATGTGACGAAATTACGCCCCGGACAGGTAACAAAAACTTCAGCCTTTACGATCTTCATGTTCGATTCCTTGCATCGCTTGTCGTGATGCATGAAATCTACGCAACTGAGCTACTACCATACAAGTATGAGGATCGAAAAAAGCCGGAGTGATCACAAAAAAAGGCGTATATTTGCGCCGTGAATGGTTGACAAAAGATGAAATAGAATACCTTTTGTCAGCTGACACTTCCTTGTATCTTATTGATAAAATGGATTTATGTCCTTACGCGCGCCCCCAGCCCGCAACAATGATCAACATGCCGCAAAGCGCAATCAACGCCCCCGTCCAGTCATAAAGACTCAGTTTTACGCCATCCACAACGCGCAGCCAAATCAACGCCGTGCAGACATAAACGCCACCATAAGCCGCGTAAACACGCCCACTCGCCGCAGGATGCAACGTTAACAACCAGACAAACAGTGCCAGAGAAATCCCCGCCGGAAGCAACAGCCAGATACTGGCGTTTCGTTTTAACCACAACCAGGGCAGAAAGCATCCAATAATTTCACACAGCGCAGTAGCAAAAAACAGTAACGTTGTTTTAATCATCTTTGTCACTTATTGACATCATGTATAGTTATAGGACGACATAATATCATCAATATAAACATCCTCCTGGTACGTTTTGCGTTCGCAGTGGATGGTGTAGAATCACCTTTAATCATTCATACAGGGAATGAATTATGAAAACTACTCTCAGCAAACGAATTGGCCTGCTCGCTTTTCTGCTGCCTTGCACACTGGCATTGAGCACAACTGTTCATGCCGAAACTAACAAACTGGTGATTGAGTCTGGCGACAGTGCACAAAGCCGCCAGCACGCCGCTATGGAAAAAGAGCAATGGAATGACACGCGCAATCTGCGCCAGAAAGTGAATAAACGCACTGAAAAAGAGTGGGATAAAGCCGACGCCGCTTTTGATAACCGCGATAAATGTGAGCAAAGCGCCAATATCAATGCCTACTGGGAGCCAAATACATTGCGCTGCCTGGACCGTCGAACTGGCCGCGTTATTACCCCCTAACCTGTTATTGATTTAAGGAATGTAAGGACACGTTATGCCAAGCGCCCACAGTGTTAAGCTACGCCCGCTGGAGCGTGAAGATTTACGCTATGTACATCAACTCGACAATAACGCCAGTGTGATGCGTTACTGGTTTGAGGAACCCTACGAAGCCTTTGTTGAACTCTCTGATCTGTACGATAAGCATATTCACGATCAGAGCGAACGGCGCTTTGTGGTGGAATGTGACGGCGAAAAAGCCGGTCTGGTGGAGCTGGTGGAAATTAACCATGTCCATCGCCGCGCAGAATTTCAGATAATTATCTCCCCGGAATATCAGGGGAAAGGTCTGGCTACCCGCGCCGCAAAATTAGCAATGGACTATGGCTTCACCGTTCTCAATCTTTATAAGCTGTATCTGATCGTCGATAAAGAGAACGAAAAAGCAATTCACATTTACCGTAAGCTTGGCTTTACGGTTGAAGGTGAATTGATGCATGAGTTCTTTATTAATGGTCAATATCGTAATGCCATTCGTATGTGCATATTCCAGCATCAGTATCTGGCAGAGCACAAAACACCGGGGCAGACTCTCCTGAAGCCGACCGCACAATAGCATTAATAATAATCTATTGTATTTTTGATGGTATAAACCCGTTCGACGGCGGGTTTTACTCCTTCATCAACAATGATTAGCTGACAGTCCACCGGATTGGCGTGACTGTCATATTCACAGCTCTGTTTTACATTACCTACCCGTTGATTATTCAGTAAAGTAACCGCTGTGTAATCTAATTTTTTGATCGGATCCGTTGATGGCGTAGCGCTAACAGATAATGTTTTGTCGTTACTTTTCGTGGTTTTACCCAGCGGATAACCCTGATCATCATAGCGATATTCCATCTGCATCTGTTTGCTGCTGGCTTTAATCACGAAGCCATTATCATCGGTTTCCCAACTCACCCCGGCAGAAGGTAATTCTGCTAGCTGGCATTTTCCCTGCAAACGAACTCTTTTCTCCAGCGTCTGGGCATCACGGTAATAATTGGCGTCCAATACCAGGGCAACCACGGTATTATTTTCCAGATCCAGTAATTCGAGTGAATCAAAACAGCCTTCTTCCGACAAAGTCCCCGAAACACGCTTCGTTACTTCCCCTTGCTCATCCATTAATGTCTGAGTGAAATCTTTTACCGGACCACGCAGCGGATCAAAATCGAATTCATTAGAGAAACTGGCCATCTCAGGGGTAAATGAAAGTGTTACCTCTGTGCGGTCACATCCTGTGAGTAATATCGCGAGTAAGCATGGTAGTAATTTGTATTTCACAACAGTCACCAGACAGTAGAGATGATTCTCAATCATAGTAGCAAATACAGTACTTTACACGTTAAATGCTATGCTTAAAGAAGTTATATTCGCGTAAGGAGCTTATGATGAAACTCTCAACTTGCTGTGCCGCGCTTCTGCTCGCACTCACCTCACCCGCGGTACTCGCCGTGCCGGTTTCCTGTGAGCGCATACAGAGCGATATATCACAGCGCATTATCAATAATGGCGTACCCGAAAGCAGCTTCACGTTAAGTATTGTACCCAATGACCAGGTTGATCAGCCTGATTCCCAGGTCGTCGGGCATTGCGCCAATGATACGCATAAAATTCTTTACACCCGCACCACCAGCGGTAATGTCTCTGCCCCCGCGCAGTCTACTCAGGATGGCGCGCCTGCCGAACCGCAGTAACACATTATTGACTAAACGCCGGATTCAACAGGTCCGGCGATATGAACATACAACATAATCCCGCCTTATTACTCATACCCTTCTATTGATATGCATTAATAATTCTTAACCCAAAATGGGTAGACTCCCTCTATTGTTAGCGCGCTAAATATTCAATATATAAACTTTTATATAACGATAAAGAACAGGGAGTGAGTTATGTCCAAAAATGAACAAATGGTGGGCATCAGCCGCAGAACACTCGTTAAATCTACCGCGATAGGTTCTCTGGCGCTGGCTGCAGGCGGTTTTTCTTTACCGTTCACCCTGCGCAGTGCAGCGGCAGCGGTACAACAGGCCAGCGAAAAAGTGGTCTGGGGTGCCTGTTCCGTCAACTGTGGTAGCCGCTGTGCACTTCGTCTACATGTTAAAGATAATGAAGTCACCTGGGTGGAAACTGACAACACCGGCAGCGACGAGTATGGCAATCATCAAGTACGCGCCTGTTTGCGCGGTCGGTCCATCCGTCGGCGTATTAATCATCCCGATCGCTTGAATTACCCAATGAAACGCGTGGGCAAACGCGGCGAAGGCAAATTCGAACGGATTAGCTGGGATGAAGCCCTGGATACTATCGCCAGTAGCCTGAAAAAAACCGTCGAACAATATGGCAATGAGGCTGTATATATTCAGTACTCTTCGGGGATTGTTGGCGGCAATATGACCCGCTCTTCACCATCAGCCTCGGCGGTCAAACGCCTGATGAACTGCTACGGCGGTTCACTCAATCAGTATGGCTCCTACAGCACCGCGCAAATTTCCTGTGCCATGCCCTACACCTACGGCAGTAATGATGGCAACAGCACCACGGATATTGAAAACAGCAAGCTGGTCGTGATGTTTGGTAACAACCCGGCAGAAACCCGCATGAGCGGCGGTGGCATCACTTATCTTCTTGAAAAAGCGCGCGAGAAATCGAACGCAAAAATGATTGTTATCGATCCGCGATATACCGATACGGCTGCCGGTCGTGAAGACGAATGGCTTCCTATTCGCCCGGGCACCGATGCCGCGCTGGTTGCGGGTATTGCCTGGGTATTGATTAACGAAAATCTCGTTGATCAACCTTTTCTCGATAAATACTGCGTCGGCTATGACGAAAAAACCTTACCCGCAGATGCACCAAAAAATGGTCACTATAAAGCCTATATTCTTGGTGAAGGTGATGATAACACAGCGAAAACGCCGCAGTGGGCTTCGCAAATTACCGGTATCCCGGTGGACCGTATCATCAAACTGGCGCGTGAAATCGGCACAGCAAAACCCGCTTATATCTGCCAGGGTTGGGGACCGCAACGCCAGGCAAACGGTGAGCTGACCGCACGCGCTATTGCGATGTTGCCTATTCTGACGGGCAATGTCGGCATCAGCGGCGGAAATAGTGGCGCGCGTGAATCCACCTATACCATTACCATAGAACGCCTGCCGGTGCTGGATAATCCGGTCAAAACATCAATCTCCTGCTTCAGCTGGACGGATGCTATCGATCATGGCCCGCAAATGACGGCAATCCGCGACGGCGTCCGCGGCAAAGATAAACTGGATGTGCCCATTAAGTTCATCTGGAACTACGCGGGAAATACCTTGGTTAATCAGCATTCTGACATTAACAAAACGCATGAAATTCTGCAGGACGAATCGAAATGCGAAATGATTGTGGTCATCGAAAACTTTATGACCTCATCGGCAAAATATGCCGACATTCTGCTGCCAGACCTGATGACCGTTGAGCAGGAAGATATTATTCCTAACGATTACGCCGGTAACATGGGATATCTCATTTTCCTCCAGCCAGTCACCAGCGAAAAATTCGAACGCAAACCGATTTACTGGATCCTGAGTGAAGTCGCGAATCGTCTTGGACCTGACGTCTATCAAAAGTTCACTGAAGGTCGCACCCAGGAACAATGGTTACAACATCTGTACGCCAAAATGCTTGCCAAAGATCCGGCGTTACCGTCTTACGACGAACTGAAAAAAATGGGTATCTATAAGCGTAAAGATCCCAATGGTCATTTTGTCGCCTACAAAGCATTTCGTGACGACCCCGAGGCAAATCCACTTAAAACGCCTTCCGGTAAGATTGAAATTTATTCCAGCAAGCTGGCGGAAATTGCCCGTACCTGGGAACTGGAAAAAGATGAAGTGATAAGCCCACTGCCGGTTTATGCCTCAACCTTTGAAGGCTGGGACTCCCCTGAACGTAGTACCTTCCCACTGCAACTGTTTGGTTTCCATTACAAATCCCGTACTCACTCGACCTACGGCAACATTGATGTCCTGAAGGCAGCCTGCCGTCAGGAAGTGTGGATCAACCCTATAGATGCACAGAAACGTGGGATTGCCAACGGCGATATGGTGCGGGTGTTTAACCATCGTGGCGAAGTTCGGCTACCAGCCAAAGTGACACCACGCATTCTCCCTGGAGTTAGCGCTATGGGCCAGGGAGCCTGGCACGAGGCCAATATGTCTGGCGATAAAATCGACCACGGCGGCTGTGTAAATACGCTAACCACTCTGCGCCCTTCACCACTGGCGAAGGGAAACCCGCAGCACACTAATCTGGTCGAGATCGAAAAAATATAACCCACTACAACCATAAATTCTGGCATGACATTTTGTTTGAAAAGCAATAAGTGAGTAATGATGAAAATCCATACCACAGAGGCGCTCATGAAGGCTGAAATCAGCCGTAGAAGTCTGATGAAAACCTCCGCACTTGGCAGTCTCGCGCTGGCAAGCAGTGCTTTCACTCTGCCATTTTCCCAAATGGTCCGAGCGGCAGAGGCTCCGGTAGAAGAGAAAGCGGTCTGGAGTTCCTGCACCGTTAACTGCGGGAGCCGCTGTCTGTTACGTTTGCATGTGAAAGATGACACTGTGTACTGGGTGGAGTCTGATACGACAGGTGACGACGTTTACGGCAATCATCAGGTTCGGGCCTGTTTACGCGGGCGCTCTATCCGCCGACGGATGAATCATCCTGATCGGCTGAAATATCCCATGAAGCGCGTCGGCAAGCGCGGTGAAGGTAAATTTGAACGGATAAGTTGGAACGAAGCCCTGGATACCATCAGTGATAATCTTCGGCGGATCCTAAAAGATTACGGCAATGAGGCTGTACATGTCCTGTACGGAACAGGCGTAGATGGCGGAAACATCACCAACTCAAACGTCCCGTACCGTCTGATGAACTCTTGTGGTGGTTTTCTCAGTCGCTATGGCAGCTACAGTACCGCACAGATCAGTGCCGCAATGAGTTATATGTTCGGTGCCAATGATGGCAACAGTCCGGATGATATCGCCAATACGAAGCTGGTCGTTATGTTCGGAAATAACCCGGCAGAAACCCGGATGAGCGGCGGTGGTGTCACTTACTACGTCGAGCAAGCCCGCGAACGTTCAAACGCACGCATGATCGTCATTGATCCACGTTATAACGACACAGCTGCCGGGCGTGAAGATGAATGGCTGCCCATTCGCCCCGGCACCGATGGCGCACTGGCCTGTGCGATTGCCTGGGTACTGATTACGGAAAACATGGTCGATCAGCCATTTCTCGACAAATATTGTGTTGGTTACGATGAAAAAACGCTGCCCGCCAACGCACCACGTAACGCGCATTATAAAGCCTATATTCTGGGCGAAGGGCCTGACGGCATAGCTAAAACGCCGGAATGGGCAGCAAAAATCACCAGCATCCCGGAAGAAAAAATTATCCAGTTGGCACGAGAGATCGGTTCCGCAAAACCTGCTTATATTTGTCAGGGTTGGGGGCCACAACGACACTCCAACGGTGAGCAAACGTCCCGCGCTATTGCCATGCTTTCCGTTCTCACCGGTAACGTCGGCATAAACGGCGGCAACTCAGGTGTACGCGAAGGTAGCTGGGATCTGGGGGTCGAATGGTTCCCGATGCTTGATAATCCTGTTAAAACGCAGATTTCCGTCTTTACATGGACAGATGCCATCGACCACGGTACGGAAATGACCGCGACCCGTGATGGTATTCGTGGAAAAGAAAAACTGGATGTGCCAATCAAGTTTTTATGGTGCTACGCCAGTAACACATTGATCAATCAACATGGCGACATCAATCACACCCATGAGGTGCTTCAGGATGACAGCAAGTGCGAGATGATTGTTGGCATTGACCACTTCATGACGGCCTCGGCTAAGTATTGCGATATCCTGTTGCCCGACCTGATGCCAACAGAGCAAGAAGACCTTATCTCTCATGAATCTGCAGGGAATATGGGCTATGTGATCCTCGCCCAACCCGCAACCTCAGCAAAATTTGAACGCAAACCCATCTACTGGATGCTGAGTGAAGTCGCCAAACGCTTAGGACCAGACGTTTATCAAACCTTTACTGAAGGTCGCAGTCAGCATGAATGGATCAAATATCTCCATGCGAAAACGAAGGAACGTAACCCTGAGATGCCGGACTACGAGGAGATGAAAACGACCGGGATCTTTAAGAAAAAATGCCCGGAAGAACATTACGTCGCTTTCCGCGCATTCCGTGAAGATCCACAGGCAAACCCGTTGAAAACACCTTCGGGGAAAATCGAAATTTATTCTGAACGGCTGGCGACGATTGCTGACACATGGGAATTGAAAAAAGATGAAATAATTCATCCCCTTCCTGCGTATACCCCAGGTTTTGATGGCTGGGACGATCCCCTGCGCAAAACCTATCCACTGCAGCTAACGGGCTTCCACTACAAAGCGCGTACCCACTCCAGTTACGGCAATATTGATGTGTTACAGCAGGCCTGCCCACAAGAGGTGTGGATCAACCCCATTGATGCTCAGGCACGCGGTATCCGTCATGGCGATACAGTGCGGGTATTTAACAATAATGGAGAAATGCTGATTGCCGCAAAAGTGACTCCGCGTATTCTGCCTGGCGTTACCGCCATCGGGCAAGGTGCGTGGCTTAAAGCGGATATGTTTGGTGACCGGGTCGATCACGGCGGCAGTATCAATATTCTGACCTCTCACCGCCCTTCACCGCTGGCAAAGGGAAACCCGTCGCACAGCAATCTCGTCCAGATCGAAAAGGTTTAAGGAGTAGCCCATGACCACACAATATGGATTTTTTATCGATTCCAGCCGCTGTACTGGCTGTAAAACCTGCGAACTGGCGTGCAAAGATTTTAAAGATCTTGGCCCGGAAGTCAGTTTCCGCCGTATTTATGAATACGCTGGCGGCGACTGGCAGGAAGATAATGGCGTCTGGCACCAGAACGTGTTCGCTTATTATCTCTCCATCTCCTGTAACCATTGCGATGACCCCGCATGTACAAAAGTCTGCCCCAGCGGCGCAATGCATAAGCGTGAAGATGGCTTTGTGGTGGTTGATGAAGACGTTTGTATCGGCTGCCGCTACTGCCACATGGCCTGTCCGTACGGCGCGCCACAGTACAATGCTGAAAAAGGACACATGACGAAGTGCGATGGTTGTTATTCGCGCGTCGCCGAGGGGAAACAACCCATATGTGTCGAATCCTGCCCGCTGCGTGCACTTGAATTCGGTCCAATTGAAGAACTGCGCCAGAAACACGGTACTCTGGCTGCCGTCGCGCCACTGCCGCGCGCGCATTTTACAAAACCTAATATCGTAATCAAACCTAACGCCAACAGCCGCCCGACCGGCGATACCACTGGTTACCTGGCTAATCCGGAGGAAGTTTAAAATGGGAAATGGATGGCACGAATGGCCACTGGTTATCTTTACCGTATTGGGCCAATGCGTCGTAGGCGCGCTGATTATTAGCGGAATCGGCTGGTTCGCCAGCAAAAATGACGCAGACCGTCAGCGTATTGTCCGTGGCATGTTTTTCCTCTGGCTGCTGATGGGCATCGGGTTTATTGCCTCTGTCATGCACCTGGGATCGCCACTGCGGGCGTTTAACTCGCTGAATCGAATCGGAGCTTCCGGCCTGAGTAACGAGATTGCTGCCGGTTCAATATTTTTTGCCGTTGGCGGATTATGGTGGCTGGTGGCGGTCATTGGTAAAATGCCGCAAGCGCTGGGGAAACTCTGGCTACTTGTCAGCATGGCGCTCGGCGTCATTTTCGTCTGGATGATGACCTGCGTGTATCAAATCGACACTGTGCCAACCTGGCATAACGGTTACACTACGCTGGCTTTCTTCCTGACAGTTTTATTGAGCGGTCCAATACTTGCTGCCGCAATTCTGCGGGCAGCCCGCGTTACATTTAATACCACACCATTTGCCATCATTAGCGTTCTGGCGCTGATCGCTTGTGCCGGGGTGATTGTGCTGCAAGGTTTGTCTCTGGCGTCTATTCACTCATCCGTACAACAAGCCAGCGCACTGGTACCAGATTACGCCTCCTTACAGGTCTGGCGTGTGGTATTGTTATGCGCAGGTCTAGGATGCTGGCTTTGTCCGCTCATTCGTCGCCGTGAACCTCACGTTGCCGGACTTATTCTGGGGCTAATCCTCATACTTGGCGGTGAGATGATCGGGCGTGTGCTCTTTTATGGCCTGCACATGACGGTAGGAATGGCTATTGCAGGTTAACAAATTGGTGCGGGGCAACCCGCACATTTCAGGATGTTAGGAATGACCCATTTTTCACAGCAAGATAATTTTTCTGTCGCGGCGCGCGTGTTGGGCGCGCTGTTTTATTACGCTCCAGAGAGTGCAGAAGCCGCACCTCTGGTTGCGGTACTCACCAGTGACGGCTGGGAAACTCAGTGGCCTCTACCAGAAGCGTCATTAGCGCCGCTGGTGACGGCGTTTCAAACACAGAGTGAAGAGACTCGAACCCAGGCCTGGCAGCGTCTATTTGTCGGCCCGTGGGCTCTGCCGTCTCCTCCATGGGGATCTGTCTGGCTGGATCGCGAATCTGTGATGTTTGGCGATTCAACATTGGCACTTCGTCAGTGGATGCGCGAGAAAGGCATTCAGTTTGAAATGAAGCAAAATGAACCGGAAGATCATTTTGGCTCACTGCTGTTGATGGTTGCATGGTTGGCGGAGAATGGTCGCCAGACAGAATGCGAAGAATTGCTGGCATGGCATCTTTTTCCGTGGTCAACACGTTTTCTCGACGTTTTTATCGAAAAAGCAGAACACCCTTTCTACCGTGCGCTGGGTGAACTGGCTCGCTTAACGCTGGCGCAATGGCAATCACAACTGTTGATTCCTGTCGCGGTTAAACCACTGTTTCGATAAAGTTGCCGCAATATTGCCGGATGGCGACAATCACGCGTTATTCGGCAATAATACGTTACAACGTCACGTATTTTATCGCTTTAAGCACGCACTGCTTTTGCCGATAACCTGTTTTGCCGCAAAATAGTCGCTCGTGTTTCATTGTCCATTTCTGCTCATGCACCATCTACACAGCTATCCGGATCTGCGCACTATGTTCCGCCGTCTGCTTATCGCAACAATAGTCGGTATTCTTGCGGCCTTTGCCGTTGCCGCGTTTCGTCACGCGATGCTGCTACTGGAGTGGTTGTTCCTCAATAATGACTCCGGCAGTCTGGTCAATGCAGCGACAAACCTTTCCCCCTGGCGACGGCTGCTAACTCCGGCGCTCGGCGGACTGGCGGCGGGTTTGTTGCTGATGGGCTGGCAGAAATTTACCCAACAACGCCCTCATGCGCCGACCGATTACATAGAAGCGTTGCAAACCGATGGACAGTTCGATTACGCAGCAAGCCTGGTTAAATCGCTTGCCTCGCTGCTGGTAGTAACCAGCGGCAGTGCAATTGGTCGCGAAGGTGCGATGATTCTTTTAGCTGCCCTTGCCGCCTCCTGTTTTGCCCAACGTTTTACGCCACGCCAGGAGTGGAAATTATGGATCGCCTGTGGGGCCGCGGCGGGAATGGCTGCGGCCTATCGTGCCCCGCTTGCTGGCAGTTTATTTATAGCCGAAGTGCTGTTTGGCACTATGATGTTGGCCTCTCTCGGCCCGGTGATTATTTCCGCCGTCGTGGCATTGCTGGTTAGCAATCTGATTAATCATAGCGACGCGTTACTCTACAGCGTACAACTCTCAGTGACGGTTCAGGCTCGTGACTATGCGCTGATTATCAGTACAGGTGTGCTGGCAGGTCTGTGCGGACCACTGTTGTTAACGTTAATGAACGCCTGTCATCGTGGATTTGTGAGTCTCAAACTTGCGCCGCCCTGGCAACTGGCACTAGGCGGGTTGATCGTGGGTCTGCTTTCCCTGTTCACACCTGCAGTGTGGGGCAACGGCTATAGCACCGTACAATCCTTTTTAACCGCCCCACCACTGTTAATGATCATTGGCGGGATCTTCCTTTGTAAACTGTGTGCCGTGCTGGCGAGTAGCGGTTCCGGCGCACCCGGTGGTGTCTTTACACCGACGCTATTTATCGGTCTTGCCATTGGCATGTTGTATGGTCGTAGCCTGGGATTATGGTTCCCTGATGGCGAAGAAATTACGCTTTTACTCGGATTGACCGGGATGGCGACACTGTTGGCGGCAACCACGCACGCGCCGATTATGTCGACGTTGATGATATGTGAAATGACCGGGGAGTATCAGCTACTCCCCGGTTTATTGATAGCCTGCGTAATTGCGTCGGTAATCTCGCGGACGTTACACCGTGACTCTATCTACCGCCAGCACACTGCGCAGCATAGCTAAGCGGATGTATTGCCCCAGTTCACGCTGTTCGGCGCGCGGTAAATAAGGCAGTTCACCAATGAGCGGTGCTGGAAGTTTTTTACCCAGCACATCAATGATTTCCGCATAATGCGCCAGTCCTGGGTTGATTCGGTTAGCCACCCAGCCAATGAGCGGCAGCCCGTCGTTGGCAATCGCCTGAGCTGTCAGCAGTGCATGGTTAATGCAACCTTCCTGAATACCGACAACCATCAACACCGGCAGTTGTTCCTGCACCACCCATTCAGAGAGCGGACGCAAATCATTCATCAGACTGCGCCAACCGCCAGTACCTTCGACCACCACATGATCGACTTTATCGGTCAGGTTTGCCAGGCCGTTTGAAATGAGGGTGTAATTGATTGGGCAACTGTGCGCCACGCTACTTTCTTCTTCGCTTAACGCGATAGGATTAACTGCTTCATAAGGCAGTTCGATGGTTGAAACACTCTGCAACACCAGGGCATCTTTATTACGCAGCCCTTCGGGTGTCTCTTTGCTCCCCTTCGCTACGGGTTTATATCCCGCAACCGTTTTTCCCTGGGAGGCTAACGCTTGTAGCAATGCGCGGGAAACCACCGTTTTCCCTACAGAAGTGTCTGTACCGGTAATAAAGAAACGCTTCAGCATCACTAACTCCACCGTTATGCTTCACAAATATAAACCAGGAAAATAATTAACCTTGAAAGTCTAAGTTATGCTTTCCTGGCCCAAATTGAGATAGCGCAAATTTTGGTAGAACAGTTAAAAAATGTTAACCCTGCAACAGACGAATCAACAAAGAACCGTTATACATCGCGTCTTTTACCAGCGCAGCGCCCGCCATCGTACCCTGGTTAGAAAACTGGGTACTCTCAACGCTAATGTGCTTACTATACGCAGGAAGGGCCTGCTGACGGATGCTATCCGAGATGACCGGGAAGAGGATATCTGCTGCTTTACTTAACGGTGAGCCAATCAGTATTTTTTGTGGGTTAAATAAATTCACCATGATGGCAAGAATGCGCCCAACATGTGCGCCTACCCCGGTAATGATGTCTTTTGCCAGCAGATCGCCGTGCAATGCCGCCTGACACAATGAGTCAACGGTTAACGGCTGTCCGTGTAACATCGAGCTCATGGATTGATTGAGACGCAGCTGTGCCAACTCAAGAATACTGTCCACACTGGCAATGGTTTCGAGGCAGCCGTGATTCCCGCAATAACAGCGTTTCCCATATGGGTCGACCTGCGTGTGACCAATCTCCACGAGGCTACTGCTGCCTGCGTGTAGCAGATGACCATCGGTAATGACGCCCGCCCCCACGTTGTGATCGATAACCACCTGAATCACATCGCGCGCCCCGCGTGAGGCACCAAACAAGGCCTCAGCCATCGTCCATGCGCTGATATCATGCTGAATATAAACCGGTACGCCGGTATGCTGCTCCAGCGCCTCGCCGAGCGGCATCTCTTTTACATCCTCGTAGAACGGCATGCGATGTACAATACCATTTTCCGTATCAATAATTCCCGGCAAGGTAATGGCAATAGAAGTCAGACGCTCAAGTTTTTTCTGATGGCGGATAAAAAACTGATCGATATGGGAAATGATACGATCCAACAATGGCGAGTCATCTTTTAACGCCAGTTCCTGCGACTCCTCCACCACCAGTTTGCTGCTCAGATCGCGCAAAGCAAGGAAAATCTCCCCGCGACTAATGCGCAGAGAAAGATAGTGCCAGGCTTCAGTTTCAACCACCAGCCCCACCGCCGGACGGCCACGGTTCCCCGCTTCTTTGATTTCCAGCTCTTGCACCAGGTGTGCTTCGAGCATCTCACGGACAATTTTGGTGATACTGGCAGGAGCCAGTTGCGCCAGACGGGAAAGATCGATACGCGAGACTGGACCAAGCTGATCAATCAGGCGATAAACCGCGCCCGCGTTGGTCTGCTTTATTTGATCAATGTGCCCAGGCTGGTTTTCAGCAACCACCGCATACTCCCTATATTTTCGCGCTCCGAAATAATCTGTAGGCTATGGTGAAGCACTTCAATACGTGTCGTCAAATTTTTACTTAGGCATGTGATTAACAGCACATTTTTCGGGCTTTTTCGCTGAAATTTCCCTCACCTGAGAGCATTCAGCAGATGAATACGAAAGTTACGCGCAGCCGGACTTTGTTCATGGTGTTTCGGCCAGACCAACCACATTTCAGAAACCGCATCCTCTTCAGCAATCGGCACCCAGCGCATTTCGTTGAGCTGAACACGTTTAAATGACGCAGGCAAAATTGAAACACCCAGACCAGCGGAAACCAGACCGATGATGGTCATTGCCTCACCCACCTCCTGAGTGATGACGGGCGTCAAATTGTAACGTCTCATCAGCCCGAGAATATCGTCATACAGCCCTGTCCCTACGTGCGGATCAAAAAAGACAAAGGGTTCTTTCGCCAGTTCAGCCAGCGTTACACTCGGGTTATTTGCCAGGGGATGATCGTGCGGGATCATCGCCATAAGCGGTTCATGGACGATGACTGCGTGTTCAAGCGTCTCCGGTAACGCTGTGTTACGCAGCAATCCCATATCCAGCGTTCCTTCAATGAGCGGAGCGATTTGCTCGCGAGTGTTCATTTCGCGGGTTTGTAAATGGACATCGGGATAATCACGACGAAACAGCGATAACGTATCGGACACCGCCCGAATAAAAGGAGCGGACGAAGTAAAACCAATGCGCAACTCCCCCGCTTCGCCCTGATGCAGCCTTTCAGCGCGAGCGGCAGCGTCATCCACCATAGACAGGATTTGCCGACTATCTGCAAGAAACTGTTTTCCTGCTTCCGTCAGCAATACACTGCGATTGGTCCGTGCCAGCAGTCGGGCACCAATTTGTTGCTCCAGCGCCTGAATCTGCTGACTTAGCGGTGGTTGCGAAATATTCAGGCGGGCAGCGGCGCGCCCGAAATGCAGCTCTTCCGCAACAGCAACAAAGTAACGCAGATGACGAAGTTCAATATTCATATTTAAAACATCTTATTTGAGATTATTAATATATTAGACAGAACAATTCGATTTTCCTAATCTATTCATAAGCCTGATCCACAGGCATATTTAGCAAGGATTTCAAGTGAGCCGTACTACAACTGTTGATGGCGCTCCGGCAAGCGTCACTGACAAGCAAAGCATTTCTCAGCCAAATCAATTTATTAAACGCGGTACGCCGCAATTTATGCGCGTCACCCTGGCGCTTTTCTCTGCCGGACTGGCAACCTTCGCACTTCTCTATTGTGTGCAACCTATCCTTCCGGTGCTTTCGCAGGAGTTTGGCTTAACGCCTGCGAACAGTAGTATTTCACTGTCCATTTCAACGGCGATGTTGGCTATCGGTTTGCTGTTTACTGGCCCGCTATCCGATGCCATTGGTCGCAAACCAGTGATGGTCACGGCGCTACTGTTGGCCTCCATTTGTACGTTACTTTCGACAATGATGACCAGCTGGCACGGCATTTTGATTATGCGCGCCTTGATTGGGCTTTCGTTAAGTGGCGTTGCAGCTGTTGGCATGACTTATCTTAGCGAGGAAATCCACCCCAGTTTCGTGGCCTTTTCGATGGGGTTGTATATCAGCGGCAACTCAATTGGCGGCATGAGCGGACGCTTAATTAGCGGTGTCTTCACGGACTTTTTCAACTGGCGAATTGCTCTGGCGGCTATCGGCTGTTTCGCGCTGACCTCGGCGTTGATGTTCTGGAAAATCCTCCCGGAATCACGCCATTTTCGCCCGACTTCCCTGCGACCAAAGACGTTATTTATCAACTTTCGTCTGCACTGGCGTGACCGGGGATTGCCGTTATTGTTCGCAGAAGGCTTTTTGCTGATGGGGTCGTTCGTCACGCTGTTTAATTACATCGGCTATCGGTTGATGCTCTCCCCCTGGCATGTCAGTCAGGCCGTGGTTGGCTTATTATCGCTGGCTTATTTGACCGGTACATGGAGCTCACCCAAAGCCGGAACCATGACCACCCGTTATGGGCGCGGTCCGGTGATGTTGTTTTCGACGGGGGTTATGCTGTTTGGTTTACTGATGACCTTATTCAGCTCGCTGTGGCTAATCTTTGCCGGAATGTTACTCTTCTCAGCCGGATTCTTCGCAGCCCACTCAGTTGCCAGCAGCTGGATCGGCCCCCGCGCAAAACGCGCTAAAGGCCAGGCCTCCTCGCTGTATCTGTTCAGTTACTATCTGGGGTCGAGTATTGCCGGGACGCTGGGTGGTGTTTTCTGGCATAACTATGGCTGGAACGGCGTCGGCGCATTTATTGCTCTGATGCTGGTCATTGCTCTGCTGGTCGGGACGCGTTTGCATCGTCGTCTGCACGCCTAAAAATAAGTCCGGACTGCGGTAAATACCCATCCGGACTTATTGCCTGCTCAAACCAACGTTAATAGCCATCCTAAAATAGACGAAGCGCCAGCCAATTCCCGCAGCGCATCTAGTGTCATCAGGATTATAAGTACCCAAATAAACGGATTCATTTTGCTGTGTGTCATTTATTACTGATGCGCAGTTATTCTACCGCTTTGTAAGTAGTAAAATAGTTAACCCGATCAAGACTACTATTATTGGTAGCTAAATTTCCCTTAAGTCACAATACGTTATTATCAACGCTGTAATTTATTTAACGTTTGTACATATCGTTACACGCTGAAACCAACCACTCACGGAAGTCTGCCATTCCCAGGGATATAGTTATTTCAACGGCCCCGCAGTGGGGTTAAATGAAAAAACAAATTGAGGGTATGACAATGAAAAAAGTATTAGCTCTGGTTGTTGCCGCTGCTATGGGTCTGTCTTCTGCCGCCTTTGCTGCAGAGACTGCGACCACACCTGCTCCGACTGCGACGACCACCAAAGCAGCGCCGGCGAAAACTACACATCATAAAAAACAGCATAAAGCAGCACCTGCCCAGAAAGCGCAGGCGGCTAAAAAGCATCATAAAAATGCGAAAGCTGAACAGAAAGCCCCTGAACAAAAAGCGCAGGCAGCGAAGAAACACGCCAAGAAACACAGCCATCAGCAACCGGCAAAACCTGCTGCACAACCCGCAGCGTAAGTTTTCAACAGTAATGCTGGCGCGCCCCCTCGCGCCTGAAAATTACGGTGCTAAGCGGGTAACGTTTGGCACCGCCTTTAGCGGAGGGTAGTATGGTGGGCCGTTATCGCTTTGAGTTCATTCTTATCATCCTTATTTTATGCGCACTGATTGCCACCCGTTTTTATCTTTCCTGATCGTAGTTATCTGATTTTGCTCCCACTTTCATCCCGTCCCGTCTATAGTATTTATGAGGGTTTGCTTTTAATAATCATAATTACCCACCAGAGTGTGATATGCGTACAACCATTGCAGTAGTGTTGGGTGCAATTAGTTTGACGTCTGCTTTTGTGTTTGCAGATAAACCAGACGTTGCCAAATCGGCAAACGATGAGGTCAGCACCCTGTTTTTTGGTCATGATGATCGTGTGCCAGTGAATGACACGACCCAATCACCGTGGGATGCGGTTGGGCAACTGGAAACGGCCAGCGGCAATTTATGTACGGCGACGCTAATTGCACCCAATCTGGCATTAACGGCAGGACACTGTTTATTGACGCCGCCAAAGGGTAAAGCCGATAAAGCGGTGGCGCTGCGTTTTGTGTCAAATAAAGGTCTTTGGCGCTATGAGATCCACGACATAGAAGGCCGCGTTGACCCGACACTGGGAAAGCGGTTAAAAGCAGATGGGGATGGTTGGATTGTTCCTCCCGCAGCTGCGCCGTGGGACTTCGGTTTGATTGTGCTACGTAATCCCCCTTCTGGCATTACACCATTGCCGTTATTTGCGGGAGATAAAGCCGCACTTACCGCCGCATTAAAAGCGGCAGGTCGAAAAGTGACTCAAGCGGGATACCCTGAAGATCATCTCGATACGTTGTACAGTCATCAAAACTGTGAAGTAACTGGCTGGGCGCAAACGTCGGTGATGTCACATCAGTGCGATACCTTGCCGGGTGACAGCGGTTCGCCTCTGATGTTGCATACCGATGACGGCTGGCAGTTAATTGGCGTGCAAAGTTCGGCTCCTGCCGCGAAAGATCGCTGGCGTGCCGATAACCGGGCCATTTCTGTCACTGGTTTTCGCGACAAGCTAGACCAACTTTTGCAAAAATAGCATTCAAACGCTGCCCGACAGCACGGGCAGCGTGTTCATCAGGCAAACTTCACCATAATCATTCCAGCCAACAGCAAGACCAGGCCAATCCAGCCTTTGCGATTTAAACGTTGACCAAACAAAACCCAACCTGCGACTAACGTGGCGGCAATACCAAATCCGCCCCACAATGCATAGGCTACAGACAAGTCAATCCCTTTAACGGCTTGAGAAAGCGCACTAAAGGCAGCCAGCACCGCCGCCAGGGAGAGCAAACCATAGATTTTGCGACGAAAGCCGTCAGAAAATTTCAAAAAGACATTAGCAACGATTTCCAGCACGATTGCCAATGCCAGCCAGACGGCGTGTACCCATTCAAACTGCGCCATGGTTCACCTCCGGCTCAGGTTTACACGCTTTACGGGTACCTGATTTGATTAATACAATCCCAGCCACCAGGGTCGTTAACCCGGCAATTTTCATCAGCGATAAACTTTCATCGAATAACAAAACGCTAAACAAGGTAATCAATAAAATACCGATACCTTCCCACAGCGCATAAGCTACGCCTAAGGCGATTTTTTTAACGGCGAAGGAGAGAAATATATACGACAGAGAAATCATCACCAGCATTAAAATAAAACCGCCATTACCCTCACTGACGCTCGCCCATTTCATTGACAGCGTGCCGGTAATTTCCGTAGCAATAGCCAGACCTAATAAAATCCAATAAATATACATCGTCCTTCTCCTGCAAGAGAATTATTTTATCTTTCGCTCAATTCAGCGAAACCAGAGCAAAGTGATCAAGCCCCGCGCATAGCGCAAGGTTAGGCAGAAGAAAGGACTAAAGCGCGTTGCGCCAGTGCTGCTCACCTACGAGCAAAATAGTGGATGAGGTACGAAGATGGGTAAATGTAGAAAATAACGTCCTGAACAAATTGTCCATAATATTACAATTATCCGCAGTGTTGCTTCTCATCATCGCGGATGATAATTGTCCTCGGTAGTTGAACACGCCTGATTTGTATCATAGCTTAAGAATTAACTCAAAATATTTTCACTTCTTTACCTGAGCAGTTTGATTTTCGTTATGATGACGGAACGAAAAAGACATTATTATTAGCAAAGAAAGAAAAAACGGGGACAAGCATGGCAAAGCCGATCATCACGCTCAATGGTCTAAAAATCGTCATTATGTTGGGAATGCTGGTCATTATTCTCTGCGGTATCCGTTTTGCCGCCGAGATCATCGTGCCGTTTATTCTCGCATTATTTATTGCTGTTATTCTTAACCCGCTGGTGCAACACATGGTCCGCTGGCGAGTGCCGCGTGTACTGGCGGTGTCGATTTTGATGACCATCATCGTGATGGCTATGGTGTTGCTGTTAGCTTATCTGGGTTCCGCGCTCAACGAGTTGACGCGGACGTTACCGCAATATCGCAACTCTATTATGACGCCGCTGCAAGCTCTTGAGCCGTTGTTGCAACGCGTAGGGATTGACGTCTCAGTTGACCAACTGGCGCATTACATTGATCCGAACGCGGCGATGACGTTGCTCACCAACTTATTGACGCAGTTATCTAATGCCATGTCATCAATATTTTTATTGCTGCTGACGGTGTTGTTTATGCTGCTCGAAGTGCCACAATTGCCCGGAAAATTTCAGCAAATGATGGCGCGTCCGGTTGAAGGGATGGCGGCGATTCAGCGCGCGATTGACAGTGTGTCTCATTATCTGGTGCTGAAAACAGCCATCAGCATCATCACCGGCCTGGTCGCCTGGGCGATGCTCGCCGCACTCGATGTTCGCTTCGCTTTTGTCTGGGGATTGCTGGCCTTTGCGCTTAATTACATCCCGAATATTGGTTCAGTCCTCGCGGCAATCCCCCCTATCGCTCAGGTACTGGTGTTTAATGGCTTCTACGAAGCGTTGCTGGTGCTGGCGGGATATCTGCTGATTAATCTGGTCTTCGGCAATATTCTGGAGCCGCGGATCATGGGGCGTGGGCTGGGGCTTTCCACATTGGTGGTATTTCTGTCGTTGATTTTTTGGGGATGGTTGTTAGGACCGGTGGGTATGCTGCTTTCCGTGCCGTTGACAATTATTGTCAAAATTGCGCTTGAACAAACAGCGGGAGGTCAAAGCATCGCCGTTCTGTTAAGCGATCTCAATAAAGAGTGACGGCCTCCGCAGAGGCCGTCAAGTTTACAGAGCTTTCAGGATTGCATCCACGCTGGCTTTGGCGTCACCAAACAGCATGTGGGTGTTTTCCTTGAAGAACAGCGGGTTTTGCACACCAGCATAGCCAGTGTTCATCGAACGTTTAAAAACAATCACGTTCTGCGCTTTCCACACTTCCAGCACAGGCATACCAGCAATCGGACTCTTCGGATCATCCTGCGCCGCCGGGTTAACCGTATCGTTAGCACCAATCACCAGTACGGTATCGGTATCAGCGAAGTCATCGTTGATCTCGTCCATTTCCAGTACGATGTCATACGGTACTTTTGCTTCAGCCAGCAATACGTTCATATGCCCAGGCAAACGCCCCGCAACCGGGTGTATACCGAAACGCACGTTGATACCACGAGCGCGCAGTTTCTCGGTAATTTCAGCGACAGGATATTGCGCCTGCGCGACTGCCATGCCGTACCCCGGAGTAATGATCACTGAATGGGAGTTTTTCAGTAATTCCGCTGTCTCTTCTGCGGTGATTTCGCGGTGCTCGCCCACTTCCTGATCATCGCCAGCAGAAGAGCCGTCGGTGCCGAAACCACCCGCAATAACGCTGATAAAGGAACGGTTCATCGCCTTACACATAATGTAAGAAAGGATTGCCCCCGAAGAACCGACCAGCGCGCCGGTCACGATTAGCAGGTCGTTGCTAAGCATAAAGCCCGCTGCAGCTGCCGCCCAACCAGAGTATGAGTTCAGCATTGACACGACGACTGGCATATCTGCACCACCGATGGAGGCGACTAAATGCCAGCCGAATACCAGCGCAATAGCGGTCATTATCAGCAATGCCAGCACTTGCAGGCCTACGCTGTCCGTGCGAACAAATACAATCAGCAGCAGGAAGGAAACGACCAGAGCTGCCAGGTTCATTTTGTGACGGTTTGGCAGCATCAACGGTTTAGACGAAATCTTGCCACACAGTTTGCCGAACGCCACCACCGAACCCGTGAACGTTACCGCCCCGATGAAGATACCGAGGAACACTTCCGTCAGGTGAATATTGACCAGAATCGGTGCCATTCCCGCGTCATGATGCAGATAGCTGTTAAAGCCAACCAGCACTGCCGCCAGACCCACAAAGCTATGCAGGATCGCCACCAGTTCTGGCATTTCGGTCATTTCAACTTTCTTTGCCAGACGGATACCAATTGCCCCACCAATGACCATCGCCAGCAAGATCCAGCCAACATTACCCGTATCCGGTCCAAAGATGGTTGCGATTAACGCAATCGCCATCCCGGCGATACCGAAGTTGTTACCCTGGCGAGACGTTTCATGTTTCGAAAGCCCGGCCAGACTGAAGATAAACAGGATCGCGGCAACAATGTATGCAGCTGTAACTAATCCTCCAGACATATGTTACCCCTTAATTTTTGCGGAACATTTTCAGCATGCGCTGAGTCACGGTGAAGCCACCGAAAATATTAATGCTGGCTATAAGCACCGCGATAAAACTAAGGAAGCTAACCCAGCCGCCCTGGCCAATCTGCAACAGTGCTCCGACAACAATAATCCCTGAAATCGCGTTGGTGACCGACATCAACGGTGTATGCAGCGCGTGCGATACATTCCACACCACGTAATAACCGACAACGCAGGCCAGCGCAAAAACGGTGAAGTGCCCAAGAAACTCTTTCGGCGCAACGCTTGCCAGCCAACCGAAAAGGATGATTGCCAGCGCCATCAACGCGTATTTACGCCACGGTGAGCAGGCACATTTTTCCTCAGTTTTCACTTCCGGTGCCGATTTTTGTGCCGCCTGCGGCTGAGCAGATACCTGAATCGGCGGTGCCGGCCAGGTAATTTCGCCCGCACGGATCACGGTCACGCCGCGAATCACCACATCATCAAAATCAACCGTGATGTTGCCGTCTTTCTCTTTGCATAACAGTTTCAGCAGATTAACGAGGTTTGTGCCGTAAAGCTGTGAGGATTGCGTCGGCAGACGGCCCGGAAGATCGGTATAACCAATCACTTTGACACCATTTTCCGTAGTGAAAATTTCACCCGGTACGGTGTATTCACAGTTGCCGCCGTTTTGGGCTGCCAGGTCGACAATCACACTGCCCGACTTCATGGAGTCAACCATTTCACGGGTAATCAGCTTCGGCGCTGGTTTGCCTGGAATAAGCGCGGTGGTGACAATGATATCGACCTCTTTTGCCTGGGCGGCAAAGAGCTCCATTTCCGCTTTGATGAACGCATCCGACATCACTTTGGCATAGCCATCGCCGCTGCCCGCTTCCTCTTTAAAGTCCAGCTCGAGGAATTCCGCGCCCATACTTTGAACTTGTTCTTTCACTTCCGGGCGGGTGTCGAATGCACGCACAATCGCGCCGAGACTATTGGCTGCGCCAATGGCGGCCAGACCTGCAACACCCGCACCAATCACCATCACTTTTGCCGGTGGCACTTTCCCTGCCGCCGTAATTTGCCCGGTAAAGAAGCGCCCAAATTCATGTGCCGCTTCAACAATGGCGCGATAACCAGCGATGTTCGCCATCGAACTGAGTGCGTCCAGCGATTGTGCGCGTGAGATACGCGGCACAGAGTCCATCGCCATCACGGTCACGTTACGTTCCGCAAGTTTTTGCATTAATTCCGGATTCTGCGCAGGCCAGATAAAACTCACCAGCGTTGTCCCTGGATTCAGTAACGCAATTTCATTATCTAACGGCGCATTGACCTTCAGAATGATCTCTGACTGCCAGACGTTATTCCCTTCTACAATTTCGGCGCCCGCTTGCACAAACGCTTTATCGTCAAAACTTGCCAGTTGACCCGCGCCGCTCTCTACCGCGACGGTAAAACCCAGTTTCAGCAGCTGTTCCACTGTTTTTGGCGTTGCTGCAACACGGGTTTCATTGGTTAACCGTTCTCTTGGTATGCCAATTCGCATGATATTCCCTTCCATCGGTTTTATTGATGATGGTTTGCCTGTGTCAGGATCCACACAAGCCGCTCATGTACGAGCTAAATGTTACTCCGTTAAAATAAATTAGTAACAAACGCCCTATAACGTACTGAAAATTATGCCTGTGATCTAGCGCCAAAAATCAGTATTTCGGCGTGAACTCGCAAAATATTAACGATTCAGCCGTGATAGTGGGATAAACACCTTAGAACGCTAGATAAAGACTGATAATTATCTTCGGTGGACAGGTAAAACGTGATATCGCCCCGGCACGAATCATTACTTAACATTAAATTAACTTATACAATTCAGTTGCTTCAGTAGTATTGATGCTGATACGGCTGTTTTTTAAGCATAGACCGTCATTTGAACAGGATTAAAATTGGCTTAAGGAATGTGATATGAAAAATGACGCAGACAGTTACACCGTTTAAATGCAATAATCAGCCACGTTTCTCGTTAATAACAATACCAGTACCTGGTTTGCGCAAGGCGAAGGATTATTTTTATGAAGCTTAAGAACACCCTCCTGGCGTCGGCACTGCTTTCTGCTACGGCCTTTTCCGTTAACGCAGCAACAGAACTGACACCGGAGCAAGCGGCAGCGGTTAAACCTTTTGACCGTGTAGTGGTTACCGGTCGTTTTAATGCTATTGGCGAAGCGGTGAAAGCCGTTTCTCGTCGCGCTGATAAAGAAGGTGCCGCCTCTTTTTATGTTGTCGACACTTCTGATTTTGGTAACAGCGGTAACTGGCGTGTGGTCGCTGACCTCTATAAAGCCGATGCTGAAAAAGCCGAAGAAACAAGTAATCGCGTTATCAACGGTGTTGTCGAACTGCCAAAAGATCAGGCCGTTCTGATTGAACCGTTTGATACGGTTACCGTTCAGGGCTTCTATCGTAGCCAGCCTGAAGTCAATGACGCCATCACCAAAGCGGCAAAAGCGAAAGGCGCTTACGCTTTCTACATTGTTCGTCAAATCGATGCTAACCAGGGCGGTAACCAGCGCATTACAGCGTTCATCTATAAAAAAGATGCTAAGAAACGCGTCGTACAAAGCCCGGATGTGATCCCGGCAGATTCCGAAGCGGGACGTGCAGCTCTGGCTGCGGGTGGCGAAGCAGCGAAGAAAGTAGAGATCCCAGGGGTTGCGACAACCGCATCACCAAGTTCTGAAGTTGGTCGCTTCTTTGAAACCCAGTCATCAAAAGGCGGGCGTTACACTGTCACGCTTCCTGATGGTACTAAAGTCGAAGAACTGAACAAAGCAACAGCAGCGATGATGGTTCCATTCGACAGCATCAAATTCTCTGGCAACTATGGCAACATGACCGAAGTCTCCTATCAGGTTGCGAAACGTGCCGCGAAGAAAGGCGCTAAGTATTACCACATCACCCGCCAGTGGCAGGAACGTGGTAATAACCTCACCGTTAGCGCAGATCTGTATAAATAACTATTCAGTTACCACTATAAGGCGGCTTAATGCCGCCTTTCGCATTTTTAGTCACAAATTTCCCCACGACCATTGCATGCAGACACATCTCTTCGTAAAATCCCGCGCTTCAGTGGCAAACTCCATTTTTATGCGTTTTGCCCTAATATTTATTCTTCTAATCACGTTTTAACCACTGGATATCGATGGAAAAGAAACTGGGACTGAGCGCACTCACCGCGCTGGTATTAAGCTCAATGCTGGGCGCGGGTGTTTTCAGTCTGCCGCAAAATATGGCGGCAGTTGCCAGCCCGGCAGCACTGCTCATCGGCTGGAGCATTACTGGTGCTGGCATTTTATTGCTGGCCTTTGCCATGCTGATCCTCACACGCATTCGCCCCGAGCTTGACGGCGGCATCTTTACCTATGCCCGCGAAGGGTTTGGTGAGTTAATCGGCTTTTGTTCCGCATGGGGGTACTGGCTGTGCGCGGTTATCGCCAACGTCTCCTATCTGGTGATCGTTTTTTCCGCGTTAAGCTTTTTTACGGACACGCCGGAATTGCGTCTGTTTGGCGATGGCAATACCTGGCAATCGATCGTCGGTGCCTCGGCTTTATTGTGGATTGTTCACTTTTTGATCCTGCGCGGGGTACAAACCGCTGCCAGCATTAACCTGGTGGCGACACTGGCAAAATTGTTGCCGCTGGGCCTGTTTATTGTGCTGGCGATGATGATGTTCAAACTGGACACCTTCAAGCTCGACTTTACTGGCCTTGCACTTGGCGTACCGGTATGGGAACAGGTGAAAAACACCATGCTGATCACCCTGTGGGTTTTCATTGGTGTGGAAGGTGCTGTGGTCGTTTCGGCGCGTGCGCGTAATAAACGTGATGTAGGTAAAGCAACACTGCTGGCGGTTCTCTCCGCTCTGGGCGTTTACTTGCTGGTAACGCTGCTTTCGCTGGGCGTGGTAGCACGTCCTGAACTGGCTGAAATTCGTAACCCGTCAATGGCCGGTCTGATGGTGGAAATGATGGGACCGTGGGGCGAAATCATCATCGCTGCCGGTTTGATCGTTTCCGTTTGCGGTGCGTACTTAAGCTGGACCATCATGGCGGCAGAAGTTCCGTTCCTGGCAGCCACCCATAAAGCATTCCCGCGCATTTTCGCGCGCCAGAACGCACAAGCCGCGCCATCCGCCTCACTGTGGCTGACCAATATCTGCGTGCAAATTTGTCTGGTACTGATCTGGCTGACCGGTTCCGATTACAACACATTGCTGACCATCGCCTCAGAAATGATTCTGGTGCCTTATTTCCTGGTCGGCGCGTTCTTGCTGAAAATTGCAACCCGTCCACTGCATAAAGCGGTAGGTGTCGGTGCCTGCATTTATGGCTTATGGTTATTGTACGCCTCTGGTCCAATGCATCTGCTGTTGTCCGTCGTTCTGTATGCGCCAGGGCTACTGGTCTTCCTGTACGCGCGTAAAACGCATACACATGATAATGTACTGAATCGTCAGGAAATGGTGCTGATTGGCATGCTGTTAATTGCCTCAGTTCCGGCGACCTGGATGCTGGTGGGATAACGTTCATCCCATCGTTGGATAGCAAAGGAGATAACGATGGGTAAAACCCAGCCCTTGCCAATATTAATTACTGGAGGCGGCCGTCGCATCGGCCTCGCCCTCGCATGGCATTTCATTAATCAAAAGCAACCGGTGATAGTCAGCTATCGGACACACTATCCTGCCATTGATGGGCTGATGAATGCGGGTGCGCTGTGTATTCAGGCTGATTTTTCGACCAACGACGGTGTGATGGCGTTTGCCGATGAAGTGCTAAAAAGCACCCACGGCCTGCGTGCGGTGTTGCACAATGCCAGTGCGTGGATGGCAGAAAAACCAGGTATGCCACTCACCGACGTACTGGCCTGCATGATGCAGATCCACGTTAATGTCCCATACCTACTTAACCACGCGCTGGAAAGATTACTGCGTGGGCACGGACACGCCGCCAGCGATATCATTCACTTTACCGATTATGTGGTGGAGCGCGGTAGCGACAAACATATTGCCTATGCTGCAAGCAAAGCGGCACTGGATAATATGACCCGCTCGTTTGCCCGCAAGCTGGCACCGGAAGTGAAAGTGAATTCTATTGCGCCATCGCTGATCCTGTTTAATGAGCATGATGATGCCGAATATCGACAACAGGCGCTGAATAAATCACTGATGAAAACCGCGCCTGGCGAGAAAGAAGTGATCGACCTGGTCGATTACTTACTTACCAGCTGCTTTGTCACCGGACGCAGTTTCCCTCTTGATGGCGGTCGTCATCTGCGTTAATGCAGCTTAATCCAGCATATAATCAACACCCATGCGCTTATCCCCCAGCATGCAACAGAACCAACAAAAGCGGCGGGCAAGCGCATCATTCCGGTGAAATACCACAGCGACGCCAGGTAAACAAAATAGGGAATAATCGACCACATGCTAAAAATGATGGTTGCGCGTAAGGCTTCAATGCCGCGTTCGCTGGCAACAATATAATGCGCGATGAGCGCAAAGGTCGGGAAAAGTGGAATCAGCCCGGCGATATAATAATTTTTCGTTTTTGCTAAAACACCAATCAACAGCACTACCAGCGCACCGAGCGCGGCTTTGATTACCAGCCCCATCTTTTTACCTTAACACTTCCATAACAAGTCACCAGTAGAATACCTGATGAAACCTTGTTTAGAAACGATTGATAGTAAGTAAAAACAGCGCGGTGTATTGTGACGTTTTTATATCTACCGTGAATAATATGAACACTATCGTATTTGTGGAAGATGATGCGGAAGTCGGTTCACTGATTGCCGCGTACCTGGCAAAACATGATATGCAGGTTACCGTAGAGCCGCGCGGCGACCAGGCCGAAGAAACTATTCTGCGAGAAAATCCGGATTTGGTGTTACTCGATATCATGCTACCAGGCAAGGACGGCATGACCATTTGTCGTGATTTACGCGCAAAGTGGTCCGGACCGATTGTTCTTCTAACCTCTCTCGATAGCGATATGAACCACATCCTGGCACTAGAAATGGGTGCCTGCGACTATATTCTCAAAACGACGCCCCCTGCTGTTTTGTTAGCGCGTTTACGTTTGCATTTGCGTCAGAATGAGCAAGCCACACTGAGCAAAGGTCTTCAGGAAACGACGCTGACTCCCTACAAAGCCATGCATTTCGGCACGTTGACTATCGATCCCATCAACCGCGTAGTCACTCTGGCTAATGCTGAAATCTCGCTCTCGACGGCTGATTTCGAATTATTGTGGGAATTAGCCACTCATGCCGGGCAAATCATGGACCGCGATGCATTGCTGAAGAACTTACGTGGCGTCAGTTATGATGGTCTGGATCGTAGCGTGGATGTGGCTATTTCGCGATTAAGAAAAAAACTGCTCGATAACGCCGCAGAACCTTATCGCATTAAAACTGTGCGTAACAAAGGCTATCTTTTTGCGCCTCATGCATGGGAATAAGCGATGAAAAAACTGTTTATCCAGTTTTACCTGTTATTGTTTGTCTGCTTCCTTGTGATGTCTCTGCTGGTTGGGCTGGTGTACAAATTTACCGCCGAACGCGCGGGCAAACAGTCGCTGGATGATTTGATGAACAGTTCGCTGTATCTGATGCGCAGCGAATTGCGTGAGATCCCCCCACACGATTGGGGTAAGACGCTGAAAGAGATGGATTTAAATCTCTCTTTCGATCTGCGTGTCGAGCCGCTGAGTAAATATCATCTTGATGATATTTCCATGCACCGGCTGCGTGGCGGCGAAATTGTCGCCCTGGACGATCAGTACACTTTTTTGCAACGCATCCCGCGCAGCCACTACGTGCTGGCAGTTGGTCCTGTTCCTTATCTTTATTACCTCCATCAGATGCGATTACTGGATATCGCCCTAATCGCTTTTATTGCCATTTCCCTCGCCTTTCCGGTGTTTATCTGGATGCGTCCGCACTGGCAGGATATGTTAAAACTGGAAGCAGCGGCGCAACGATTTGGCGATGGGCATCTCAATGAGCGTATCCACTTTGATGAGGATTCAAGCTTTGAACGACTTGGTGTCGCATTTAACCAGATGGCGGACAATATCAACGCCTTGATCGCCAGCAAAAAACAGCTTATTGACGGAATCGCTCACGAACTGCGAACGCCGTTAGTGCGCTTGCGTTATCGACTGGAAATGAGCGATAACCTGAGCGCCGCCGAATCCCAGGCATTGAATCGTGATATCAGTCAACTTGAAGCTTTAATTGAAGAGTTGCTGACTTATGCCCGACTCGATCGCCCACAAAACGAGCTTCATCTTAGCGAACCAGACCTGCCGTTGTGGCTGTCAACGCATCTGGCAGACATTCAGGCAGTAACGCCCGATAAAACGGTACGGATTAAAACGCTCGCGCAAGGCCATTATGCGGCGTTGGATATGCGCTTAATGGAGCGCGTGCTGGATAATTTGCTCAATAACGCCCTGCGCTACTGTCACTCAACGGTTGAAACCAGCCTGCTACTGTCGGGAAATAGAGCGACATTAATTGTTGAGGATGATGGCCCAGGGATTGCCCCAGAAAACCGCGAACATATCTTTGAACCTTTTGTTCGCCTCGATCCCAGCCGGGATCGCTCAACCGGCGGCTGCGGGCTGGGGCTGGCAATTGTCCACTCTATAGCACTAGCAATGGGCGGTACGGTTAATTGTGACACCAGCGAACTGGGGGGTGCCCGCTTCTCGTTTAGCTGGCCGTTATGGCATAACATCCCGCAATTTACCTCTGCCTGACACTACGCGCACGGTGGTCAGGCTGTCGATACTGTGTTATAAAATAAAGTATGTTGTAACTAAAGTGGTTAATATTATGGCGCGTTACGATCTCGTAGACCGACTCAACACTACCTTTCGCCAGATGGAACAAGAGCTAGCTGCATTTGCCGCTGAGCTAGAACAGCACAAATTGCTGGTTGCCCGCGTGTTCTCTTTACCGGAGGTGAAAAAAGAGGATGAGCATAATCCGCTTAATCGTATTGAGGTAAAGCAACATCTCGGCAAAGAGGCGCAGGCGCTGGCGATACGTCATTTCCGCCATTTGTTTATTCAGCAACAGTCCGAAAATCGCAGCAGCAAGGCTGCTGTTCGACTGCCTGGCGTGTTGTGTTACCAGGTCGATAACCTTTCGCAAGCAGCGTTGGTCAGTCATATTCAGCACATCAATCAACTCAAGACTACGTTCGAGCATATCGTCACGGTTGAGTCAGAACTTCCCACAGCGGCGCGTTTTGAATGGGTGCATCGTCATTTGCCGGGGCTGATCACCCTTAATGCTTACCGAACGCTCACTGTTCTGCACGACCCCGCCACTTTACGTTTTGGCTGGGCCAATAAACATATCATTAAGAATTTGCATCGTGATGAAGTCCTGGCACAGCTGGAAAAAAGCCTGAAATCACCGCGCAGTGTCGCACCGTGGACGCGCGAGGAGTGGCAACGAAAACTGGAGAGAGAGTATCAGGATATTGCTACCCTGCCACAGGACGCGAAGTTAAAAATCAAACGTCCGGTGAAGGTGCAGCCGATTGCCCGCGTCTGGTACAAGGGAGATCAAAAACAAGTACAACACGCTTGCCCTACGCCGCTTATTGCGCTGATTAATCGGGATAATGGCGCGGGCGTGCCGGACGTTGGGGAGTTGTTAAATTACGATGCCGACAATGTGCAACACCGTTATAAACCACAGGCGCAGCCGCTTCGTTTGATCATTCCCCGGCTGCACCTGTATGTTGCAGATTAACGCCCTGCTTTCATACTGCCGACCATCTGTTCTGGCCGTACCCAGCTGTCAAACTCGGCTTCGCTAAGATACCCCAGCGCAAGGGCCGCAGCTTTTAAGGTCAGCCCTTCTTTATGCGCTTTTTTGGCGATCTCGGCGGCTTTGTCATAACCAATGTGAGTGTTGAGCGCAGTCACCAGCATCAGCGATTCATTGAGTAATTGATTGATTCGCTCACGATTCGGTTCAATTCCCACTGCGCAGTGTTTGTTGAAACTTTCCATGCCATCTGCCAGCAAGCGCACCGATTGCAGGAAATTGTGGATCACCATCGGACGGAAGACGTTCAGTTCAAAGTTACCGGAAGCGCCCCCCATGTTGATCGCCACGTCGTTCCCCATCACCTGACAGCAGAGCATGGTTAATGCCTCACACTGGGTTGGGTTCACTTTCCCCGGCATGATTGAGCTGCCCGGCTCATTTTCCGGGATTGAGATTTCACCAATTCCGCAGCGCGGGCCTGAGGCCAGCCAGCGGACATCATTGGCAATTTTCATCAGTGACGCAGCCAACCCTTTCAACGCGCCGTGCGCCTGAACCAGGGCATCACAGGTCGCCAGCGCTTCAAATTTGTTCGGCGCGGTAACAAACGGTGCGCAGGTAATGACTGCCAGTTCATCTGCCACGCGACGCGCATACTCCGGATGGGTATTTAGTCCAGTACCCACAGCTGTACCGCCCATAGCCAGTTCCGCTACATGCGGCAGGCTGTATTCGATATGTTTGAGATTATGCTCCAGCATCGCTACCCAGCCGGAAATCTCCTGCCCCAGTGTTAGCGGCGTGGCATCCTGCAAGTGGGTACGACCAATTTTGACGATATCGGCAAATGCGCGCGATTTCTCATTCAGCGTCTGTGTCAGGGTTTTAAGCTGCGGAATGAGTTGCTTGCGCAGCGCCAGTAGCGCCGCAACGTGCATCGCCGTCGGAAAGACATCATTGGAACTTTGGCTTTTGTTCACGTCGTCGTTAGGGTGAACTTTACGCTCCATCCCGCGCACGCCGCCAAGTAATTCACTGGCCCGATTAGCCAGCACTTCGTTCATGTTCATATTACTTTGCGTGCCGGAGCCGGTCTGCCAGATTGCCAGCGGGAATTCGTCGTCATGCTGTCCTGCCAATACTTCATCCGCCGCCTGCCGAATGGCGCTCGCTTTCTCTTCAGACAGCAAGCCTAAATCTTCATTAACTTTTGCCGCTGCGCGCTTGGTTAGCGCCAGCGCATGAATCAGTGAGGTGGGCATTTTCTCCGTCGAAATGCGGAAATGCTCCAGCGAGCGTTGAGTTTGTGCGCCCCACAGCTTATCTGCCGGGACATCAATCGCCCCCATCGAATCTTTTTCGCTGCGTACTGTATTCATGGCCTGCTCCTCACCTGATTAATTTTTTCTTTCTGTTTTGCTTTCGTTAAGCAACTTTTAGCTCACTCATTATTTACTATTTGATAACAAATGTTTGGTCTTTCGTGCCATGTAAAAAAACCGCCCCGAAGGGCGGCTCTGTTTATTTCACACAGCGGGTGCACTGTGTGAGTTGTATCTGCTGGAAGAAGTCATTTCCTTTATCATCCACAAGGATAAACGCCGGGAAATCTTCTACTTCAATTTTCCAGATGGCTTCCATTCCCAGTTCCGGATATTCAACACATTCCAGGCTCTTAATACTTCCCTGCGCCAATACTGCTGCCGGACCACCGATACTACCGAGGTAGAAACCGCCGTGTTTTTTACAGGCATCCGTCACCTGCTGGCTGCGGTTGCCTTTCGCCAGCATGATCATACTGCCGCCCTGCGCTTGCAGTTGATCGACATAAGAATCCATCCGTCCGGCGGTCGTTGGGCCAAGAGAACCGGAGGCATAACCTTCCGGCGTTTTGGCCGGACCCGCATAGTAAATCGGATGATCTTTGATGTACTGCGGCAGCCCTTCACCGTTATCCATCCGCTCTTTCAGTTTGGCGTGAGCAATATCACGACCGACGATAATCGTGCCATTCAGCGATAAGCGTGTAGAAACGGGATACTGCGACAACTGTGCGAGGATCTCTTTCATCGGACGGTTAAGGTCAACGCGCACCGCTTCGCCTTCTCCCGCTTTGCGCAGCTCTTCCGGGATATATTTGCCTGGATTATGTTCCAGTTTTTCGATCCAGATCCCCTGACGGTTGATCTTCGCTTTGATATTACGGTCAGCAGAACAGGAGACGCCCATACCGACCGGGCAGGATGCGCCGTGACGTGGCAGGCGAATCACGCGGATGTCGTGAGCGAAGTATTTACCACCAAACTGCGCACCCAGACCAAGATTTTGCGCTTCGATCAGCAATTCTTTTTCAAGTTCCACATCGCGGAACGCCTGACCGTGCTCATTTCCTTCCGTTGGCAGTTCATCATAGTATTTAGCGGAAGCCAGTTTCACCGTTTTAAGATTCGTTTCTGCAGAAGTTCCACCAATAACGAACGCAATATGATACGGAGGACAGGCCGCCGTACCCAGCGTGCGCATCTTCTCAACCAGGTAATTTTTCAGTTTCCCCGGCGTCAGTAACGCTTTGGTTTCCTGATAGAGATACGTCTTGTTTGCCGAACCGCCACCTTTGGCGATACAGAGGAACTTGTACTCGTCACCATCAACGGCATAAAGATCGATCTGCGCTGGTAAGTTAGTGCCGGTATTCACCTCTTTATACATATCCAGCGGCGCGTTTTGCGAGTAGCGCAGATTATCCTCGATATAAGTGTTATAGACACCGCGCGCCAGCGCTGCTTCATCACCGCCACCGGTCCATACACGCTGCCCTTTTTTACCAACAATAATCGCGGTGCCGGTATCCTGACAGGTTGGCAGAACGCCTTTTGCCGCGATGTCGGAGTTACGCAGGAATTGCAGCGCCACATATTTATCATTTTCGCTGGCTTCCGGGTCACGCAGAATGTCGGCCACCTGTTGTTGGTGAGCCGGACGCAGCATAAATGACGCATCATGAAACGCTTGACGCGCCAACAAAGTTAACGCTTCGGGTGCGACTTTCAAAATCTCCTGCCCTTCAAATTCAGATACGCTAACGTGTTCGCTGGTTAGCAGGTAATACTCAGTATCATCTTTTTTGAGTGGAAAAGGAGCCTGATAATGAAAGGGTTTGTTTGACATTGTTCTCTCACTTACTGCCTGGTTTGGTTATGCTCTGGGCGGGTGTTCCGTTGCCCTGTTAAAAGCGAGTAACAATATCCTACACACTTTTTTAACAAAAACTGAGACTAGTACGACTTTTTGCTGCTCCAGGTTACTTCCCGTAGGATTCTTGCTTTAATAGCGGGATTAATTTCCACATTTAAACAGGGATTGATCATGCAAAAACTCATTAACTCAGTGCAAAACTATGCCTGGGGCAGCAAAACGGCGTTGACTGAACTTTATGGTATGGAAAATCCGTCCAGCCAGCCGATGGCCGAGCTGTGGATGGGCGCACATCCGAAAAGCAGTTCACAGGTGAAGAATGCCGCCGGAGATATCGTTTCACTGCGTGATGTGATTGAGAGTGATAAATCGACTCTGCTCGGAGAGGCCGTTGCCAAACGCTTTGGCGAACTACCTTTCCTGTTCAAAGTATTGTGCGCAGCACAGCCGCTCTCCATTCAGGTTCATCCAAACAAACGCAATTCTGAAATCGGTTTTGCCAAAGAAAATGCTGCAGGTATTCCGATGGATGCCGCTGAGCGTAACTATAAAGATCCTAACCACAAGCCGGAGCTGGTTTTTGCGCTGACGCCTTTCCTTGCGATGAACGCGTTTCGTGAGTTTTCCGAGATTGTCTCCCTACTCCAGCCAGTCGCAGGTGCACATCCGGCGATTGCTCACTTTTTACAACAGCCTGATGCCGAACGTTTAAGCGAACTGTTCGCCAGCCTGCTGAATATGCAGGGGGAAGAAAAATCCCGCGCGCTGGCGATTTTAAAATCGGCGCTCGACAGTCAGCAGGGTGAACCGTGGCAAACGATTCGTTTAATTTCTGAATTTTACCCGGATGACAGCGGTCTGTTCTCCCCGCTGTTGCTGAATGTGGTGAAATTGAATCCTGGCGAAGCGATGTTCCTGTTCGCTGAAACGCCGCACGCTTACCTGCAAGGTGTGGCGCTGGAAGTGATGGCGAACTCCGATAACGTGCTGCGTGCGGGTCTGACGCCTAAATATATTGATATTCCGGAACTGGTTGCCAACGTGAAGTTCGAAGCCAAACCGGCTAACCAGTTGTTGACCCAGCCAGTGAAACAAGGTGCAGAACTGGACTTCCCGATTCCGGTGGATGATTTTGCCTTCTCGCTGCATGACCTTAGTGATAAAGAAACCACCATCAGCCAGCAGAGTGCCGCCATTTTGTTCTGCGTCGAAGGCGATGCAACGCTGTGTAAAGGTTCTCAGCAGTTACAGCTTAAACCGGGTGAATCAGCGTTTATTGCCGCCAACGAATCACCGGTGACTGTCAAAGGCCACGGCCGTTTAGCGCGTGTTTACAACAAGCTGTAAGAGCTTACTGAAAAAATTAACATCTCTTGCTAAGCTTATTAAAGGCTTATAACACCTTCAGGCGGCCAGTCCGCCTGATTTCATTTTATGGATAATCATTATGAATAAATCGCTGGTAGCGGTAGGCGTCATTGTTGCGCTAGGCGTAGTCTGGACAGGCGGCGCATGGTATACAGGCAAGAAGATAGAAACCCATCTCGAAGACATGGTCGCGCAGGCGAACGCGCAACTCAAACTGACAGCTCCTGAATCCAACCTGGAAGTAAGTTATCAAAACTATCATCGCGGCGTATTCAGCAGCCAGTTGCAGCTGTTGGTGAAACCCGTTGCCGGAAAAGAAAATCCGTGGATTAAAAGTGGTCAGAGCGTCATCTTCAACGAATCAGTTGATCATGGCCCCTTCCCCTTTGCCCAGCTTAAAAAACTGAACCTGATCCCGTCTATGGCATCAATTCAAACCACGCTGGTCAATAACGAAGTAAGCAAGCCACTGTTTGATATGGCAAAGGGTGAAACGCCTTTTGAGATTAACTCCCGCATTGGTTATAGCGGTGATTCCAGTTCCGATATTTCGCTCAAGCCACTGAATTACGAGCAAAAGGATGAAAAAGTCGCCTTTAGCGGCGGCGAGTTCCAGTTAAATGCTGACAGAGACGGTAAAACTATCTCCCTTTCAGGGGAGGCGCAAAGTGGTCGGATAGACGCGGTTAACGAATACAACCAGAAAGTGCAGTTGACCTTTAATAATCTGAAAACCGACGGTTCCAGCACGCTGGCAAGTTTTGGTGAGCGCGTAGGAAACCAAAAACTGTCGCTGGAGAAAATGACCATTTCAGTGGAAGGCAAAGAACTGGCACTGCTGGAAGGCATGGAGATCAGCGGTAAATCGGATCTGGTCAATGACGGTAAAACGATCAATAGCCAACTGGATTACTCGCTAAATAGCCTTAAGGTACAGAATCAGGATCTGGGCAGCGGCAAGCTGACTTTAAAAGTCGGCCAGATTGATGGCGAAGCCTGGCATCAGTTTAGTCAGCAATATAACGCGCAAACTCAGGCGCTTCTGGCACAGCCAGAGATTGCCAACAATCCCGAACTTTATCAGGAGAAAGTGACGGAAGCCTTCTTTAGCGCCCTGCCGCTGATGTTGAAAGGCGATCCGGTGATCACTATCGCGCCGTTAAGCTGGAAAAACAGTCAGGGTGAAAGTGCGTTGAATCTGTCGCTGTTCCTGAAAGATCCGGCAACGACAAAAGAAGCGCCGCAAACGCTGGCACAGGAAGTAGACCGCTCGGTTAAATCTCTGGATGCGAAACTGACCATTCCGGTGGATATGGCAACTGAGTTGATGACTCAGGTAGCGAAGCTGGAAGGTTATCAGGAAGATCAAGCGAAAAAACTGGCGAAACAGCAAGTTGAAGGTGCATCAGCAATGGGGCAGATGTTCCGTCTGACCACCTTGCAGGACAATACCATCACCACCAGCCTGCAATATGCTAACGGTCAGATCACGTTAAACGGCCAGAAAATGCCACTGGAAGATTTTGTTGGCATGTTTGCGATGCCGGCATTAAACGTTCCGGCTGTACCCGCTATTCCGCAGCAGTAATTCACAGCCAAAATGCCGGAGATTTTTCTCTCCGGCGTTTTTTCTTACTTCAGCATAAAGTCATACTGAATACTCATTTTCACATCCCAGTAATTCAGGCGATCGCCCAGTGTACTGCCATCGCGCTTTTCCCGCCCTTTATCGGCAGCAAGAAAGAAATTCATCCCTTGTAACGGCCCTTCGCTGACCCGATAGTTCATACCACCTAAGATAACCGCGCCTTCAATCCGCACATCTCGTTTACTGGATTCATAGCCGCGAGTCACAATCGGTGCAAATGTCAGCGTAAATTGCGGAGTTAAACGATAATTGACGCCCAATTGCCAGGACTGCATTCCTTCACGGTTACGATCAAGACTTAATGAAAAGGGATAGCCAATGTCGGTGTCCACCACGGCACCATTCATTGCATGGCGCAAATAACCACCACTGCCAAATACGCTTCCCCACGGCGCATTCCAGGTCAATTGTCCACTAACCAACGCCGTTTCATTGGGCTGGCTGGTATTACGACTTAAACCTTCGAGTTGCGCGTAAAAGCCGAGCAACTCCCCTTTCAACGTATAATTCGGGTCGAGCGGTATGCTTTTCTCGAGAATACTTTGTATCTGATTGGAAACATCTTTCTGTACCGATGCCCCCAGAGAATAGCGACTGGTATCATCATGCCAACTGGCGGCTAAAAAAGAACGTGCGCGATGTTTATCGTATTTTCCCGTCTGGCTGTTATAAACCCCTTCATCACGAATACCGGTTGTTGAATCGGTCCATAAAAATACTCGTGACCGCCACATTCCCCACAGATCAATATTTGGCGTTAAAGCCCAGTAACCTAATGCTCCTTCAGAAACTGTCGGTAATGTACGTTGCGAACTGCCAGCCATTAACGGAATACGATAAGGTAAGCTACCATAACTATAATCCGTCCCGAAGCGACCTAATTTAAGCAGGCTATTTTCACTGGGTTTTATTTTTACTGCACCCAGGGCAAAGCCAAAACTTTTATCACCATCAAGATACCACCGGGTACTCATATCAGCACGAGCACCTAATTTATAAACATAATACGCCCCGCCTTCAACGCCAATAATATTGGAATAATAACCACTATTGAAATCGAGCAATCCTCCCTGTACCCATGCGTATATATCTCTTCCCGCGCCAGCACTGGGCTTATCCGCCCTGCGCAATTCGTTTTTCAGTCTGATGCGTAGTCCCGCTTCATCGTCAGCCAGTTGCGCCGCGTAAGCAGAGGTAAGGCCAGAGGCAGCCGTCAGGCAAATAACGGCCATGGCCACTATTTTTCTCATAGTTGCACCTTTGATGTTCTGATTATTTTTATTGAATATTAATTAGTGATATCGGTGATTAATTGCTGCTGCATTTTTTTACGATTATCAATTTCAACCACGATTTCTTTGAATTTTTTATCCGTGAGAGGATAAAACCAGATAATGACGAATGCCAGCAGCATAAATCCGCAAGGTACTAAGGCAATTGATGTGCGGATGCCCATAATAACTTCCGGCGTTTGTACCTGATTGGCAATATATCCGCTTAATCCCAAAATAAAGGCAGGAATTGAACCTCCGATTGCCTGACCGCATTTACGGGTAAATGAGAATAGTGAATAGGTGAGCCCTTCTATTCGCACGCCGGTCAGGTATTCACCGTATTCTACAGTATCAGCTTCCAGTGCCCACATCACGGTCATGGTAACGCCCTGACCAATTGAAGCGATGGCCAACGCAACCAACGCCACCGGCAGTGACCAGACCGAAACCCAGAAGAACAGCAGATAACCGCAGGTTCCCAGCAAAGCGCCAATCAGGAAGGTATTCTTTTTACCGATCCTCGCGACCATCCCCGGCACCAGCGGTGCCGATGCCACAGTACCGACCAGGTTTTGCACCAGTACCAGCACAGTGAACAGCCCGGTATCATTTAACACATAGCGCACGTAGAACAACGACGAGGCGCTGACCGCGAAGGTCGAAATCAGCACACACAGCGCACCGATGCACAACATAAACAGCGGGCGATTCCGTTTCAGGGTTTGCAGACTGATCTTCAATGACGGCTGCGCCACGATACGTACCACATTCTCACGCGTCGATTTGAAGCAGATGAAGTAAAGCACCATTCCGGCAATCGCCAGCACAATCGTCCAGAAATGGTATACCGACACCATCTCTTCCGGACTGGAGTTCTTAATGCTCGGTCCTATCAGAAATGCCAGACAGACAAAGGTCAATGAAGCGGCAATCCCGCGAGCCGCGCCCAGACGGGCGCGGGATTGTGGTTGTTGGGTCATCGCGGTAGCAAGTGAACCATAAGGAATATTCACCAGGCTGTAGCAAAGCCCGAGGCCCATGTAGGTCAAATATGCATACACTACTTTGCTGCTATGGCTCCAGTCGGTCGGCACCCAGAATACCAGCACACTGAAGATCATTAACGGCGCAGTACCGAAGAGTAAAAACGGGCGGAATTTTCCCCAGCGGGTATTCACACTGTCCACCACTCGTCCGGCAAAGACGTCGGCGAAGGCATCGAATACCCGCACCAGTAACAGCATGGTGCCCGCCGCAGCGGCACCGACGCCAGCGACGTCGGTGTAGTAACTCAACAGGAAGAGCGCCCCCATTGCGAAGGCGAAGTTATTGGCGACGTCACCGAGGCTGTAGCCGACGATGGTGCGCCAGGAGAGTTGTTGATTCATTGTTTGCCTCCCTGCTGCGGTTTTTCACCGAAGTTCATGCCAGTCCAGCGTTTTTGCAGCAGAAAAGCCGCCGACTTCGGTTTGCGGTCGCGGGTGAAGATCCCTTTCTTGTTACCGCCAACGCGCAATATGCCTTGTGAGGTCGCAAAATCGGCGAAATTCCATACCTGTTCACCGACGACGGCGCTGACTCGATCAAAGACGCGGTGATACATATCCAGCCATGCACACTGATACTCTTCACTCCACATGTCGGTGTACATTGAGTGCAGCCCGGCTAACGTATCCACGCCGTATTCGGTGATGATAATCGGCTGATGCAGTTTCTCCTGCCAGGCCAGCAGTTCTTTTTCCAGTACCTTCTCTGCCGTTTCCAAATCGCCGCTTTGGACATACCAACCGTAATAACGGTTCAGACACAGCACATCAAAGAGATCGCTGATGGTATCGGTGTGAGCGTCGCAGAACATTACATTGACGCAGGTGATCGGACGCGTCGGGTCGAGTTTACGCGTTGCTTCCGCCAGTGGCGCGAAATATTCCCGTGCACCTTGCGGACGGGTATCCGGTTCGTTGGCAATACTCCACATCACCACGCTTGGGTGGTTTTTGTCACGCGCAATCAGCTCTTTAATCGCCTGTAAGTGCGCCTGCTGGGTTTCTCCGTTGACTGCCTCTTCGCTGTACAGTTCTTTCGGCTTGTTGCCCGCTTCGAAACCAATGCCTAAAGAGAGGTTAAAGCCTACAGCTGCAGTTTCATCAATCACCACGATGCCATGTTCATCTGCCCAGTCGAGCATCTCTTCAGCGTAAGGGTAATGCGAGGTACGGTAGGAGTTGGCCCCAATCCAGTCCATTAATGCGTGATCGTGCACCATCAGCACGTTATCGAATCCTTTGCCACGCAAATCCGCATCTTCATGACGACCAAAGCCAGTAAAATAGAACGGTTTGTGGTTAATCAGGAACTGCTCGCCCTTCACTGCCACTGACCGGATGCCGACGCGCAGCGGGTAGATATCACACTCTGTCTGGCTTTTGGCTGTGACGCACAGTTCATAGAGATAACCTTCACCCGGTTGCCAGAGGTGCGGATTCACCACTTGCAAAGTCCCGCTGGTGCCTTGTCCAGTTGCAACCACCTGTTGATCCGCATCACGCAGTTCAACGCTGACATCACCATTTGCCACCACCTGCCAGTCAACAGACGCGTGGTTACAGTCTTGCGCGACATGCGTCACCACGGTGATATCGTCCACCCAGGTATTCGGCGTGGTGTAGAGCATTACGCTGCGATGGATCCCGGCGTAGTTAAAGAAATCATGAAAGTAAGACTGCTTTTTCTTGCCGTTTTCGTCGGTAATCACCATTCCCGGCGGGATAGTCTGCCAGTTCAGTTCGTTGTTCACACAAACAGTGATACGTACACTTTTCCCGGCAATAACATACGGCGTGACATCGGCTTCAAATGGCGTATAGCCGCCCTGATGCTCCATCACTTCCTGATTATTTACCCACACTTTGCCGTAATGAGTGACCGCATCGAAACGCAGTACAATACGCTGGCCCGCCCAACCTTTCGGTATAAAGACTTCGCGCTGATACCAGACGTTGCCCACATAATTACGAATATCTGCATCGGCGAACTGATCGTTAAAACTGCCCGGCACAGCAATTGCCCGGCTTTCTTGTAACGCGCTTTCCCACCAACGCTGATCAATTCCACAGTTTTCGCGATCCAGACTGAATGCCCACAGGCCGTCGAGTTTTTTGATTTCACGGGTTGGGGTTTCTACAGGACGTAACATAAGGGACTCCTCATTAAGATAAAAATACTGGTCAACCTTTAATCTGATTAGTTAACCAATTCTGTGTTGCACACAGTTATCTGTGAGAAACCCATGGAAGAGAAATGGAAATAAAAAGAACTGACACCGCGATCAAAAAACCAAAAACTGCAATACCCACAGCGTGATATAGATCGCATTAATCTTTAAAACAGCGTTGACAGAAGCCATAAAATAAGCAATCGAACGTTCGTTCGGGTATCTTAAAAACGATAAACTCTCATGACATATGGCTACGACGAATATTTTGGGGGGAATTCTCCGAACCCGGGAAGGATAATTTTTGCACAGAGAAATTACGATATGAAACGCGGGCTCAGTTGTCACCAGCCCGCGGAAAGAGAGAGAATCAGGATGCGGTTAAGATACCGCCAATCATCGCGCGTAATCCCTGAGCAAACGACGCTTCACGCGCCAGATCTTCCGCTTCGATATCGGCCAGTACACCGTAGGTCAGATCCAGCAGTAAACGTGAAGTCATTGCCGTGTTGATGTCTGGGCTTATCTCGCCTTTTTGCTGGGCATCACGCATCCGCTGGGCAACAAATTCCGTGATCGTCATATGCTTATTTTTAAGCATGGCGGCGACCTGTGGGTTACGCATCCCTTCCGCCATAATTTCGACCACCAGCGCCCGTTGCCCAAAGGCCTCATGGGTGAGAGAGACAATAGACTCGACCATATAGTCAACGAAATGAATCCCTTCAATCGGTTCCCGGAAACGGGCCAGCGCCCTCTCCTGGTCCTGTAAGATAATCGCCTGAATCAAGGCTTCTTTGGAGATGAAATGGTGATAGAGCGTCCCGGGACTAATGGCGCAGGATTTACAGATGGCTTTCATCGAGGCACTGTGAAATCCATTTTCTGAAAAAATCTCTCTGGCAGCATTGAGGATCCGGGTCCGTGTCGGTTGTGCTTCAGTCTGCATGTTATCCATCATTAAACCATTATAGTTAGCGTGAATAACTAGTTTACCGCGTTGTCAGGTGAGCGCCTATCATTGCTGTTGAATAGTGCGAAGGCACACTCTATTCGTATACTTTTCACTCGCAAATTGGTTAACCAATAGCCGTGATTTGGTTGCCAGTTGTTTAGCAGAGACGTTGATGAGTTTATCCCGGTAAACAACACGGACGGTTGTTTACCGGTCCGTTAGTGTATTAATTGAGCTCCTGTACCCCCCCACCGGAGACCGTGAGGATTTGTCCGCTTACCCAGCTGGCTGCAGGCGAGCAAAGGAACAGCGCCGCGTTAGCAATATCTTGCGGTTGGCCCAGACGTCTGATTGGTGTGTGTTGCAACATTTTCTGTTCAATTTCTGGGGTAATAACGGATTTCAGGGCATCGGTTAATATTGCCCCCGGCGCAATGCCATTCACCCGAATATTTTTTTCACCCAGGTCAAACGCCATATTTCTGACCAGATGACTGGCCGCAGCTTTAGATGATGCATAGGAGGTCATGTTTATATTTTTATTTTCTGCCGCCATAGAAGTAATGGTCAGAATAACGCCACCGCCATTTTTTTCCATTTCTGGCGCAACAAGTTGTGACAGATGGAAAAAAGAAAATACATTCAGTTCATAAGCACGGCGAAAATCTGCCATTGGCATATCAAACGGTTTAGGACCACCGCCACCGGCGTTGTTAACCAGGATATCAACTTTACCCAGCTTACTGACGGCAAAGTCTGCCAGTGCAGAGAGTTCCTGTTCGGAAGTAATATCGCAGCGGCAGGCAAATGCCTGACCACCCAGTTGTTGAATTTCATCTACAACATGATTAGCTGCATCGGCGTTAATATCACTGACCACCACAGATGCGCCAGCTGTCGCGAATGTAATGGCGATTTCTTTACCAATACCTGCACCCGCACCTGTAATGATGGCGCATTTTCCGTCGAGTCTCAGGTTGTCAGAATTAAACACATAAACCTCCTGTGAACTTCAGTAAAAATAAAAGGCACCGCCTGTGTGCCACATTTTTTATCATTAACCTTGAGGAAAGGACACTACCAGGTATAGCAGATAAAGAGAGGATTATTTCGCCGCAATGAGCCGGGCGGGAATAATAAGATTGCGTGAATGCGTCTCTTCATGGGTGATTTTTTGCATCATGCGATCCGCAAGTGTGGTACCAAGTTCCCGCGCTGGCGTGCTGGCCCAGGTAACGGGTATATCATCAAGTGTGGTTGCCGTTGCATCGGTAAATGCCGCCAGCGAAACCTGTTGCTCAAAGTAACGATCGACTCCGCTTTCCCCGCTTTGCCTCCCTGCTTTCAGCAAACCAAACCATGCCCCCATCGCAATAGTTTCGTTATAGCAAACCACGGCGCTGATGGTCGGGTTATGACGTAAAAGCGCCGTGATAGCTTCCGCGGCTTGCTTCTGGCTGGAAGTGCACTCCAACACCCAATCGCTGTGAAACGGCAGGCCAAATTTTAGTAGAGTTGCACAATAGCCCCCCACCCGCTCTGCCCGGGTTAATGAGGAACTTTGCCCTCCCAGCCAGGCGATACGCTGATGCCCATTGCGAATGAGATGCTCCGTCAACAACTGTGCAGCCTGCATGTTATCCGGGCGAACCGTATCAACATCATCAAGATAACTGGCACGGGAAGCGAAAATCACCGGGATAGCTTTTTCTTCTGCCATCCGTCGCAGGTCATCGCTGCTTCCTGCAGCCCCGGCAATTACCACACCATCGACCCCCTGATTCAGTAACAGTGAAAACCGTTGTGCCAGCTGCTCGCCGTCTTTACCGCCGTGAAGCAAAAAAACCATCCGTCCCTGCGCTTCCAGAGCTTCCGTCAATCCGGCCGTTAATTCGGCGTAAAACGGCGCAGATAAATCACGGACGATCAAACCAATGACGCCGCTTTGCCCGCCACGCAGCGCCGACGCCTGACGATTGCGCACAAATCCCAGCTCTTCAATGGCGGCGTTAACGCGTTCTCCTGTGGCGGTAGAGATTCGCCCTTTGCCACTTAGCACCAGCGAAACGGTACTTACCGACACGCCCGCAGCCAGCGCAACATCATGAATGGTTATTTTTTTGGCGGTAGCCATGCAGATGACCTACTCCCTGATTATGTGACAGATAAAACGTTTTACCTTTTATTTATCTTATACCCGCTATTATCGTTGCGTAATGTGATTTATGCCTCACTAAAATTTGATAAAACGTTTTATCTTCTCGCGCAATTTACTGAATCCAGATTGTTCTCTACGAGGAGTCGTTTTATGACGGCGAAAACAGCACCGAAAGTCACGCTGTGGGAGTTCTTCCAGCAGTTAGGCAAAACCTTCATGTTACCCGTGGCATTATTGTCGTTCTGCGGCATTATGCTCGGCATTGGTAGTTCTCTTAGCAGCCATGATGTCATCACCCTGATCCCGGTCCTGGGCAACCCCGTGTTGCAGGCTATCTTTACCTGGATGAGTAAGATTGGCTCGTTTGCTTTTAGTTTCCTGCCAGTCATGTTCTGTATCGCCATCCCGCTGGGCCTGGCACGCGAAAACAAAGGTGTAGCGGCATTTGCTGGCTTTGTCGGTTATGCGGTAATGAATCTCGCGGTAAACTTCTGGTTGACCAATAAAGGCATTCTGCCAACCACGGACGCCGCGGTTCTGAAAGCCAATAACATTCAGAGCATTCTTGGGATCCAGTCGATCGATACAGGGATCCTCGGTGCGGTGATCGCCGGTATTATCGTCTGGATGCTCCATGAGCGTTTCCATAATATCCGCCTGCCGGATGCGCTGGCATTCTTCGGCGGTACGCGCTTCGTGCCAATCATCTCCTCACTGGTAATGGGCCTTGTCGGTCTGGTGATTCCATTAGTCTGGCCGATTTTCGCCATGGGTATTAGCGGCTTGGGCCATATGATAAACAGCGCGGGTGATTTCGGACCGATGCTGTTTGGTACCGGTGAACGTCTGCTGTTGCCGTTTGGTCTGCATCACATTCTGGTGGCATTAATTCGCTTTACCGACGCAGGCGGCACGCAGGAAGTCTGCGGTCAAACCGTCAGCGGCGCACTGACCATCTTCCAGGCGCAATTGAGTTGCCCGACCACTCACGGTTTTTCTGAAAGCGCCACGCGTTTCCTTTCGCAAGGCAAAATGCCTGCGTTTCTCGGCGGTCTGCCAGGTGCAGCGTTAGCTATGTATCACTGCGCGCGCCCGGAAAATCGCCATAAAATTAAAGGGCTGCTGATTTCTGGCCTGATCGCCTGTGTCGTTGGCGGCACGACCGAACCGCTGGAATTCCTGTTCCTGTTCGTAGCGCCAGTTCTGTATGTCATCCACGCGCTGTTAACCGGCCTCGGCTTCACCGTCATGTCTGTGCTCGGCGTCACCATCGGTAATACCGACGGCAATATCATCGACTTCGTGGTGTTCGGTATTTTGCATGGTCTGTCAACCAAGTGGTACATGGTGCCAGTGGTGGCGGCAATCTGGTTTGTCGTTTACTACGTCATCTTCCGTTTCGCTATCACCCGCTTCAATCTGAAAACCCCGGGGCGCGATAGCGAAGTTGCCAGCTCAATCGAAAAAGCCGTTGCCGGTGCACCGGGTAAATCAGGTTACAACGTTCCGGCAATCCTCGAAGCCTTAGGCGGTGCCGACAATATTGTCAGCCTCGATAACTGCATTACCCGTCTGCGTTTGTCTGTGAAAGATATGTCGCTTGTTAATGTGCAGGCACTGAAGGACAATCGGGCAATTGGCGTAGTACAACTTAATCAACATAACCTGCAGGTTGTTATCGGGCCACAAGTTCAGTCAGTAAAAGATGAAATGGCCGGTCTGATGCATACTGTTCAGGCATAAGGATAAGATATGTTCGATTTTTCAAAGGTCGTGGATCGTCATGGCACATGGTGTACGCAGTGGGATTATGTCGCTGACCGTTTCGGCACTGCTGACCTGTTACCGTTCACGATTTCAGACATGGATTTTGCCACTGCCCCCTGCATTATCGAGGCGCTAAATCAGCGCCTGATGCACGGCGTGTTTGGCTACAGCCGCTGGAAAAACGATGAGTTTCTCGCGGCTATTGCCCACTGGTTTTCCACCCAGCATTACACCGCAATTGATACGCAGTCGGTGGTGTATGGCCCTTCTGTTATCTACATGGTTTCAGAACTGATTCGTCAGTGGTCTGAAAAAGGTGAAGGCGTGGTGATCCACACACCCGCCTATGACGCATTTTATAAGGCCATTGAAGGTAACCAGCGCACAGTAATGCCCGTTGCTTTAGAGAAGCAGGCTGACGGCTGGTTTTGCGATATGGGCAAGCTGGAAGCCGTGTTGGCGAAACCAGAATGTAAAATTATGCTTCTGTGTAGCCCACAGAATCCTACCGGGAAAGTGTGGACGTGCGATGAGCTGGAGATCATGGCTGACCTGTGCGAGCGTCATGGTGTGCGGGTTATTTCCGATGAAATCCATATGGATATGGTTTGGGGCGAGCAGCCGCATATTCCCTGGAGTAATGTGGCGCGCGGAGACTGGGCATTGCTAACGTCGGGATCGAAAAGTTTCAATATTCCCGCCCTGACCGGTGCTTACGGGATTATAGAAAATAGCAGCAGCCGTGATGCCTATTTATCGGCACTGAAAGGACGTGATGGCCTTTCTTCCCCTTCAGTACTGGCGTTAACTGCCCATATCGCCGCCTATCAGCAAGGCGCGCCGTGGCTGGATGCCTTACGCGTCTATCTGAAAGATAACCTGACGTATATTGCAGATAAAATGAACGCCGCGTTTCCTGAACTCAATTGGCAGATCCCGCAATCCACTTATCTGGCCTGGCTTGATCTACGTCCGTTGAATATTGACGACAACGCGTTGCAAAAAGCGCTTATCGAGCAAGAGAAGGTTGCGATCATGCCGGGGTATACCTACGGTGAAGAAGGTCGTGGTTTTGTCCGTCTCAATGCCGGCTGCCCACGTTCGAAACTGGAAAAAGGTGTTGCTGGATTAATTAACGCCATCCGCGCTGTTCGTTAACCCCAATTGCGCAACGTAAAAAATCGTTGCGCAATCGTGGATTTTTACCCTGCTTTGTTTTTATAATGGTGCGCACTTTTATATCCAGAAAAAGAGTGCGACCATGATTGATACCACCCTGCCATTAACTGATATCCATCGCCACCTTGATGGCAACATTCGTCCCCAGACCATTCTTGAACTTGGCCGCCAGTATAATATCTCGCTTCCTGCACAATCCCTGGAAACACTGATTCCCCACGTTCAGGTCATTGCCAACGAACCCGATCTTGTGAGCTTTCTGACCAAACTTGACTGGGGCGTTAAAGTTCTCGCCTCTCTTGATGCTTGCCGCCGCGTGGCATTTGAAAACATTGAAGATGCAGCCCGTAACGGCCTGCACTATGTCGAGCTGCGTTTTTCACCGGGTTACATGGCAATGGCACATCAGCTGCCTGTAGCGGGTGTTGTCGAAGCGGTGATCGATGGCGTACGTGAAGGTTGCCGCACCTTTGGTGTGCAGGCGAAGCTTATCGGCATTATGAGCCGGACCTTCGGTGAAGCCGCCTGTCAGCAAGAACTGGAGGCCTTTTTAGCCCACCGTGACCAGATTACCGCACTTGATTTAGCCGGTGATGAACTTGGTTTCCCGGGAAGTCTGTTCCTTTCTCACTTCAACCGCGCGCGTGATGCGGGCTGGCATATTACCGTCCATGCAGGCGAAGCTGCCGGGCCGGAAAGCATCTGGCAGGCGATTCGTGAACTGGGGGCGGAACGTATTGGACATGGCGTAAAAGCCGTTGAAGATCGGGCGCTGATGGATTTTCTCGCCGAGCAGGAAATTGGTATTGAATCCTGTCTGACCTCCAATATTCAGACCAGCACCGTGGCAGAGCTGGCGGCACATCCGCTGAAAACGTTCCTTGAGCATGGCATTCGTGCCAGCATTAACACTGACGATCCCGGCGTACAGGGAGTGGATATCATTCACGAATATACCGTTGCCGCGCCAGCTGCTGGGTTATCCCGCGAGCAAATCCGCCAGGCACAGATTAATGGTCTGGAAATGGCTTTCCTCAGCGCAGAGGAAAAACGCGCACTGCGAGAAAAAGTCGCCACGAAGTAACAAAAATGGATGGTGCTAATTGCACCATCCCCTTTTCACGCAAGGCACAAAGTCGCGCGATGTTTGGCGGATTCGATGCCCAGCTCAATCAACTCCATTACCTGGATTGCCTGACTTGCCGGAACCGGATTTTCACCATCGCCATTTAACGCATCACGAATAGCCGCATAGTAAGCCGGATAATTCCCCGGCACTGTCAACAGCGTTTCTTCGACACGTTCCTCACCTTCCACGCGGGTAAGTACGCCATCACGCATATCGTAGCCCCAGTCTTCCTGCGGCAGACGCTCGCCATTTTTCAGACGTTCTTCCTGTGGATCGAGGCCATATTTCACATAACTGCCTCGGGATCCATGCACGATATAACGTGCTGACTCAGCGGCTGCCAGCATGGTGCCGTGTAAAATGACTCGCCGCTGCGGATAGGACAAGATGGCATGGAAATAATCAGTCGACTGCGCTCCGGGCCGTAACTGTGCCAAATCTACCGTCATGCTAACCGGTAAACCAAATAGCGTAATGGCCTGATCAAGAAGATGCGGTGCTAAATCGTACCAGATACCGCTGCCAGGGCCGCCCTGTTCACGCCAACGATCGCGCACCTGCGGACGGAAGCGGTCAAAATGAGACTCAAAGTAAGCAACTTCACCCAGTACGCCTTCCGCGAGCAAACCTTTTAGCGTCAGGAAATCGCTATCCCAGCGACGGTTATGGAATACAGACAGCACACGCCCCAGGCTTTTTGCCAGCGCTTCCAGCTCTCGCGCTTGTGACAGTGTCACGGTAAAGGGTTTATCAACGACCACATGTTTACCCGCCTCAAGCGCCGCTTTGGCTAACGGGAAATGGGTATCGTTGGGTGTAGGGATGACAATCAGGTCTATGTTGGGATCGTTAAACAGATGCTTCGGCTCAGAGACAACCGTAACCGTTGGCCAGTCGGCTTTTACTTTTGTTTCATCGCTGCTGGAGATTACCGCCAGTTCCAGCCCGGGCGTGCCCGCAATCAGGGGCGCATGGAAGGTTTTGCTCGCATAACCATACCCAATCAACCCAACACGGATGTTGTCGCTCATGTCATTGCCTCTCATTGAAGTATGATGGCTATTTGACACTATCCTTTACCCTCGCTCAACAGTTTAATAACCTGCCAGCAATAAGGGATGTTGTTTAACTTAAGTCAAAAAAATAGCGAATTTTCCAACGACAAAAGCTAAATATCGCAAAAACCTCAGTAAAAATCTTGCTGGAGCTATTATTGCTAAGTAACATTTACCCCCTGAAGTTAATGGATCAATCAACAGAGATGTGGGCTGTAATGAATCGTCTTATTGAATTAACAGGTTGGATCGTTCTTGTCGTTTCAGTCATTCTTCTTGGCGTGGCGAGTCACATTGACAACTATCAGCCACCTGAACAGAGTGCTACGGTACAACACAAGTAAGCTCTACTCTTGTAGAGCGACATACTGCCCGACCGGGTGCATGTTTTAACTTGTCGGATATTAAACCAGGAATTTATTATCTTGTTCGATGATGTTGGTGATTGTCAGGGATAGTAAAGCGCGTTACTCTTTTCAGAGCAGTTTTTCATCCCTGAATATTTACCATCAGCGCATTCTTATTATTGTAATAATACAAACGTTCACTTTTGGTGAAATTTTATCATCACTAATAATACCTACCCCTTTGGTATTAATTATTTTATGGACCTTTTATGACTGTTCAGGACTACTTATTAAAATTTCGCAAAATCAGTTCACTCGAAAGTCTGGAAAAACTCTACGACCATCTTAATTACACCCTGACGGACGATCAGGAACTGATCAATATGTATCGTGCTGCCGATCACCGTCGCGCAGAGCTGGTTTCTGGCGGGCGTTTGTTTGACCTCGGCCAGGTACCGAAGTCCGTCTGGCACTATGTCCAATAAAGAAAGTAGCGATCGGTTATAAAAGCCTTATAATAACGCCCCTAAAATTAGATTTGCCTGTTTGCGTCGCTATTCTGGAGAACCTATGACCACCACAACGCCACAACGTATTGGAGGCTGGTTGCTTGGCCCATTGGCCTGGCTTTTAGTCGCTCTGTTAAGTACGACGCTGGCGTTGTTGCTGTATACCGCTGCGTTATCTTCTCCGCAAACATTTCAAACGCTCGGCGCACAAGCACTGACAACACAAATCTTATGGGGCGTTTCTTTTATTACCGCTATCGCCATGTGGTATTACACACTGTGGTTGACCATCGCTTTCTTTAAACGTCGGCGTTGTGTTCCTAAACACTATATTATCTGGCTGCTTATTTCCGTATTGCTGGCAGTAAAAGCGTTCGCTTTTTCACCCGTGGAAGATGGCATAGCCGTTCGCCAGTTACTGTTTACTTTGTTGGCAACCGCATTGATCGTCCCCTATTTTAAACGCTCGTCGCGGGTGAAAGCGACGTTTGTGAATCCGTAATAACCTTACAGTTAACCTGTTGTCGCCTGCTCTGGATTAACGGATAATAGGCGGCTTTTTTATTTCAGGCCGAAAAATGACTGACTACCTGTTACTGTTTGTCGGAACTGTACTGGTCAATAACTTTGTACTGGTCAAGTTTCTCGGTCTCTGTCCGTTTATGGGGGTTTCCAAAAAGCTGGAAACCGCGATGGGCATGGGGCTGGCTACAACGTTTGTGATGACGCTGGCGTCTATTTGCGCCTGGCTTATCGATACGTGGATTTTGATCCCGCTTAATCTGATTTACCTGCGCACCCTGGCGTTTATTCTGGTGATTGCTGTGGTTGTGCAGTTCACCGAGATGGTGGTGCGCAAAACCAGCCCGGTGCTTTACCGTCTGCTGGGGATTTTTTTGCCGCTTATCACCACCAACTGTGCAGTGCTCGGCGTGGCGTTGCTGAATATCAATCTCGGGCACAATTTCTTGCAGTCGGCGCTGTACGGTTTTTCCGCCGCTGTCGGTTTCTCGCTGGTGATGGTGCTCTTCGCCGCCATCCGCGAACGCCTTGCTGTGGCTGATGTCCCGGCACCTTTTCGCGGTAATGCCATTGCGTTAATTACCGCAGGTCTTATGTCTCTGGCCTTTATGGGCTTTAGTGGTTTGGTGAAGTTGTAATGAATGCTATCTGGATTGCCGTTGCCGCCGTGAGCCTGCTGGGTCTGGCGTTTGGCGCCATTCTGGGTTATGCCTCCCGCCGTTTTGCGGTGGAAGACGATCCGGTCGTTGAGAAAATTGACGAAATCTTACCGCAGAGCCAGTGTGGTCAATGCGGTTATCCCGGCTGTCGCCCCTACGCGGAAGCCATCAGCTGTAACGGTGAAAAAATTAACCGCTGCGCCCCAGGTGGCGAAGCTGTGATGCTAAAAATTGCTGAGTTGCTTAATGTCGAGCCACAGCCGCTGGATGGCGAAGCGCAAGAGCTAACGCCTGCGCGGATGGTGGCGTTTATTGATGAAAATAACTGTATTGGCTGCACTAAATGTATTCAGGCGTGTCCGGTAGACGCCATCGTTGGTGCTACCCGCGCCATGCATACGGTAATGAGTGATCTCTGTACGGGCTGCAATTTATGTGTTGATCCGTGCCCGACGCACTGCATCTCGTTGCAACCGGTTGCAGAAACACCTGACTCCTGGAAATGGGATCTGAACACCATTCCCGTGCGTATCATTCCCGTGGAACACCATGCTTAAGTTATTCTCTGCATTCAGAAAAAATAAAATCTGGGATTTCAACGGCGGCATCCATCCACCGGAGATGAAAACCCAGTCCAACGGTACGCCCCTGCGCCAGGTACCACTGGCGCAGCGTTTTGTCATACCACTGAAACAACATATTGGCGCTGAAGGTGAGTTGTGCGTTAGCGTCGGCGATAAAGTACTGCGCGGCCAGTCGCTTACCCGTGGACGCGGCAAAATGCTGCCAGTTCACGCGCCCACCTCGGGTACCGTTACGGCTATTGCGCCCCACTCTACGGCTCATCCTTCAGCTTTAGCTGAATTAAGCGTGATTATTGATGCCGATGGCGAAGACTGCTGGATCCCGCGCGACGGCTGGGACGATTATCGCTCTCGCAGTCGCGAAGAGTTAATCGAGCGCATTCATCAGTTTGGTGTTGCCGGGCTGGGTGGTGCGGGATTCCCGACAGGCGTTAAATTGCAGGGCGGCGGAGATAAGATTGAAACGTTGATTATCAACGCTGCTGAGTGCGAGCCGTACATTACCGCCGATGACCGTTTGATGCAGGATTGCGCGGCTCAGGTCGTAGAGGGTATTCGCATTCTTGCGCATATTCTGCAGCCACGCGAAATTCTTATCGGCATTGAAGATAACAAACCGCAGGCGATTTCCATGCTGCGCGCGGTGCTGGCGGACTCGCACGATATTTCTCTGCGGGTGATTCCAACCAAATATCCTTCTGGCGGTGCTAAACAATTAACCTACATTCTGACCGGGAAGCAGGTTCCACATGGCGGGCGTTCATCCGATATCGGCGTATTAATGCAAAACGTCGGCACTGCTTATGCAGTGAAACGTGCCGTTATCGATGGCGAACCGATTACTGAGCGTGTCGTGACCCTGACTGGCGAAGCAATCGCACGCCCGGGCAACGTCTGGGCACGGCTGGGTACGCCAGTGCGTCATTTATTGAATGATGCCGGATTCTGCCCCTCTGCCGATCAAATGGTGATTATGGGCGGCCCGCTAATGGGCTTTACCTTGCCATGGCTGGATGTCCCGGTCGTAAAGATTACCAACTGTCTGTTGGCTCCCTCTGCCAATGAGCTTGGCGAACCACAGGAAGAACAAAATTGCATCCGTTGTAGCGCCTGTGCTGACGCCTGCCCTGCGGATCTTTTGCCGCAACAGTTGTACTGGTTCAGCAAAGGTCAGCAACACGATAAAGCCACCTCGCATAACATTGCCGACTGCATTGAATGTGGGGCTTGCGCGTGGGTTTGCCCGAGCAATATTCCCCTGGTGCAATATTTCCGTCAGGAAAAAGCTGAAATTGCGGCTATTCGTCAGGAAGAAAAGCGCGCCGCAGAAGCCAAAGCGCGTTTCGAAGCGCGCCAGGCTCGTCTGGAGCGCGAAAAAGCGGCTCGCCTTGAACGACATAAGAGCGCAGCCGTTCAACCTGCAGCCAAAGATAAAGATGCGATTGCTGCCGCTCTGGCGCGGGTGAAAGAGAAACAGGCCCAGGCTACACAGCCTATTGTGATTAAAGCGGGCGAACGCCCGGATAACAGCGCAATTATTGCAGCACGGGAAGCCCGTAAAGCGCAAGCCAGAGCGAAACAGGCAGAACTGCAGCAAACTAACGACGCAGCAACCGTTGCTGATCCACGTAAAACCGCAGTTGAAGCCGCTATCGCCCGCGCCAAAGCGCGCAAGCTGGAGCAGCAACAGGCTAATGCGGAGCCAGAAGAACAGGTTGATCCGCGCAAATCCGCCGTCGAAGCCGCGATTGCCCGTGCCAAAGCACGCAAGCTGGAACAGCAACAGGCTAATGCCGAACCAGAACAACAGGTCGATCCGCGCAAAGCCGCCGTCGAAGCTGTGATTGCCCGTGCCAAAGCACGTAAGCTGGAACAGCAACAGGCTAATGCCGAACCAGACGAAACGGTCGATCCGCGCAAAGCCGCCGTCGAAGCCGCTATTGCCCGCGTCAAAGCACGCAAGCTGGAACAGCAACAGGCTAATGCGGAACCAGAACAACAGGTCGATCCGCGCAAAGCTGCCGTCGAAGCCGCTATTGCCCGTGCCAAAGCGCGCAAACTGGAACAGCAACAGGCTAATGCGGAGCCAGAAGAACAGGTTGATCCGCGCAAAGCTGCCGTCGAAGCGGCTATTGCCCGCGCCAAAGCGCGCAAGCGGGAACAGCAGCAGGCTAATGCGGAGGCAGAAGAACCTGTCGATCCGCGCAAAGCGGCAGTTGCCGCGGCTATTGCCCGCGTTCAGGCCAAAAAAGCCGCCCAGCAAAAGGTTGTAAACGAGGACTAAATGGTATTCAGAATAGCTAGCTCCCCTTATACCCATAACCAGCGCCAAACATCGCGCATTATGCTGTTGGTGTTGCTCGCAGCCGTGCCAGGAATCGCAGCGCAACTGTGGTTTTTTGGTTGGGGTACTCTCGTTCAGATCCTGTTGGCGTCGGTCAGTGCTCTGTTAGCCGAAGCTCTCGTACTCAAACTACGCAAGCAGTCGGTAGCCGCAACGTTGAAAGATAACTCAGCATTGCTGACAGGCTTATTGCTGGCGGTAAGTATTCCCCCCCTCGCGCCATGGTGGATGGTCGTACTGGGTACGGTGTTTGCGGTGATCATCGCTAAACAGTTGTATGGCGGTCTGGGGCAAAACCCGTTTAATCCGGCAATGATTGGTTATGTGGTCTTACTGATCTCCTTCCCGGTGCAGATGACCAGCTGGTTACCGCCGCATGACATTGCGGTCAACATCCCTGGTTTTATCGACGCCATACAGGTTATTTTCAGCGGTCATACCACCAGTGGCAATGATATGAACACACTACGCTTAGGTATTGATGGCATTAGTCAGGCGACACCGCTGGATACATTTAAAACCTCTGTGCGTGCCGGTCATTCGGTTGAACAGATTATGCAATATCCGATCTACAGCGGTATTCTGGCGGGCGCTGGTTGGCAATGGGTAAATCTCGCCTGGCTGGCTGGCGGCGTGTGGTTGCTATGGCAGAAAGCGATTCGCTGGCATATTCCCCTCAGCTTCTTAGTAACGCTGGCGTTATGCGCAACGTTGGGCTGGTTGTTCTCACCAGAAACATTGGCAGCACCGCAAATTCATCTGCTGTCTGGAGCGACCATGCTCGGCGCATTCTTTATTTTGACTGACCCGGTTACTGCTTCTACGACCAATCGTGGTCGTCTTATTTTCGGCGCGCTGGCGGGTTTATTAGTCTGGTTGATCCGCAGTTTCGGCGGCTATCCTGACGGCGTGGCTTTTGCCGTCCTGCTGGCGAACATCACGGTTCCTCTGATCGATTACTACACGCGTCCGCGCGTCTACGGCCATCGCAAAGGGTAAACCATGCTGAAAACTATCCGAAAACACGGCATTACGTTGGCGCTATTTGCAGCGGGTTCAACAGGGTTAACTGCGGCCATCAACCAGATGACCAAAACGACGATTGCTGAACAGGCCAGTCTGCAACAAAAGGCGTTATTTGATCAGGTGCTGCCAGCCGAACGCTATAACAATGCGCTGGCACAGAGTTGCTATCTGGTAACTGCGCCAGAGTTAGGTAAAGGTGAGCATCGGGTTTACATCGCCAAACAGGATGACAAGCCGGTAGCCGCCGTTCTGGAAACAACCGCGCCAGATGGCTATTCCGGTGCGATTCAGCTGCTGGTGGGAGCCGATTTTAACGGCACGGTACTTGGCACGCGCGTGACAGAGCACCACGAAACGCCAGGGCTTGGCGATAAAATCGAACTGCGCCTTTCTGACTGGATCACCCATTTTGCGGGTAAAAAAATCAGTGGTGCGGATGATGCGCACTGGGCGGTGAAGAAAGATGGTGGTGATTTCGACCAGTTCACCGGCGCTACGATTACTCCCCGCGCGGTGGTTAATGCGGTAAAACGCGCCGGATTGTACGCTCAGACGTTACCGTCACAACTTTCTCAACTTCCTGCCTGTGGAGAATAAAGCGTGAGCGAAATTAAAGACGTTATTGTTCAGGGGTTGTGGAAAAACAACTCTGCGCTGGTCCAGCTGCTCGGCCTCTGTCCGCTATTGGCGGTCACGTCCACTGCCACTAACGCTCTGGGTTTAGGACTTGCGACTACGCTGGTACTGACGCTGACCAACTTGACCATTTCGACGCTGCGTCACTGGACGCCAGCCGAGATCCGCATTCCCATTTACGTGATGATCATCGCCTCGGTGGTCAGCGCTGTACAGATGCTGATCAACGCCTACGCCTTTGGTCTGTATCAATCGTTAGGGATTTTTATTCCGCTGATTGTCACTAACTGTATCGTTGTGGGCCGCGCTGAAGCCTTCGCCGCAAAAAAAGGTCCGGCGCTTTCGGCACTGGACGGCTTTTCAATTGGTATGGGCGCAACCTGCGCCATGTTCGTGCTGGGTTCACTACGCGAAATTATCGGCAATGGCACGTTGTTTGACGGTGCAGATGCGCTGTTAGGTAGCTGGGCCAAAGTATTACGCGTGGAGATTTTCCACACCGACTCCCCTTTCCTGCTGGCAATGCTGCCACCAGGTGCATTTATTGGCCTGGGACTGATGCTGGCAGGGAAATACCTGATTGATGAAAGAATGAAAAAGCGCCGTGCTGAAGCAGCTGCCGAACGTGCATTGCCAAACGGTGAAACAGGGAATGTCTGATGAACAAAGCAAAACGCCTGGAGATCCTCACTCGCCTGCGTGAGAACAATCCTCATCCCACCACCGAGCTTAATTTCAGTTCGCCTTTTGAATTGCTGATTGCCGTGCTGCTTTCCGCTCAGGCCACCGATGTCAGCGTTAATAAGGCGACGGCAAAACTCTACCCGGTAGCGAATACGCCTGCAGCGATGCTTGAGCTGGGCGTCGAAGGGGTGAAAAGCTATATCAAAACTATTGGCCTTTATAACAGCAAAGCAGAAAATATCATCAAAACCTGCCGTATCTTACTGGAACAGCATAATGGCGAGGTGCCTGAAGATCGTGCTGCGCTTGAAGCCCTGCCTGGTGTAGGTCGTAAAACAGCCAACGTCGTATTAAACACCGCATTCGGCTGGCCGACTATTGCTGTCGACACGCACATTTTCCGCGTTTGTAATCGTACTCAATTTGCGCCGGGGAAAAACGTCGAACAGGTAGAAGAAAAGCTACTGAAAGTGGTTCCGGCAGAGTTTAAAGTCGACTGCCACCATTGGTTGATCCTGCACGGGCGTTATACCTGTATTGCCCGCAAGCCTCGCTGTGGCTCTTGTATTATTGAAGATCTTTGTGAATACAAAGAGAAAGTTGACATCTGAAGAAAAGGGGTAACACCGATTACCCCATTGATAACCTTTCTTTATCCTCTTTTAAAACATCTTTTTAACGTCAATGATGCCATTGCTTAGCGTTATCATCAGGTAATCCGTTTGCGGATAACCAAAAATGCAGGTTAATTGTTTTTTTAATAGCGAAATTTTCTATTCATTCGTGATCAAGATCACGATGCTGTAGCAATGTAAAAACATTGCAAGAACTAGGTTAAAATCATTTAAATTTACACACGCAACAAATATTGACCTACAAAACATTACACTGGCTATTTTTCAGAAACTGGACTATCTCACTAGGAAAAACGCTAAATAGCAGAACATATCGCCGTTAAGCCATCATCCCCCTCTCAGGGTAGTGAAAAAATCTGCCGTTACGTTTTTTGAAAAATTTAACGCTGGATAACATTTCCCGGAATGGTTGAATTCCCCGCCTCAGTTATATGTAACAGATTATTACAAAGGACTTGTCTGAAAGTGCAAGATAGTGAACATTACCTGCCGTTTCCCCTCCCACTATAACAATTGCGCGTATGTTTTTTAGGCATAACGCGAGAAAGCACCCCCGTTAATATGGGATGTAAAAAAAGAGGTAAAAGTGTCCACTGCAAACCAAAAACCAACTGAAAGCGTCAGTTTGAACGCTTTCAAACAACCGAAGGCGTTCTATCTCATCTTCTCGATTGAGTTATGGGAACGTTTTGGTTATTACGGCCTACAAGGAATTATGGCTGTTTACCTGGTTAAACAACTGGGTATGTCTGAAGCGGATTCAATCACCCTTTTCTCTTCCTTTAGTGCCCTGGTTTATGGTCTGGTCGCTATCGGCGGCTGGTTAGGTGACAAGGTACTGGGTACTAAACGCGTAATTATGCTTGGCGCTATTGTGCTGGCGATTGGTTATGCTCTGGTTGCCTGGTCTGGTCACGACGCCGGTATCGTTTATATGGGTATGGCGGCTATTGCGGTCGGTAACGGCCTGTTTAAAGCTAACCCGTCTTCTCTGCTTTCTACATGCTATGAGAAAAACGACCCGCGTCTGGACGGTGCATTCACCATGTACTACATGTCCGTCAACATCGGCTCTTTCTTCTCTATGATCGCCACCCCGTGGCTGGCCGCGAAATACGGCTGGAGTGTTGCGTTTGCGTTGAGCGTTGTAGGCCTGCTGATCACTATCGTTAACTTCGCCTTCTGCCAACGCTGGGTTAAACAGTACGGTTCAAAACCAGACTTCGAGCCTATCAACTACCGTAACCTGCTGCTGACCATTATTGGTGTTGTGGCACTGATCGCTATCGCCACCTGGCTGCTGCACAATCAGGAAGTTGCGCGTATGGCGCTGGGCGTTGTTGCCTTTGGTATCGTGGTTATCTTCGGTAAAGAAGCCTTCGCGATGAAAGGTGCTGCGCGTCGTAAAATGATCGTTGCCTTCATCCTGATGCTCGAAGCCATTATCTTCTTCGTGCTGTACAGCCAGATGCCAACGTCACTGAACTTCTTTGCGATTCGTAACGTTGAACACACCATTCTGGGCCTGGCCGTAGAACCTGAGCAGTATCAGGCACTGAACCCGTTCTGGATCATCATTGGTAGCCCGATTCTGGCCGCTATCTATAACAAGATGGGCGATACCCTGCCGATGCCAACTAAGTTTGCAATCGGTATGGTGATGTGTTCTGGTGCGTTCCTGATTCTGCCGCTAGGTGCAAAATTCGCGTCTGACGCAGGTATCGTGTCTGTAAGCTGGCTGGTCGCAAGCTATGGCCTGCAGAGTATCGGGGAACTTATGATCTCTGGTCTGGGTCTGGCAATGGTTGCTCAACTCGTTCCGCAGCGTCTGATGGGCTTCATTATGGGTAGCTGGTTCCTGACCACTGCCGGTGCAAACCTGATTGGTGGTTATGTTGCGGGTATGATGGCTGTGCCGGATAACGTTACCGATCCGCTGATGTCGCTGGAAGTCTATGGTCGCGTATTCTTGCAGATTGGTGTCGCTACTGCCGTTATTGCGGTACTGATGCTGCTGACCGCGCCGAAACTGCACCGCATGACGCAGGATGACGCTGCAGACAAAGCGGCGAAAGCTGCTGTAGCGTAAAATTCAGGGAAACTCTTTTACAAGCCGCTAACTTTTCGTTAGCGGCTTTTTTTTTGTTCAGCAACGCACTACCATACTTTAAACCACAGACAAAAGGAGTTACCGATGAAATTGTTCTACAAACCGGGCGCCTGCTCTCTCGCTTCCCATATCACCCTGCGTGAGAGCGGAAAGGATTTTACGCTCGTCAGTGTGGATTTAATGAAAAAACGTCTCGAAAACGGTGACGATTACTTTGCAGTTAACCCTAAGGGACAGGTGCCTGCATTGCTGCTGGACGATGGTACTTTGCTGACGGAAGGCGTAGCAATTATGCAGTATCTTGCCGACAGCGTCCCCGACCGCCAGTTGCTGGCACCGGTAAACAGTATTTCCCGCTATAAAACCATCGAATGGCTGAATTACATCGCCACCGAGCTGCATAAAGGCTTCACACCTCTGTTTCGCCCTGATACACCGGAAGAGTACAAACCGACAGTTCGCGCGCAGCTGGAGAAGAAGCTGCAATATGTGAACGATGCACTGAAGGATGAGCACTGGATCTGCGGGCAACGATTTACAATTGCTGATGCCTATCTGTTTACGGTTCTGCGCTGGGCATACGCGGTGAAACTGAATCTGGAAGGGTTAGAGCACATCGCGGCATTTATGCAACGTATGGCTGAACGTCCGGAAGTACAAGACGCGCTGTCAGCGGAAGGCTTAAAGTAATAGCCATCGGCCCACAGGTTGTTGTGGGCCGAAATGAGATATTTCAGAGCTTTGTTGCGCTGAAATAATGTTCTGGTTTGGCAATACGATCCTGAGCAGCAACCACTTGCAGCTCATATTCCTGCATTGCTTTTGTGGTCACCATGATTTCGTATACTGCAGCGGTCACATGTTCCAGGGCCTCCTGCAGCGTTGCCCCCTGAAGCAGTTTCACCAGCAGTAAACCGCTCGTCACATCACCGACACCTACCGGTTGGCGCATACCAAAATCCACCAGCGGACGGCTGATATGCCAGGCTTCATCGGCGGTAACCAGCAGCATTTCAAAACGGTCACGGCTGTAGCCAGCCCGCGCCAGGTGTTTAACCAACACAATTTGTGGCCCTTGCGCAATGAGTTCACGCGCTGCCAGAACCGCTTCTTCGACGTTATTTACCGGATGCTCACAGAGTATCTCCAGCTCAACCAGATTCGGCGCAATGATATCGCTGGCAGGCAAACCGTGACGCACATGAAACTCTGCGACACCCGGTGCAACGATACAGCCTTTTTCCGGATGACCCATTACCGGATCGCAAAAATATTTCGCCTGCGGATTCGCTGCTTTCACCTGACGAACGATACCGAGGATATGTTCACCCTGCTCCGCCGAACCCAGATAGCCACTTAATACGGCATCACAGGTGTGTAATTTATCAATGGCGGCAATGCCTTGCACAATTTCGGTTAAATGGCTGGGCGGCATCACGCAGCCAGTCCATTTGCCGTATTGAGTGTGATTAGAAAATTGAACGGTGTTCAACGGCCAGACGTTCGCGCCCAGGCGGCGCATCGGAAACTCTGCCGCACTGTTACCCGCATGACCATAAACAACGTGAGACTGGATAGCGAGAATATTTTTCATCATGTTCCCTGTATAAAAACCAGGGGGAGTGATTTCTCACTCCCCCTTTCCACTTAATGCATTATTTCCAGCAAATCAGACAGTAATTCTTTTTGCCGCGACGCAGTAAGGTAAAACGACCAAACAGACGATCTTCTTCTTTAAAGAAGTATTCAGGATCGGACTGTTTTTCACCGTTAATGGTGATGGCATTGGAGGCGATAGTTTTACGAGCTTGACCACGGGAAGGTTGCAGTTCAGAATCGACCAGCGCCTGCATCAGGTCTGCACCTTTTTCCATCTCAACCATCGGTACGCCGTCCTGCGCCAGCTGTTCGAAGTCCGCTTCACTCAGCGCACTCAAGGAACCACTGAACAGACATTCGGTAATACGTTTTGCTGCCTGCAAACCTTCTTCACCGTGCACCAAACGTGTCACCTGCTCCGCCAGAACATACTGAGCGCGCGGAGCTTTACCGCTGTTTTTATCTTCTTCTTCGAGGGCATTGATCTCTTCAATGCTCATGAAGGTGAAGAACTTCAGGAAGCGGTAAACGTCCGCATCCGCAGTGTTGATCCAGAATTGGTAGAATTTGTACGGGCTGGTTTTCTTCGGATCCAACCAGACTGCGCCGCCTTCAGTTTTACCAAATTTGGTGCCGTCTGCTTTGGTGATCAGCGGAACGGTCAGGCCAAACACCTGATTCTGATGCAGACGACGGGTCAGGTCGATACCAGAAGTGATGTTACCCCACTGGTCAGAACCACCAATTTGCAGCACCACACCGTACTGTTTGTTCAGACAGGCGAAGTCATAACCCTGCAACAGGTTGTAGGAAAACTCAGTGAACGAAATCCCCTGATCTTCACGGTTGAGACGCTGCTTAACCGCTTCTTTGTTGATCATCTGGTTAACGGAGAAGTGTTTGCCAATATCGCGCAGGAAGGTCAGCACATTCATATTGCCGAACCAGTCATAGTTGTTCGCCGCGATAGCAGAGTTTTCTCCACAGTCGAAATCGAGGAACGGGGCAACCTGCTTGCGGATTTTGTCCACCCATTCCTGAACAGTTTCTTCGGTGTTCAGCTTACGCTCAGCAGCTTTGAAGCTCGGGTCGCCAATCAGCCCCGTCGCGCCGCCTACCAGCGCAACCGGCTTGTGGCCCGCCTGCTGGAAGCGTTTCAGGCATAACAATGGAACAAGATGCCCCAAATGCAAGCTGTCAGCGGTAGGATCGAAGCCGCAATAGAGCGCGATCGGGCCTTGCGCCAGTCGCTCTGCTAACGCTTCCTCGTCCGTCACCTGGGCTACCAGCCCCCGCTCTTGCAATTGTTTAATCAAGTTACTGCTTGCCATCAAAATCTCCATGTATATAACGACTGCACCTTTGCCGGTACACGACTTTTCGCCAGATGCGAAAGAGACATAGAATAAAGTGCCAGAATCAGGAGTACCAGCGATTAAAGCAAGATTTTTGCATCTTTTCAGGGGGCAAGACGATCAATCTTCCACGCATCATTTTCACGCTGGTACAAAAAGCGGTCATGCAGGCGATGCTCACCGCCCTGCCAGAACTCAATCTGTTCAAGGCTGACGCGAAAACCGCCCCAAAAACTCGGCAATGGCACTTCGCCCTGTTGAAACTTCTGCTTCAGCTCCAGGAATTTACTTTCAAGGATACCGCGGGCAGAAATGCGACTGGACTGCTTCGAAACCCATGCACCAATCTGGCTATCACGTGGGCGACTATGAAAATATTTCATCACTTCGAGAGTCGAAAGTTGTTCCGCTTTACCGATCACCATCACCTGGCGCTCAAGGGTATGCCACGGGAACAGCAGGCTAACGCGCGGATTATTTTCGATTTGATGTGCTTTACGGCTGCCGAGGTTGGTGTAAAACACCATGCCTTTTTCGTCGTAATGTTTGAGTAAAACGATGCGCTGATAAGGCTGACCATGTTCATCCACGGTAGCGACCACCATCGCGGTAGGGTCCGCCAGTTTGGCTTCACACGCCTGAGAGAGCCAGCGCTCAAAAAGGGTTAATGGATCGGCGGGAAGATCGCGGCGGCGTAATCCGCCTTTGGTGTATTCACGGCGCAGATGCGCGATTTGCTGCAATTCGTCGTTATCAGACATGGTTTTCTTTACGGATTGTCAGTGGGTGACGCTATTGTGCGCCGCCCCTGGAAAAATCTCAACGCTGTGGATTTTGTAACTGACAGTTATTCAAGACGATGCGGTCGCGTTTATAGACAGTCGCTTCCTCGCCTTTCGACCAGAAAACATAGATCCCGTCGGTGTAACGTGCACCAGACGCAGAAATGCCCTGTTTGAGATGCAGTAGTTGATTATCGTAAACAAAACTGACTTCCTGGCGCGGATTATTCAGTTTGACCGTCAACGGTTTTTCATCACACTGGTATTCCAGCGTATCGGTTTGCATGCGCTCAACCAGTTGATTGAACGCGCTACAGCCGGTGAGAAGGACCGGCAAACAGATCAGTAACAGTTTTTTCATAGACATATCCCGAAGACTTTCCTGGTCCGGAGGGCAATACGCCCTCCCTAACGTTCCAAGTGTAACGGCAGACGCGGTAAGAAAAATTCAGTTAACTCTGATATCACAGGTTAGCGGGGAAAATAGCCCCCAGTACCGTCTCCTGGCTTGCGCCAGTGACGGAAGGCAGATTTCCTGGTAATCCCGCCAGCGTCCGCCAGGCAAGCCAGGCGAAAGCCAATGCTTCCATGTCATCGCCACTAATGCCAACGGCATCGGTGGTGGTGACTTCTATGCCTGGCAGTAATGCCGCCAGACGCGCCATGAGTAGCGGATTACGACTTCCTCCACCACATACCATCAATCGTTCGCAGCCACCGCTCAACAAAACTTGTTCAGAAATGGTCACGGCGGTGAGTTCTGCCAGTGTCGCCTGTACATCACGGGGATCAACACCCGGAAAATGGCGCAAATGGCGCTCCAGCCAGCCGTAGTTAAAGTATTCGCGTCCGGTGCTTTTCGGTGCAGGTTGCGAGAAATACGGGTCGCTGAGCATATTTTGCAGCAGTGGGAGAATGACTTTACCCGCCCGTGCCCACTCGGCATCTTTATCGTAAGGTTTACCTGCCTGACGCCAGATCCAGGCATCCATCAGCATGTTACCAGGGCCGGTATCGTAGCCCCCTACCGGCTGCCCAGGAATGAGCAGTGACAGATTGGCGATGCCACCAATATTGAGCACCATTCGTCGCTCGGTTGGATGAGCCAGCAGCGCATGATGGAACGCAGGTACCAGCGGTGCGCCTTGTCCTCCCAAGGCAATATCTCGACGGCGAAAATCACCGACAACCGTAATTCCGGTGCGTGCCACAATTTGATTGTTATCGCCAATCTGTAAAGTGTGTGGTGCCACGCCCGTCGGTTCATGCCAGACGGTTTGACCGTGACAGCCGATCGCAACGATATCTTTCGCCTGCAGGTTTTGTTCCTTAAGCAAGGCATTGATCGCATCAGCAAAAAGTCGCCCGAGTTGAGTATCAAGCTGTCCAAACTGCGAAAGTGTAAGCTGCTGGCCCTGGCAAATATCCAGTACAGCCTGTTTCAGAGACACCGGGATCGGCCAGCTCAAACTTGCCAGCTGTGCGACCCGGTGTTCATCAATTGTCGCCAACACAACATCAACACCATCAAGGCTGGTGCCTGACATAACGCCAATAAAGCGGCCCGATTTCATAGTTCATCCTTTTTCAATCTGACGTTTGCGCACCACTCAAACATAAACTTTTCGTGAATACCATGCGGAATGACCGATTTTTACCGTTGGTAGTAAAACATTATCTTCAAATCAATAATCATCATGAATGTTTTGTTTATAATTGGTTGATCCTACTTTCATTATGATTTGCTCATATTTGGTAGAACATGTAACCATGGATTCACATATGCCATATACTTTGACCATGAGGGATGCTTGCGTGGCGTTTCATGGTGAACAGGAGATTTTTCAATGATTAAACGCGTATTGGTTGTTTCAATGGTAGGTCTGTCTCTTGTCGGTTGTGTTAATAACGACACCCTGTCAGGGGATGTTTATACCGCTTCTGAAGCGAAACAAGTACAGAATGTCAGCTATGGCACCATCGTTAACGTACGTCCGGTACAGATTCAGGGCGGTGATGATTCCAACGTTATCGGCGCAATTGGCGGTGCTGTTCTTGGTGGTTTCCTGGGGAATACTGTTGGTGGCGGAACCGGGCGTTCTCTGGCTACTGCTGCAGGCGCTGTTGCAGGTGGCGTAGCCGGTCAGGGCGTACAGAGTGCAATGAACAAAACGCAGGGTGTCGAGCTGGAAATTCGTAAAGACGATGGTAATACCATCATGGTGGTACAGAAACAAGGCAACACTCGTTTCTCTCCGGGCCAACGTGTCGTACTGGCCAGCAATGGCAGTCAGGTGACCGTTTCCCCGCGCTAAATAAGTTTGCGTGTGGTCAGGTTACTGACCACACGCCCCCTTCATTTCACCCTTTGGCCTGTAACTCAATGATATTATGCTCAAGTTTTGCGATGAGCTTAATCAGTTGTTCCAGTTCCTCTGCGGAGATGCCATGTAAAATTTCCGCGCGGGTTTTGTTAATAACAGCTTCCATTTCGCTGATCAGCGGCTCTGCCTTTTCCGTCAGTTTAATACGTTTAGCCCGACGATCGCTGGCACAAGTTTGACGCGAAATTAACCCTTTTTCTTCCAGTTGGTCCAGAGTACGGACCAGTGATGGCTGCTCGATGCCAATCGCTTTTGCCAGTTGAATTTGCGACTGGTCTGGAGGTAACTGATGGATATTGTGTAACGTAACCCAATGGGTTTGTGTTAACTCCAGCGGTTTCAGGCGATGGTCTATCAGAGCACGCCATATGCGCACCAACCGTGCCAGATCAGAACCTAGTGGCGATTCCAATTTCATCTCCTTATAATTAGCTTGCTAAGATATTATGCGGCTTTTAGAATAGTGTGCAGCAATTGTATTGCTAAAACAAATGTATTGCTGCATTTGGTTACCGTCAGACATATTTTTCAGAAATTGCGCGTAAATTTTTCGCACTTAAAGAATATTTATTAATCTAACGCAATATATTCGGTCGTAAAGGAATCTACTTTGTGAAGTTTATGCTCAATGCAACAGGATTGCCCTTACAAGATCTGGTGTTCGGTGCGTCCGTCTACTTTCCTCCATTTTTCAAAGCCTTCGCGTTTGGATTCGTCATCTGGCTTGTCGTACACCGCCTGCTTCGTGGCTGGATCTACGCCGGTGACATCTGGCATCCCTTGTTAATGGATTTATCGCTGTTTGCGATTTGCGTTTGCCTTTCCCTGGCAATACTGATTGCGTGGTAACTATGTCAATTAAAACAATTAAGTATTTCTCAACAATCATTGTAGCGGTAGTTGCGGTTCTTGCCGGATGGTGGCTGTGGAATTATTACATGCAATCTCCGTGGACACGCGACGGGAAAATACGCGCAGAACAGGTTTCTATCACCCCACAGGTGTCGGGACGTATTGTTGAGCTTAATATAAAAGACAACCAGCTGGTTAACGCGGGGGATCTTCTGCTCACGATCGATAAAACGCCCTTTCAGATCGCCGAGTTGAACGCACAGGCTCAGCTGGCGAAAGCGCAATCTGACCTCGCAAAAGCCAATAACGAAGCGAATCGTCGTCGTCATCTCTCACAAAATTTTATTTCTGCCGAAGAACTCGATACCGCTAACCTCAATGTTAAAGCGATGCAGGCCAGTGTTGATGCCGCACAGGCGACGTTGAAACAGGCACAATGGCAACTGGCGCAAACGGAAATTCGCGCCCCGGTGAGCGGATGGGTGACTAATCTTACTACCCGCATCGGCGATTACGCTGACACCGGGAAACCGCTGTTTGCTCTTGTCGATAGCCACTCGTTTTACGTCATTGGTTATTTTGAAGAAACCAAGTTGCGCCATATCCGCGAAGGTGCACCAGCACAAATTACCCTCTATAGTGATAACAAAACGTTACAGGGTCACGTTTCCAGTATCGGTCGGGCGATTTATGATCAGAGCGTTGAAAGTGACTCAAGCCTTATTCCGGATGTGAAACCTAACGTCCCCTGGGTTCGCCTCGCCCAACGTGTTCCGGTCCGCTTTGCGCTGGATAAAGTCCCAGGCGATGTCACGCTGGTGTCGGGCACCACCTGTAGCATTGCCGTAGGTGAATAATGAGTGCATCGTCATGGTCCTTGCGCAATTTGCCCTGGTTCAGGGCCACGCTGGCGCAATGGCGTTATGCGTTACGCAATACCATTGCCATGTGTCTGGCGCTGACGATTGCCTATTATTTAAATCTCGATGAGCCCTATTGGGCGATGACCTCGGCTGCCGTGGTTAGCTTTCCCACCGTTGGCGGTGTCATCAGCAAAAGCCTCGGACGCATCGCGGGTAGTTTGCTGGGAGCCATTGCAGCACTGATTCTTGCCGGACATACGCTCAACGAACCTTGGTTTTTTCTATTGAGTATGTCGGCGTGGCTTGGCTTTTGTACCTGGGCCTGTGCGCACTTCACGAATAACGTCGCGTATGCATTTCAACTGGCGGGCTATACGGCTGCCATCATCGCCTTTCCGATGGTTAATATTACTGAGGCCAGCCAGCTGTGGGATATCGCTCAGGCGCGCGTTTGCGAGGTGATAGTCGGTATTTTGTGCGGCGGCATGATGATGATGATCCTGCCGAGCAGTTCCGATGCTACAGCCCTTTTAACCGCATTGAAAAACATGCACGCCCGATTGCTGGAACATGCCAGTTTACTCTGGCAGCCTGAAACAACCGATGCCATTCGTGCAGCACATGAGGGGGTGATTGGACAGATACTGACCATGAATTTGCTGCGTATCCAGGCTTTCTGGAGCCACTATCGTTTTCGCCAGCAAAACGCGCGCCTTAATGCGCTGCTCCACCAGCAATTACGTATGACCAGCGTCATTTCCAGCCTGCGACGTATGTTGCTCAACTGGCCCTCACCGCCAGGTGCCACACGAGAAATTCTCGACCAGTTGCTGACCGCGCTCGCCAGTTCGCAAACAGATTTTTACACCGTCGCACGTATTATTGCCCCGCTACGCCCGACCAACGTCGCCGACTACCGGCACGTCGCCTTCTGGCAGCGACTACGCTATTTTTGCCATCTTTATCTGCAAAGCAGTCAGGAATTACATCGTCTGCAAAGCGGCGTAGATGATCATGCCAAACTCCCACGGACATCCGGCCTGGCACGTCATACCGATAACGCCGAAGCTATGTGGAGCGGACTACGAACATTTTGTACATTGATGATAATTGGCGCATGGAGTATCGCTTCACAATGGGATGCCGGTGCCAATGCATTAACGCTGGCCGCAATTAGCTGCGTACTCTACTCCGCCGTCGCGGCACCGTTTAAGTCCTTGTCACTGCTAATGCGCACGCTAGTGTTACTTTCGCTATTTAGCTTTGTGGTCAAATTTGGCCTGATGGTCCAGATTAGCGATCTGTGGCAATTTTTACTGTTTCTCTTTCCACTGCTGGCGACGATGCAGCTTCTTAAATTGCAGATGCCCAAATTTGCCGCACTGTGGGGGCAACTGATTGTATTTATGGGGTCGTTTATCGCTGTCACTAATCCCCCGGTGTATGATTTTGCTGATTTTCTTAACGATAATTTGGCAAAAATCGTTGGTGTCGCGCTGGCGTGGTTAGCGTTCGCCATTTTGCGTCCAGGGTCGGATGCTCGTAAAAGCCGTCGTCATATTCGCGCGCTGCGCCGGGATTTTGTCGATCAGCTAAGCCGCCATCCAACACTGAGTGAAAGCGATTTTGAATCACTCACTTATCATCACGTCAGTCAGTTGAGTAACAGCCAGGATGCGCTGGCTCGCCGTTGGTTATTACGCTGGGGTGTAGTGCTGCTGAACTGTTCTCATGTTGTCTGGCAATTGCGCGACTGGGAATCGCGTTCCGATCCGTTATCACGAGTACGGGATAACTGTATTTCACTGTTGCGCGGAGTGATGAGTGAGCGTGGCGTTCAGCAAAAATCACTGGCGGCCACACTTGCAGAATTACAGCGAATTTGCGACAGCCTTGCCCGTCATCATCAACCTGCCGCCCGTGAGCTGGCGGCAATTGTCTGGCGGCTGTACTGCTCGCTTTCGCAACTTGAGCAAGCACCGCCGCAAGGTACGCTGGCCTCTTAATTACTTAATTACACCGCAGGCATAGCGTTCACCGCCACCGCCCAGCGGTTTAGGTTGATCGGACATATTATCGCCACCAACGTGGATCATCAGCGCTTTATCTTTGACTTGATCCAGTGATTTCAGACGAGGCGCGATGACGGCATCGGTTGCTTTGCCGTCATTATTGACAACCAGCGCAGGCAGATCGCCTAAATGCCCGGCACCTTCTGGCCCTTCATGTTTACCGGTATTTTGTGGATCAAGATGCCCGCCTGCGGATTCTGCCGCTGTGGCTTTGCCATCTTTGGTGGCTGGCTGGCAGCTTCCTTTGGCATGAATATGGAAGCCATGTTCACCGGGGGGTAATGCTTTCAGATCGGGCGAAAACTCCAGACCTTTATCGGTTTCAGTAATGGTGACGCTACCAATTGACTGCCCAACCCCTTGCGACGTGACGAGGTTCATCTCGACTTTTTCACTGGCAGCTTGCGCGCCGGTAGCAACAACCAGCGCCAGAATAGCCAGACTAAAACGTTTCATAGGACCTCCGTTCATTGTGCATTCCTGAATAAGTGTAAACCAGTGACACATTTTTGAACGGCGGCTATTCCTAAAAGTGCTTACGGTACGTCGTAACCCAGTGCCGATTTACGGATACGGAACCATTGTTGGCGAGTCATTTTCAGGGTTTCTGCTTCAACAGCTGCTCGCACGCGCTCAATTTTACCGGAGCCGATTATCGGCAGCGGCTGCGACGGTAAACGTAAAACCCAGGCGTAAACCACCTGTTCAATCGAGCCCGCGTTTAACTCCTCCGCCACCACAGCCAGTTCATCACGCAGCGGCTGGAAATAATCATCATTAAACAGACGACCGCCACCAAGGCAGGACCACGCCATCGGACGAACACGCAGTTGTTGCAGTTGGTCGAGCGTGCCATCCAGCAGTAACGGCTGATGCACCGGGGATATTTCCACCTGATTAGTGGCAAGGGTAAACGGCAGACGTGATTGCAACAGGGCAAATTGCGTAGGCGTAAAGTTCGATACGCCAAAATGGCGCACTTTGCCGCTCTGATGCAGGTGTTTAAACGCGTCCGCCACTTCATCGGCATCCATTAACGGGTCCGGGCGGTGGATCAACAGCAGATCCAGATGATCGGTCGCGAGATTAATCAGCGACTGTTCGGCGCTCTTAATGATGTGATCGCGGTCAGTAATATAATGACCAATGACGTTTTCTTCACGCGCGGTCGTCGCGATACCGCATTTGCTGACAATTTCCATCCGTTCACGCAAATGAGGTGCCAGTTTCAGCGCCTCGCCAAACGCCGCTTCGCACTGATAGCCGCCATAAATATCAGCGTGGTCCACGGTAGTTACGCCGAGATCCAGATGCTCTTCAATAAAGCTGACCAGCTGGCGGGCGGACATATTCCAGTCCATCAATCGCCAGTAGCCCATCACAAAACGGGAAAACTCCGGGCCTTGCGGCGCAATAGTAATACGCTGAACCATAATCGCTTCCTCTTATCAGATATGAGAGGAGTATACGCAAGATTAGGCTCAAAAGAGTGATGGTTGCTCCGGTTCGTCTGATGACGCTGGCTTATTTGCACGTAATTTGCGCATTAACCGCTGCCGACAAAGACGCAGCACCTCTTGTTTTTCGCCATCGCTCATTTTATTCCAGTTAAAACGCTCATCACGGCTACGAAAACAGCCGCGACAAAATCCGCGTTCGTCAGACTGGCAAATTCCCCGGCACGGGCTCTGGACGGGAAAGAACTCTAATTGCTCCGCCACTTCGCCCTCCTCAGATAAGATTATTACCACTATTGAAGCTGTTAATGCCCAAAGTAGCAACTTTGCTTGCACTAGACCGACTGGTCTACTACACTCCAACACATGAACAAACACACCGAACATGATACTCGCGAACATCTCCTGGCGACGGGCGAGCAACTTTGCCTGCAACGTGGATTCACCGGGATGGGGCTAAGCGAATTACTAAAAACGGCTGAAGTGCCGAAAGGGTCCTTCTATCACTACTTTCGCTCTAAAGAAGCGTTTGGCGTTGCCATGCTTGAGCGCCATTACGCCGCATATCACCAGCGACTGACGGAGTTGCTGCAATCCGGCGAAGGTAACTACCGCGACCGCATACTGGCTTATTACCAGCAAACACTGAACCAGTTTTGCCAACATGGAACCATCAGTAGTTGCCTGACAGTAAAACTCTCTGCCGAAGTGTGCGATCTGTCAGAAGATATGCGCAGCGCGATGGATAAAGGGGCTCGCGGCGTAATCGCCCTGCTCTCTCAGGCGCTGGAAAATGGCCGTGAGAACCATTGTTTAACCTTTTGTGGCGAACCGCTGCAACAGGCACAAGTGCTTTACGCACTGTGGCTTGGCGCGAATTTGCAGGCCAAAATTTCGCGCAGTTTCGAGCCACTGGAAAACGCGCTGGCCCATGTAAAAACCATTATTGCGACGCCTGCCGTTTAGCAGGCATTTTTTATCACCAGACCACCGGGAGCCTTTATGTCATCTGAAAAACTGTATTCCCCACTGAAAGTGGGCGCGATCACGGCGGCAAACCGTATTTTTATGGCACCGCTGACGCGTCTGCGCAGTATTGAACCGGGTGACATCCCTACCCCGTTGATGGCGGAATACTATCGCCAACGAGCCAGTGCCGGTTTGATTATTAGCGAAGCCACGCAAATTTCTGCCCAGGCAAAAGGATATGCCGGTGCGCCTGGCATCCATAGCCCGGAGCAAATTGCCGCATGGAAAAAAATCACCGCGGGAGTCCATGCTGAAAATGGTCACATGGCCGTGCAGCTGTGGCACACGGGGCGAATTTCTCACGCCAGCCTGCAGCCTGGCGGTCAGGCACCGGTAGCGCCTTCTGCACTTAGCGCGGGAACGCGTACTTCTCTGCGCGATGAAAAAGGTCAGGCGATCCGCGTTGAAACATCCATGCCACGAGCACTGGAACGGGAAGAGATTCCGGGCATCGTCAATGATTTCCGCCAGGCCATCGCTAACGCCCGTGAAGCTGGGTTTGATCTGGTGGAGCTACACTCTGCTCACGGTTATTTACTGCATCAGTTCCTTTCTCCTTCTTCAAACCATCGTACCGATCAGTACGGCGGCAGCGTGGAAAATCGCGCACGTCTGGTGCTGGAAGTGGTCGATGCCGGGATTGAAGAATGGGGTGCCGATCGCATTGGCATTCGTGTTTCGCCAATCGGTACTTTCCAGAACACGGATAATGGCCCTAATGAAGAAGCCGATGCACTATATCTGATTGAACAACTGGGCAAACGCGGCATTGCTTATCTGCATATGTCAGAACCAGATTGGGCGGGAGGTGAACCGTATACTGATGCGTTCCGCGAAAAAGTACGTGCCCGTTTCCACGGTCCGATTATCGGCGCAGGGGCATACACGGTAGAAAAAGCTGAAACGCTGATCGGCAAAGGGTTAATTGATGCGGTGGCATTTGGTCGTGACTGGATTGCGAACCCGGATCTGGTTGCCCGCTTGCAGCGCAAAGCTGAGCTTAACCCACAGCGTGCCGAAAGTTTCTACGGTGGCGGCGCGGAAGGCTATACCGATTACCCGACGCTGTAATCCAACATTGCGAGCGGCGCAAAGCCGCCGCTATACTAAAACAACATTTTGAATCTGTTAGCCATTTTGAGGATATAAAGATGCGTCTTCTTCATACCATGCTGCGCGTTGGCGATCTGCAACGCTCCATCGATTTTTATACCAAAGTACTGGGCATGAAACTGCTGCGTACCAGCGAAAACCCGGAATACAAATACTCACTGGCGTTTGTTGGCTATGGCCCGGAAACCGAAGAAGCGGTGATTGAACTGACCTACAACTGGGGCGTGGATAAATACGAACTCGGCACTGCTTATGGTCACATCGCGCTTAGCGTAGATAACGCCGCTGAAGCGTGCGAAAAAATCCGTCAGAACGGCGGTAACGTCACCCGTGAAGCGGGTCCGGTAAAAGGCGGCACTACGGTTATCGCGTTTGTGGAAGATCCGGACGGCTACAAAATTGAATTAATCGAAGAAAAAGACGCCGGTCGCGGTCTGGGCAACTAATCTCCTGCCGGGCGTGAATTCATCGCGCCCGCATCTTTACTGCATCGACAAGTAATATTTGTCATAATGCGCGCTGCAATTTATCCGTATTAAGAGAATCAGATGTCCGATAACGCTCAACTTACCGGTCTGTGCGACCGTTTTCGTGGTTTTTATCCTGTTGTGATCGATGTTGAAACAGCTGGATTTAACGCCAAAACCGATGCGCTGCTTGAGATTGCCGCCATCACCCTGAAAATGGATGAACAAGGCTGGCTGATGCCGGACACCACATTACATTTCCACGTCGAACCATTTGTCGGCGCAAATTTGCAGCCAGAGGCCCTCGCCTTCAACGGCATTGACCCGAACGATCCCGATCGCGGCGCGGTCAGCGAATACGAGGCGCTGCACGAAATTTTTAAAGTTGTACGTAAAGGCATTAAAGCGAGCGGCTGTAACCGCGCCATTATGGTGGCGCACAACGCCAATTTCGATCACAGCTTTATGATGGCCGCCGCAGAACGCGCCTCACTGAAACGTAACCCGTTCCACCCTTTCGCCACTTTTGACACTGCTGCACTAGCCGGGCTGGCACTCGGACAAACCGTATTGTCAAAGGCTTGCCAGACCGCTGGCATGGACTTCGACAGCACCCAGGCGCACTCCGCGCTGTACGACACCGAACGCACTGCTGTGCTGTTTTGTGAAATCGTCAACCGCTGGAAACGTCTGGGAGGCTGGCCGCTACCTGCCGCCGAAGAGGTGTAATCGAGTCGATGCCTGATGACATGCAATGATTCAGGCATCTATAGTGAGGCTATTCCACGCATCATGCATGATATTCACGGGGAATAGCGTTAATGGCAGATAATCTAAACCCTTCATCGCCCCTGCCGGACGTGTTTTCACCGGCGACCCGCGACTGGTTTCTTCGCGCCTTTAAACAGCCGACCGCTGTCCAGTCGCAAACCTGGCATGTGGCGGCGCGAGGCGAGCATGCGCTGGTGATTGCACCGACTGGCTCCGGGAAAACGCTGGCAGCATTTCTCTACGCCCTCGATCAGCTCTTCCGCGAAGGCGGCGAAGATACCCGCGAGGCGCATAAGCGTAAAACCTCACGCATTCTCTATATTTCACCGATCAAAGCTCTGGGCACCGACGTTCAGCGCAACTTGCAGATCCCGTTACAGGGTATTGCCGATGAACGGCGGCGGCGCGGCGAAACGGAAGTCAATCTTCGCGTGGGGATCCGTACTGGCGATACGCCTGCACAGGAACGCAGCAAACTCACCCGTAATCCGCCGGATATTCTGATCACCACACCCGAATCACTCTATCTGATGCTGACCTCCCGCGCGCGCGAAACGCTACGCGGCGTCGAAACGGTAATTATTGATGAAGTCCACGCGGTAGCGGGCAGTAAACGTGGTGCGCATCTGGCGTTAAGTCTGGAGCGGCTCGATGCGCTGCTCCACACCTCAGCACAGCGAATTGGCCTTTCTGCCACTGTACGCTCAGCCAGCGATGTGGCAGCATTTCTTGGTGGCGATCGCCCGGTTACGGTAGTCAACCCGCCCGCAATGCGCCATCCGCAGATACGGATTGTCGTACCGGTCGCCAATATGGATGATGTCTCATCGGTTGCCAGCGGCACCGGCGAAGACAGCCATGCCGGCCGAGAAGGCTCCATCTGGCCATATATTGAAACGGGTATCCTTGATGAAGTTTTGCGCCATCGCTCGACCATTGTCTTTACTAATTCACGCGGGCTGGCGGAAAAACTGACGGCACGATTGAATGAGCTTTACGCCGCACGCTTACAGCGTTCCCCGTCTATCGCCGTTGATGCGGCCCATTTCGAGTCGACCTCCGGCGCAACCTCTAACCGTGTACAAAGTAGCGACATTTTTATTGCCCGCTCACACCACGGCTCCGTGTCTAAAGAACAACGAGCAATCACCGAACAGGCGCTGAAATCGGGTGAATTACGCTGCGTGGTCGCAACCTCCAGTCTCGAACTGGGGATTGATATGGGCGCGGTGGATCTGGTAATTCAGGTGGCAACGCCGCTTTCTGTTGCCAGTGGGTTACAACGCATTGGACGTGCCGGACACCAGGTAGGTGGTATCTCCAAAGGGCTTTTTTTCCCCCGAACCCGACGTGACTTAGTCGATTCCGCAGTCATTGTTGAGTGTATGTTCGCAGGCAGGCTGGAAAACCTGACACCACCGCATAATCCACTCGACGTCCTTGCGCAGCAGACCGTTGCCGCCGCGGCGATGGATGCATTACAGGCAGACGAATGGTACTCCCGCGTACGCCGTGCCGCACCGTGGAAAGATCTGCCAAGACGTGTTTTTGACGCCACGCTGGATATGCTTTCCGGGCGCTATCCCTCTGGCGATTTTTCTGCTTTTCGACCAAAACTGGTCTGGAACAGGGAGACCGGGATATTGACCGCCCGACCTGGCGCTCAGCTGTTGGCGGTTACCAGCGGTGGCACCATTCCGGATCGTGGCATGTATAGCGTGTTATTACCCGAAGGTGAAGAACAGGCCGGTTCGCGGCGGGTGGGTGAACTGGATGAGGAGATGGTATATGAGTCGCGGGTGAACGACATTATCACTCTCGGCGCTACCTCATGGCGGATCCAGCAAATCACCCGCGATCAGGTGATTGTGACTCCTGCTCCAGGTCGTTCTGCCCGCCTTCCCTTCTGGCGTGGTGAAGGTAACGGACGTCCGGCAGAATTAGGCGAGATGATCGGCGATTTTCTCCATTTACTGGCGGATGGCGCGTTCTTTTCCGGGAATATTCCCCCGTGGCTGGCAGAAGAAAATACGATCGCCAATATTCAGGGGCTGATTGACGAGCAGCGCAACGCGACGGGTATTGTTCCGGGTAGTCGTCATCTGGTCCTCGAACGGTGCCGTGATGAAATTGGCGACTGGCGTATTATTTTGCATTCTCCCTATGGAAGACGGGTGCATGAACCCTGGGCGCTGGCGATTGCCGGGCGAATACATGCACTATGGGGCGCTGACGCGTCTGTGGTTGCCAGTGATGACGGCATTGTTGCGCGCATTCCTGACACCGATGGTAAATTGCCCGATGCCGCGATTTTTTTGTTTGAACCAGAAAAGTTGCTGCAAATTGTCCGCGAGGCGGTAGGCAGCTCGGCACTTTTCGCCGCCCGTTTTCGCGAATGCGCCGCGCGGGCATTATTAATGCCGGGCCGCACGCCGGGCCATCGCACCCCGCTCTGGCAACAACGGCTGCGCGCCAGTCAGTTGCTGGAAATCGCTCAGGGATATCCGGATTTTCCGGTCATTCTCGAAACCCTACGCGAATGTCTGCAAGATGTTTATGATCTTCCCGCGCTGGAACGTTTGATGCGTCGCCTGAACGGTGGCGAAATTCAAATATCCGATGTAACGACCACTACGCCTTCGCCTTTCGCCGCCAGTTTATTGTTCGGCTATGTCGCGGAATTTATGTACCAGAGCGACGCCCCGCTGGCAGAGCGCCGGGCATCCGTACTGTCGCTGGACAGCGAGTTACTGCGCAATCTACTCGGACAGGTCGATCCGGGGGAATTACTCGACCCGCAGGTCATTCGCCAGGTGGAAGAAGAGTTGCAACGACTGGCTTCTGGTAGAAGAGCGAAAGGTGAAGAAGGATTGTTCGACCTGCTGCGCGAACTGGGGCCAATGACCGTTGAAGACCTGGCGCAACGGCATACAGGCAGCAGTGAAGAGATTGCGTCGTATCTGGAAAATCTTCTTGCAGTAAAACGAATCTTCCCGACGATGATTAGCGGGCAGGAGCGTCTTGCCTGTATGGATGATGCCGCCAGGCTGCGCGATGCCCTCGGCGTACGACTACCAGAGTCACTGCCAGAGATTTATTTGCACCGAGTCAGTTACCCGCTTCGCGACCTCTTTCTGCGCTATCTCCGGGCTCATGCTCTGGTCACGTCTGAACAACTGGCTCATGAGTTTAGTCTCGGTATTGCCATTGTCGAAGAGCAACTTCAGCAACTGCGCGAACAAGGGCTGGTGATGAATCTGCAACAAGACATCTGGGTGAGCGATGAAGTATTTCGTCGTCTGCGTTTGCGCTCGCTGCAAGCCGCCAGAGAAGCGACACGTCCCGTTGCGGCCACGACCTATGCGCGATTGCTGCTGGAACGTCAGGGCGTATTACCCGCCACCGATGGTAGCCCGGCACTCTTTGCCTCAACATCGCCAGGCGTTTATGAGGGCGTGGATGGCGTCATGCGGGTGATCGAACAGCTTGCCGGAGTCGGTTTACCCGCCTCACTCTGGGAAAGCCAGATCCTGCCTGCCCGCGTACGCGACTATTCGCCAGAAATGCTCGATGAATTACTGGCAACCGGTGCGGTTATCTGGTCGGGGCAAAAAAAACTGGGTGAAGATGACGGTCTGGTGGCACTGCATCTACAGGAATATGCCGCAGAATCGTTCACTCCCGCCGAAGCGAATCAGGCGAATCGTTCGGCGCTGCAGCAAGCGATAGTCACGGTTCTGGCTGACGGAGGAGCCTGGTTTGCACAACAAATCAGCCAACGGATACGCGATAAAATCGACGAATCGGTTGATCCCTCAGCCCTGCAAGAGGCGTTATGGGCGCTGGTCTGGCAAGGCGTCATCACCAGCGACATTTGGGCACCGTTACGCGCCCTCACCCGCAGCAGTACCAACACACGCACCTCAACTCGTCGCAGCCACCGGGCTCGTCGTGGACGTCCTGTCTATGCGCAACCCGTCTCGCCGCTGCTATCTTACAACACACCAAATCTGGCTGGACGCTGGTCGTTATTGCAGGTGGAGCCACTAAACGATACCGAAAGGATGCTGGCGCTGGCGGAAAATATGCTCGACCGCTACGGCATCATCAGTCGTCAGGCGGTGATAGCCGAAAATATCCCTGGCGGGTTTCCATCGATGCAAACGCTTTGTCGAAGTATGGAAGACTCCGGGCGAATTATGCGAGGTCGTTTTGTAGAAGGTCTGGGTGGCGCGCAATTCGCTGAACGTCTGACTATTGACCGATTGCGCGATCTGGCGACACAAGCCACGCAAACGCGCCACTATACACCAGTGGCGCTCTCTGCCAACGATCCGGCTAATGCATGGGGAAATCTTCTGCCCTGGCCTGCACATCCGGCAACGCTGATACCAACGCGTCGGGCGGGTGCGCTGGTGGTCGTTTCTGGCGGCAAATTGTTACTCTATCTGGCGCAAGGTGGCAAAAAAATGCTGGTCTGGCAGGAAAAAGAAGAATTACTCGCCCCAGAGATTTTCCACGCGCTGACTACCGCACTGCGTCGCGAACCACGGCTGCGCTTTACGCTAACAGAAGTGAATGACCTACCGGTCCGGCAAACGCCGATGTTTACGCTGCTGCGTGAGGCGGGATTTTCAAGTTCGCCACAAGGACTGGATTGGGGATAGAGAAAGGACTGACGGATGCCCGTTCGCATCCGTCAGTATTGCAGGACGGATTATTCAGCGTCCGGCTCTTCAGACTTGTATTTAGCGGCAGTTTCTTTGATCAGCTGCTGCAGTTCGCCACGCTGATACATTTCGATCACGATATCACAACCGCCGACCAGCTCGCCGTCAACCCACAGTTGCGGGAAGGTCGGCCAGTTAGCATATTTCGGCAGTTCCGCACGAATGTCCGGATTCTGCAGGATATCAACATAGGCAAAACGTTCGCCACATGCGGCAAGCGCCTGGACTGCCTGGGCAGAGAAACCGCAGCTCGGCAGTTTCGGTGAACCTTTCATGTACAGCAGGATCGGGTTTTCAGCAATCTGGCGTTGGATTTTTTCGATAGTGGTGCTCATTGTCTTGCTTCCTCAAACTTCTTTACGGCAGTAATCTGACATTGTAGCGGGTCAGTGCGGCATCGGAAAATAACATTTTCATCACGCTTTTTCTATTTTATCCCTTTGTTCTATTTGTTGCATTTCAAATATTCGTTTCTTCCCTGACGCACGGCAAACTGGCGTATTTATAACCATTTTTAGCTTCCACTGCTGCATTTTTTTGCGCTCGCCGACGAAACGTATTTTTTAACAATAAAAGCTATTAACTTTCTCTTCTTCTATGCATTAGAATCATCAAGTTTTGTAAATCAGACGCAGGCATGATAGACCTGCCTTAACAGAGGGACGCTCAGTGGCGCGGATAAACCGTATTTCGATCACGCTCTGTGCTTTACTTTTTACCACCCTGCCTTTAACGCCTATGGCCCATGCTTCAAAGCAAGCCAGGGAGAGTTCTGCTACCACTCATATCACCAAAAAAGCAGATAAAAAGAAAAGCACGGCAACCACCAAAAAGACCCAGAAAGCCAGCCAGAAAACAGCGAAAAAAGCCGCCAGTAAAAGTACGACCAAAAGCAAAACCGCTTCTTCCGTTCAAAAATCTTCCATTACCGCTTCTAAAAACGCCAAAACTCGCAGCAAACACGTCGTCAATAAAACGGCCTCAGCCAGCTTTACCGAAAAGTGTACCAAACGTAAGGGCTATAAATCGCATTGTGTGAAAGTCAAAAATGCCGCGTCAGGAACCCTTGCCGACGCACACAAAGCGAAGGTGCAAAAAGCCACAAAAGTGGCAATGAATAAACTGATGCAGCAAATTGGTAAGCCATATCGTTGGGGTGGCAGCTCACCGCGTACCGGTTTTGATTGCAGCGGCCTGGTTTATTACGCTTATAAAGATTTGGTGAAAATTCGTATTCCGCGTACGGCGAATGAAATGTATCACCTGCGTGATGCAGCACCTATCGAACGTAGTGAACTGAAAAACGGCGACCTGGTCTTCTTCCGTACTCAGGGACGCGGTACAGCCGATCATGTCGGCGTGTATGTCGGCAACGGCAAATTTATTCAGTCACCGCGTACGGGTCAGGAAATTCAAATCACTTCTCTCAGTGAAGACTACTGGCAGCGCCACTATGTTGGCGCTCGCCGGGTAATGACCCCAAAAACACTTCGCTAAAACTTTACCCTGTTGTTACGGCAACAGGGTAAGTTCATCTTTTGTCTCACCTTTTAATTTGCTACCCTATCCATACGCACAATAAGGCTATTGTACGTATGCAAATTAATAATAAAGGAGAGTAGCAATGTCATTCGAATTACCTGCACTACCATATGCTAAAGATGCTCTGGCACCGCACATTTCTGCGGAAACCATCGAGTATCACTACGGCAAGCATCATCAGACTTATGTCACTAACCTGAACAACCTGATTAAAGGTACCGCGTTTGAAGGTAAATCACTGGAAGAGATTATTCGCAGCTCTGAAGGTGGCGTATTCAACAACGCAGCTCAGGTCTGGAACCATACTTTCTACTGGAACTGCCTGGCACCGAACGCGGGTGGCGAACCGACTGGAAAAGTCGCTGAAGCTATCGCCGCATCTTTTGGCAGCTTTGCCGATTTCAAAGCACAGTTTACTGATGCAGCAATCAAAAACTTTGGTTCTGGCTGGACCTGGCTGGTGAAAAACAGCGATGGCAAACTGGCTATCGTTTCAACCTCTAACGCGGGTACTCCGCTGACCACCGATGCGACTCCACTGCTGACCGTTGATGTCTGGGAACACGCTTATTACATCGACTATCGCAATGCACGTCCTGGCTATCTGGAGCACTTCTGGGCGCTGGTGAACTGGGAATTCGTAGCAAAAAATCTCGCTGCATAATAACTGATGGCAAATGCAACATTGTCTGATGCGCTTCGCTTACCATGCCAACTCGGATGAAGCGTTAACACCGCATCCGGCAAGATAAATCGCACGTTGCCAGCAACTGTAACGCAGAAGGTTATCCTTCTGCGTTTTTGTTTAATTAGCTGTTGGCAACGCAAACTGCCTCAGGTTGTTTTCTGGCTGACATAAACACCAGCAATAATGCCAGTCCCGCGACAATCGCCCCCATCACCGGCACAAAACTGTATCCCAGCCCAGCGGAAATTACCGCACCACCAGCCGCTGCTCCCAGCGCATTTCCAAGATTAAAGGCACCAATATTGACTGATGAAGACAGACCAGGCGCTTCACTGGCGACACGCATCACGCGCATCTGTAACGGCGGTACGACCGCAAAGGTTGCAGCTCCCCACACCACCATGCTAATAGCTGCGCCGAACTCATTGCGGGCCAGGAACGGGATTGCCAGCATAATCACCATCAGCAGCAACAAAAAGCCTTTCAACGTGCCGTTAACTGAACGATCTGCCAGTTTGCCGCCGAGATAGTTCCCAATAGAGAACCCGACACCAATCAGCACCAGCATTGCCGTGACGAACACCGGTGTTGCGTGGGTAATACTTTGCAGTACCGGAGAGATATAGGTGTAGAGGGTAAACATGGCGCCAGCTCCCAGCACCGTCGTCAGCAATGCAGACAGCACCTGCGGACGCATTAATACCGCCAGCTCTTTTTTCACTTCAGGTCGTGCCCCTGCACCACCTTTAGGTAATGAGAAGAACAGACTTACCATTGAAATCACTCCCAGCCCCGCCGTTGCCAGAAATGACATCCGCCAGCCGATGGTTTCACCCAACCAGGTCGCCGCCGGCACGCCACCGATATTTGCCAGGGTTAACCCCATAAACATAGTGGCAACTGCGCTGGCCTGTTTATGTTTTGGCACCACGCTTGCGGCCACGACTGAACCCAAACCAAAAAATGCTCCGTGATTCAGGCTGGTCAAAATGCGTGAAAGCATCAGGGTCATATAATCCGGCGCGATGGCGGAAAGTACGTTGCCGAGCGTGAAAATTGCCATCAGGAAAATCAACGCACTGCGGCGGGCACGATGAGAAAGTAGAAGCGTCATCAGCGGCGCGCCCACCATTACGCCAACTGCATAGGCACTGATTAACATTCCGGCAGCGGGAATCGAGACATCCACACCGCGCGCAATGACGGGCAACAAGCCCATTGGCGAGAACTCCGTTGTCCCGATACCAAACGCGCCAATCGCCAGCGCCAGCAACGGATAGTTAATTTTCATGCCTTATCTCCACCTCTTCGCGTCATTACGCGATATTCATTAAAGTGGCGAAAGCATGACAGCAATCACAAAAAAATGAAAATAACAAAAAGAGAAAACACTTTTGCCATTTTGCTAACAAACAGGAAGGAGATGCGAGGGAGAATGCTCTCCCTCGAGAGGAAATCAGTGCAGCGCGGCAGTCAAACCCACGGCCACGATCAAACCGAGGACGATAATCGTTGTTACCAGTGAAAATTTAAGGTCGGTGCTCATCAAGTTTTCTCCTTTTTTATTACCACACAAAAAGTGATATTACGCATTTTTACACACTGTGATGAAAAAATCTCCCGTCATTTATAATGATAAGTGTTTTTACCACTTCCCCTTTTCGTCAAGATCGGCCAAAATTCCACGCTTACACTATTTGCGTACTGGCCATTGACCCCTTCCTGACGCTCCGTGTCGTTTTTCCGGCGTACCGCAACACTTTTGTTGTGCGTAAGGTGTGTAAAGGCAAACGTTTACCTTGCGATTTTGCAGGAGCTGAAGTTAGGGTCTGGAGTGAAATGGAATGGCAACAATAAAAGATGTAGCGAAACGAGCAAACGTTTCCACTACAACTGTGTCACACGTAATCAACAAAACACGTTTCGTCGCTGAAGAAACGCGCAACGCCGTGTGGGCAGCGATTAAAGAATTACACTACTCCCCTAGCGCGGTGGCGCGTAGCCTGAAGGTTAACCACACCAAGTCTATCGGTTTGCTGGCGACCAGCAGCGAAGCGGCCTATTTTGCCGAGATCATTGAAGCGGTTGAAAAAAATTGCTTCCAGAAAGGTTACACCCTGATTCTGGGTAATGCGTGGAACAATCTTGAGAAACAGCGGGCTTATCTGTCGATGATGGCGCAAAAACGCGTCGATGGTCTGCTGGTGATGTGTTCTGAGTACCCAGAGCCGTTGCTGGCGATGCTGGAAGAGTATCGCCATATCCCAATGGTGGTAATGGACTGGGGTGAAGCAAAAGCTGACTTCACCGATGCGGTCATTGATAACGCGTTCGAAGGCGGCTACATGGCCGGGCGTTATCTGATTGAACGCGGTCACCGCGAAATCGGCGTTATCCCCGGCCCGCTGGAACGTAACACTGGCGCAGGCCGCCTTGCCGGTTTTATGAAGGCGATGGAAGAAGCGATGATCAAAGTGCCGGAAAGCTGGATTGTGCAGGGTGACTTTGAACCTGAATCCGGTTATCGCGCCATGCAGCAAATCCTGTCGCAGCCGCATCGCCCTACTGCTGTCTTCTGTGGTGGCGATATCATGGCAATGGGCGCACTTTGTGCTGCTGATGAAATGGGTCTGCGCGTCCCGCAGGATGTTTCGCTGATCGGTTATGATAACGTGCGCAACGCCCGCTATTTTACGCCGGCGCTGACCACGATCCATCAGCCAAAAGATTCGCTGGGTGAAACAGCGTTCAACATGCTGTTGGATCGTATCGTCAACAAACGTGAAGAACCGCAGTCCATTGAAGTGCATCCGCGCTTGATTGAACGCCGCTCCGTGGCTGACGGCCCGTTCCGAGACTATCGTCGTTAATCACCCGTTGCGGGAGTCTCTTCCGGCTCCCGCAGCCACTCCTTATTCAGCGTCTCACTATCGCCGAGATACTCAAGCAACCAGGTTAACGCAGGCGACATATCATTTTGCTGCCATGTCAGACAACATGCCGAATCCGGAAAGGGGTTTTCCAGTTCTAATGCTACCCACTTCCCCTCATTAAGCCACGGTTTGGCGAAATGTGTTGGCACCATCCCTATGCATAATCCTGCCGAGATACAGGTTGCCGATGATTCCCAGTCAGGCACGACAAGTCTTTTTTGGTTATCCAGCAACCAGGTAATACGTTTAGGTAGCGTTCGCGAGGTGTCTTCGCGCACCAATGACGGCCAGTTGCGCAACGTATCATCGCTGAACGGGCCATCCATCAACGCCAGCGGGTGGTGGCTGGCAACAACGCAACTCCAGCTTAGCATCCCCATATCCCGGAAGGCATAACGACCGCCTACCGGAATCGCGCGTGTTGCGCCAATCGCCAGTTCCACGCGCCCGTCGGAAAGCGCATCCCAGACACCGTTGAACACTTCCTGAAAGACAAGAAGTTCGACATCATCAAAATGGCGATAAAAATCAACGATCATCTGCCGTGTACGTTCTGGCCTGACAATATTATCCACTGCGATAGCTAACTGACCGCGCCAGCCGTTCGCTATCTGCTGACATTGCTGCCGGGTGATCTGCATTTTTTTGACAACAGAGCGCCCTTCTTTGAGAAACCACGCCCCGGCAGCGGTCAGTTCCACATCACGGTGACGTCGTTCAAACAGCGGCACCGCCAGCCACTCTTCCAGCTGACGCACGGTATAGCTGACCGCAGAAGGAACGCGATGCAACTCCTGGGCTGCAGCGCTAAAACTACCATTACGCGCTACCGCATCAACAACTTCGAGTGAATATTCTGACCACATAGTCTGCCTGCAAAATTTTTGAAACCAGTCATCAAATATTACCGTTTCACAACACTAATTTCACTCCCTACACTTTGCGGCGGTGTTTAATTGAGAGATTTAGAGAATATACATGCAACCTGGGAAAAGATTTTTAGTCTGGCTGGCAGGTTTGAGCGTACTCGGTTTTCTGGCAACCGATATGTATCTGCCTGCTTTCGCCGCCATACAGGCCGACCTGCAAACGCCTGCGTCTGCTGTCAGTGCCAGCCTTAGTCTGTTCCTTGCCGGATTTGCCGCAGCCCAGCTTCTGTGGGGGCCGCTCTCCGACCGTTATGGTCGTAAACCGGTGTTATTCATCGGCCTGACAATTTTTGCGTTAGGTAGTCTGGGGATGCTGTGGGTTGAAAACGCCGCCACGCTCCTGGTATTGCGTTTTGTACAGGCTGTAGGTGTCTGCGCCGCGGCGGTTATCTGGCAAGCGTTAGTGACGGATTATTATCCTTCACAGAAAGTTAACCGTATTTTTGCGACCATCATGCCGCTGGTGGGTCTATCTCCGGCACTGGCTCCTCTGTTAGGAAGCTGGCTGCTGGTCCATTTTTCCTGGCAGGCGATATTCGCCACCCTGTTTGCCATTACCGTGGTGCTGATTCTGCCTATTTTCTGGCTTAAACCCACGACGAAGGCCCGTAACAATAGTCAGGATGGTCTGACCTTTACCGACCTGCTACGTTCTAAAACCTATCGCGGCAACGTGCTGATATACGCGGCCTGTTCAGCCAGTTTTTTTGCATGGCTGACCGGTTCACCGTTCATCCTTAGTGAAATGGGCTACAGCCCGGCAGTGATTGGTTTAAGTTATGTCCCGCAAACTATCGCGTTTCTGATTGGTGGCTATGGCTGTCGCGCCGCACTGCAGAAATGGCAAGGCAAGCAGTTATTACCGTGGTTGCTGGTACTGTTTGCTGTCAGCGTCATTGCGACCTGGGCTGCGGGCTTCATTAGCCATGTGTCGCTAGTCGAAATCCTGATCCCATTCTGTGTGATGGCGATTGCCAATGGCGCGATCTACCCGATTGTTGTCGCCCAGGCGCTGCGTCCCTTCCCACATGCAACTGGTCGCGCCGCAGCGTTGCAGAACACTCTACAACTGGGTCTGTGCTTCCTCGCAAGTCTGGTAGTTTCCTGGCTGATCAGTATCAGCACGCCATTGCTCACCACCACCAGCGTGATGTTATCAACAGTAGTGCTGGTTGCTCTGGGTTACATGATGCAACGTTGTGAAGAAGTGGACTGCCAGAATCATGGCAATGCCGAAGTCGCTCATAGCGAATCACACTGAACTATATCGATATACTTATACTTAGGCTGCTAACAAAATTTTGTTGTATGATTGAAATTAGCGGCCTATACTAATTTCGAGTTGTTAAAGCTACGATAAATATTATGTTTTTACGGGGACAGGATCGTTCCCGACTCACTATGGATGGTCATTTCGGCAAGGGTTCCTCCTTTCCCTCTGTTCTACGTCGGATTATAGACTCGCGGTTTTTTCTGCGAGATTTCTCACAAAGCCCAAAAAGCGTCTACGCTGTTTTAAGGTTCTGATCACCGACCAGTGATGGAGAAACTATGAGTTCATCGTGTATAGAAGAAGTCAGTGTACCGGATGACAACTGGTACCGTATCGCCAACGAATTACTTAGCCGTGCCGGTATAGCCATTAACGGTTCTGCCCCGGCGGATATTCGTGTGAAAAACCCCGATTTTTTTAAACGCGTTCTGCAGGAAGGATCGTTGGGGTTAGGCGAAAGTTATATGGATGGCTGGTGGGAATGTGACCGACTGGATATGTTTTTTAGCAAAGTCTTACGCGCAGGTCTCGAGAACCAACTCCCCCATCATTTCAAAGACACGCTGCGTATTGCCAGCGCTCGTCTCTTCAATCTGCAGAGTAAAAAACGTGCCTGGATAGTCGGCAAAGAGCATTACGATTTGGGTAATGACTTATTCAGTCGCATGCTTGATCCGTTCATGCAATATTCCTGCGCTTACTGGAAAGATGCCGATAATCTGGAATCTGCCCAGCAGGCGAAGCTCAAAATGATTTGTGAAAAATTGCAGTTAAAACCAGGGATGCGCGTACTGGATATTGGCTGCGGCTGGGGCGGACTGGCGCATTACATGGCGTCTAACTATGACGTAAGCGTGGTGGGCGTCACCATTTCTGCTGAACAGCAAAAAATGGCTCAGGAACGCTGTGAAGGCCTGGATGTCACCATTTTGCTGCAAGATTATCGTGACCTGAACGACCAGTTTGATCGTATTGTTTCTGTGGGGATGTTCGAGCACGTCGGACCGAAAAATTACGATACCTATTTTGCGGTGGTGGATCGTAATTTGAAACCGGAAGGTATATTCCTGCTCCATACTATCGGTTCGAAAAAAACCGATCTGAATGTTGATCCCTGGATTAATAAATATATTTTCCCGAACGGTTGCCTGCCCTCTGTACGCCAGATTGCTCAGTCCAGCGAACCCCACTTTGTGATGGAAGACTGGCATAACTTCGGTGCTGATTACGATACTACGTTGATGGCGTGGTATGAACGATTCCTCGCCGCATGGCCAGAAATTGCGGATAACTACAGTGAACGCTTTAAACGGATGTTTACCTATTATCTGAATGCCTGTGCAGGTGCTTTCCGCGCCCGTGATATTCAGCTCTGGCAGGTCGTGTTCTCACGCGGTGTTGAAAACGGCCTTCGAGTCGCTCGCTAGAGGCTATTCTATCGCCCCCTCTCCGGGGGCGATTTCAGATCAGGCTTCTGTACCTGGTTGATTCATGGCATTTTCTCGTGCCGCCAGCACACGTTCTACCGTATCTACCACTGCCTGAGTTTGTGGATCGATTTCAATGTTGACGCGTGCGCCGAGTTTTTTCTTCCCAAGGGTAGTGCGTTCCAGTGTTTCCGGAATTAAATGGACGCAAAAACGCGTTGGCGTGACTTCGCCGACGGTCAGGCTAATACCGTCGATGCCAATAAATCCTTTGTACAGGATATATTTCATCAACTGACTATCCTGGACTTTAAACCAGATCTGACGATTATTTTCCGAGGTTAATATTTTCGCCACTTCAGCGGTGGTCATAATATGACCTGACATTAAGTGTCCGCCAATTTCATCGCTGAATTTCGCCGCACGCTCAACGTTTACCCAATCCCCCACATTTAAATCGCCAAGATTAGTAATGCGTAACGTTTCTTTCATCAGGTCAAAACTGACATGGTTGCCGTTAATTTCCGTTACGGTCAGGCAGCAACCGTTATGCGCCACGGACGCACCGGTTTCCAGCCCGTCCAGCATGTAGTCAGGTAACTCAACCACATGTGTGCGAAAATTTGGTTTCTCGTCAATCGACACCAGTTTTGCGGTGCCCTGTACAATCCCCGTAAACATACTCACAACTCCTGAAATCAGTTAAGACATTCTGTTCAGCACAATAGCAGGTGGAAAACGCCCTTACCAGTGAAGGGGTAAGAATGGCTATTTTTTCACTGGAGAATTAATAAATCCTCGCTACAATAGACTGAATTTCCCCTGCTTCTTCTTTTTGCTGCCCATTCAGGCGGCTTTTTAGTCTCTCATATAACTACAAATAAAAGGTGTTCACGTGCAGAAGTATATCAGTGAAGCGCGTCTGTTATTAGCATTAGCAATCCCGGTGATTCTCGCGCAAATCGCCCAAACTGCGATGGGTTTTGTCGATACCGTGATGGCGGGCGGCTATAGTGCCACCGACATGGCGGCGGTCGCTATCGGTACTTCTATCTGGCTTCCGGCGATCCTCTTTGGTCACGGGCTGCTGCTGGCATTAACGCCGGTTATCGCGCAATTAAATGGTTCCGGTCGACGTGAGCGCATTGCGCATCAGGTGCGACAAGGTTTCTGGCTGGCGGGTTTTGTTTCCGTTCTCATTATGCTGGTGCTGTGGAATGCAGGCTACATTATCCGCTCCATGGAAAATATCGATCCGGCTCTGGCGGACAAAGCCGTGGGTTATCTGCGTGCGTTGCTATGGGGCGCGCCGGGCTATCTTTTCTTCCAGGTTGCCCGTAACCAGTGTGAAGGTCTGGCAAAAACCAAGCCGGGTATGGTGATGGGCTTTATCGGCCTGCTGGTGAACATTCCGGTGAACTATATCTTTATTTATGGTCATTTCGGTATGCCTGAGCTCGGTGGCGTTGGTTGTGGCGTGGCTACTGCAGCGGTGTATTGGGTTATGTTCCTTGCCATGGTTTCTTACATTAAACGCGCCCGCTCGATGCGCGATATTCGTAACGAAAAAGGCACCGCGAAGCCCGATCCTGCGGTTATGAAACGACTGATTCAACTCGGTTTGCCAATTGCGCTGGCGCTGTTCTTTGAAGTAACGCTGTTTGCCGTCGTGGCTCTGTTAGTGTCTCCGCTAGGTATTGTTGATGTCGCAGGACATCAGATTGCCCTGAACTTTAGTTCACTGATGTTCGTACTTCCCATGTCGCTGGCGGCAGCGGTAACCATCCGCGTAGGTTATCGTCTGGGTCAGGGCTCAACGCTGGATGCGCAAACCGCTGCGCGGACCGGGCTTATGGTGGGTGTCTGTATGGCAACCCTGACGGCCATATTCACGGTTTCACTGCGGGAGCAAATCGCCCTGTTGTACAACGATAATCCCGAGGTTGTAACGCTGGCTGCGCATTTGATGTTGCTGGCGGCGGTATATCAGATTTCTGACTCAATCCAGGTCATTGGCAGTGGGATTTTGCGTGGATATAAAGATACGCGCTCCATTTTCTATATCACCTTTACGGCTTACTGGGTGCTGGGCTTGCCAAGCGGCTATATTCTGGCACTGACCGATCTGGTTGTTGAGCCTATGGGGCCAGCAGGCTTCTGGATAGGGTTTATTATCGGCCTGACATCGGCAGCTATTATGATGATGCTGCGAATGCGTTTCCTGCAACGTCTGCCGTCAGCCATCATTCTGCAACGAGCGTCCCGCTAATAAAGACAAGGCGCAACCTTCACGGGTTGCGCCTGTGTTTTTACGCAGGCTGGAGCGTTGCACCAATCCCGTCTTCGTCTGGCTGTAATTTCAGTGCGTTACACAAAGTTTGCCGACTGGCATCGGTTATCTCAACGTGTATATCACCGTTAACTTCCCCTTTAACATTGATGAAGTCAGGTGAAATCTCTTTCGCACTGGTTTGCAGGCAAATCGTTCCCTCTCCGCGCAGGCGTTTAACTTTCAGTTGCACATGCGTTGCCGCAGAAGTGATCAACCACACTTTCCCGCCATCGAGATTAATGTTGCCCACATTTAAAGTGACGTTGTCACCTCTTACCGTGCTGCCATCGAGAATCAACACGCCGCCCTGCTGTACAGTAATCGTTGATTGTTGCAGATCTGCACCATAGCCAATAATCATTGAAGCGCCGTCCAGTAATGCAACACTCCCGGTCAGTTCAACCGGTGCGCGATCTTCCTCTACGACAAAATTTTCGTCCGCGCTGGTGGGTGACAACAAGATCACTGTCCCACCTTGTATTACCGCGTTTTCCAGCGTACCAGCATGCACTTCAGCCCGCCCCCCCACATTAACGGACAGGTTTTGCGTCTTACCGGAACTATAGAGCTGAAGGCCATCCGTCCCCAGACGATAAATGGCTCCATTCTCAACAATAGTGTTAGAGTCTTCACCACCGAGATTATTCATGGTGCCACCAGCAAGCAATGTATCACTGGCTTTCCCCGCCAGCATAAAAACGCCGCCCTGATTAATCTCACAATTGCTGGCTTCCCCACCTGGATACACCAACAATTCACCACCTTCATCTACCACGACCGCTGAGGTTGTCCCATTGACCAACAGGCCGCCCTCTTGATCGAGAATGATTTTTTCCGCGCGATGGCCTTCCAGTACACGCAGGTTACCGCCATTTTCCAGCAACAAACCGCAGGCATAACCCTGATCAACGCTAAATTTACCTTCTGGATGGCGGCCATTAACCGTAGCGAGCGTAGAGAGACTAATTGCGCCTCCCTCTGACTGAACAATATCTGTGGCAATGGCACCGTCACTGACCGATAGCGTGCCATTGTTGCCGTACTGTGTGCATTTGGCGATCCCACCGGTTGCCACTTTCAACCAACCGGCCCCCGTGACCACGGTATTTTCGGCTCTTGCGCCAGCTTCAACAATTAACTCACCTTCAGTAAGTTGCGTCGCGCCAATGACCTCGCCGGTCTTAACAATTTGCACGTTCCCGTCGCTCATCAAGTTTTTCGCATCAGATCCCATGATTTATTCCTTTGCTGCATCTGTGTGCCTTTATTGCTACATAAGTGTAAAGGCTACGGAGGATTTATCCACGACAGATTTTGAGATGGTGGCAAACAACTCTGTTTAAACTCTGATACACAGATTATTGGGTTGTGTCAGATGTAAATGCGATCCTGAATAAAAATCGCCCTTGCAAATCAACAAAATATAGCCAATTTGCTTAAAAGCTCTGCAAACGGTCGAAATACCGCAGAAAATTACGTTTTGCCTCTTGCCACCTTCCCACTCTGCCGCTAATATTCGTCCCCGTTGTCACCTACAACGTTGCGTTCATAGCTCAGTTGGTTAGAGCACCACCTTGACATGGTGGGGGTCGTTGGTTCGAGTCCAATTGAACGCACCATCCTGCGTCCGTAGCTCAGTTGGTTAGAGCACCACCTTGACATGGTGGGGGTCGGTGGTTCGAGTCCACTCGGACGCACCAGATTTTCTTAATCTGGTCTTCTCCTTTTTCCCTCTGTTTCTTCTCTGTATCCAATACGTTAAAAGATCTACACTGTCTTCGTATGCGTTATCAGAAGGAGAATCGCTATGGCAACTTTGTTACAACTTCATTTTGCTTTTAATGGCCCATTTGGCGACGCAATGGCTGAGCAGCTTAAACCGCTTGCTGAGTCGATTAATCAGGAACCTGGTTTTCTGTGGAAGGTATGGACAGAAAGTGAAAAGAACCACGAAGCCGGTGGGATCTACCTTTTCACTGATGAAAAAAGCGCCCTTGCCTATCTGGAAAAACATAATGCCCGACTGAAAAATCTCGGCGTTGAGGAAGTTGTCGCCAAAGTTTTCGATGTCAATGAGCCACTGAGTCAAATCAATCAGGCAAAACTCGCCTGACAGATTTTAACCAAGGGCGGTTAGCGCCCTTTTCATCCCTGTCTGAAATTTCTCAAATTCTAAAAATTTCAACCAAACTTATCTGATAACACTAAATTCGAAAGAATGCGTACAGGTAAGTAACAATGAAAAAAATTGCTATTGTGGGTGCCGGGCCTACGGGGATCTACACCTTATTCTCGCTTCTACAGCAACAAACTCCACTTTCTATTTCTATCTTCGAGCAGGCTGACGAAGCCGGTGTCGGGATGCCATACAGTGATGAGGAAAACTCAAAACTGATGCTGGCAAATATTGCCAGTATTGAAATACCGCCGATTTATTGTACGTATCTCGAATGGCTACAAAAGCAAGAAGCCAGCCATCTCCAGCGTTATGGCGTTAAAAAAGAAACCTTGCACGATCGCCAGTTTTTACCGCGTATTCTGCTGGGCGAATATTTCCGCGATCAATTTTTACGATTAGTAGACCAGGCACGACAGCAAAAATTTGCAGTGGCTGTTTATGAATCATGCCAGGTTACCGATCTGCAAATTATAAATGCTGGCGTCATGCTCGCTACAAATCAGGATTTACCCAGCGAGACGTTTGATTTAGCAGTGATCGCGACGGGTCACGTCTGGCCTGATGAAGAAGAAGCAACCAGAACGTATTTTCCCAGCCCGTGGTCAGGCCTGATGGAAGCAAAGGTCGATGCGTGTAAGGTGGGTATTATGGGAACATCCTTGAGCGGACTGGATGCGGCAATGGCAGTGGCTATTCAACATGGTTCATTTATTGAAGATGATAAACAACATGTTATTTATCAACTCAATAACACAAGTGAAAAGCTAAGTATTACGCTAATGTCACGCACGGGTATTTTACCGGAAGCCGATTTCTATTGCCCTATTCCCTACGAGCCCTTACACATCGTCACTGAACAGGCATTAAATGCGGAGATTCAAAAAGGCGAAGAGGGCCTTTTGGATCGAGTATTCGAATTAATAGTAGAGGAAATCAAATTTGCTGATCCAGACTGGAGCCAACGCATAGCCTTAGAGAGCCTGAATGTCGATTCCTTTGCTCAAGCCTGGTTTGCCGAGCGCAAACAACGCGACCCATTCGACTGGGCAGAAAAAAATCTCCAGGAAGTCGAACGCAATAAACGAGAAAAACATACTGTTCCCTGGCGTTATGTCATTCTGCGCCTGCATGAAGCCGTACAGGAAATTGTTCCTCATCTGAATGAACACGACCATAAACGGTTCAGTAAAGGCCTTGCCCGGGTTTTCATCGATAATTATGCGGCAATCCCTTCAGAGTCTATTCGTCGACTACTGGCCTTACGTGAAGCGGGAATCATTCATATTCTCGCCCTCGGTGAAGACTACGAAATGGAAATTAATGAGTCGCGCACCGTCCTGAAAACGGAAGACGATAGCTACTCGTTTGACGTTTTTATTGATGCCCGCGGGCAGCGTCCGCTTAAAGTGAAAGATATTCCTTTCCCTGGACTACGCGAACAATTACAGAAAACAGGGGATGAAATCCCTGATGTTGGCGAAGATTATACGCTACAGCAACCCGAAGAAATTCGTGGGCGCGTAGCGTTCGGCGCGTTGCCCTGGTTGATGCACGACCGGCCATTCGTACAGGGACTTACGGCATGTGCAGAAATTGGTGAGGCGATGGCTCAGGCGGTCGTAAAGCCTGCATCCCGTGCTCGTCGGCGTCTTTCGTTTGATCAAATGTAAAGCTATCAGCACTCAACAAACTGATGCTGTTCATTAAGGCGATAGCGGACTCCGGCTCGAATATTGTTTTCACCTTCAATGGCGACGGCGAAGCGAACTCTTTCGCCGTCATGATATGCCAGTGCGGCGCTTCCCCCTGGCCCGAGAATAATTGAGTCGACCACGCCCGTGCTCACTATTGTTGAATCTTCACCGCTGGCAATGATGTGTACATTGTCGCCGCTGTTGGCAATTCTGGCGTTTGCGCCAAAGCTGGCGATTTGCACCAGGTCACCATTACTGGCGACATGACACCGTTCACCCAATGTGCAAACGCGTACTCGCATTCCGGTATTCGCAATCCGACTACTATCTCCAGCGCTGCTTATCCGCGAAGAATTACCGGTTACAGCAACCCGTGCGCGTTCACCGGAGCTGCCAATGTGACTGTTAAAGCCGACACTTCCAATCCGCACGCTATAACCCATACTGGCAATTTGCGCGGCATACCCAGCAGTTGCGATTCTGGCATTATCCTCACAACAGCCGATGCGAGCATGATCGTCGCTGCGGGCAAACTGACTGCAAAATGGTCTCTCTCCGGGATCTATGGCCAGTTTTTGCATAGAAGAAACTTCCTGATGCGCGAAGTTTTCATCCGCCAGCCATTTTTTCCACGCATACTCAACCAGACTCTCCGCCCAGTCCGTATATCCTTCCTCAATAAGTGCATGATGAATATCGGCATAACTACCGCCGCGTGGGAAATGGCGCAGGAACCAGCGATACATCACCGCTCCGATACGCCATTCTCGCAGGTCTGCTCGTGTAATGATCATTCGTTAGTGCCGGTGATAGCCATCGACCATGCTTTTAAAGGTTTCGTGTGGCGTACGCCCCGTGGTGCAAAGATAAAGATGACCGAAGATAAAAAAGAGGCTTATAAATGCCAGAGCAAAATGCGCCTGCAATAACCAGTATCTTACGCCAGGAAACACATCTCCCACGGCTTGCGGATAGAGACACAGCAGCCCCGTCAATAGTAACAACGGCAGCAATCCATACATGACACCAATATAGGCAACCTGCTGTAAGGGATTAAATTTAGACTGTGTTGTTGCCGGGAAAGGATGTTCTTCCCCCTGCATAATGCCAAACAAATAAAATCGCGTTTGTTTTGCCGCTCGCTCCAGCCAACCCTGACGACGAATGCGATAGTGGTGACCATTACCCCCAACGGCATTGATCAGAACAAAGCCGAGCCAGCATGCCAGTAACAAAAATCCGCAAACTTCATGCACCGCAACCAGACTTTTAACCGCAGTTGCTCCCACCAGCGCAAAGTGATTTATCAGCCCACTTGCCAGCAACAATACAAAGAGTAACGCATTCGACCAGTGCCATAATCTGACCGCTTTGCTGTAAAGATAAATCTTCTCACCATGATCGGTGGCTGATTTCTTCACGCCACGAGCACGAAGCAAGGCATGCAGCCCCAGCACCAACCACATCCCTACCAGCAATAGTCCGGCAATGATCAACCACACCGGCCAAAATTCGGGAGTGAACTGTGGCACATAGTTCGCCAACTGGCTCTGAAACTGTTCAGCATGTTGCGACGGGTTCATACATTTTCCTTTTTAATCAAATGTTGACCGAATCGGCGATACAGATGCGGTTTCCCGGCACCAGGTAGCTGATATTGATAATATTTATTTTCTTGCAACCACGCTTGAATTTCTGGGCTATCTTCGCGACCAAAGATCAATGCATGTTCCGGGCAGGCGCTAACGCAAATGGGCGGAAAGCCTTTTGCTAGTCGGGACTCAGCGCAGAAATCACATTTATCTGCCACTTTAGTGACAGGATTAAGGTAGCGAACCTGGTACGGGCAAGCGCCAATGCAATAACTGCAGCCGATGCACTGCGATTTTTCTACCCGCACGATCCCCTGCTCATCACGCCACGACGCCCCTGTCGGGCAAACGTCGATGCAAGGAGCATCTTCACAGTGCTGGCATGACTGGCGAAAAAAGTGATACTGCGTTTCGTTGTCGTTATCGGTGACCGGTATGTGTGCTATCGATAAACGGCTTCCCTGAGCGGGGACGTGGTTAGTTTTACGGCATGCGCGGGCGCAAATATTACAGCCATTGCACCGTGACTCGTCATGAATCATGGCATACCGAACTTCCTTTTCTTGCCTCGTGTTCGCTAACAGAGAAGACGCAGAACCAGTAAAAAAGATTACTGTTCCCATCCCCAGAACAAATTTGCGTCGAGTGAAGGACATCTGATTATCCCCTAATGCAGTGGCTGCAACTGTCCACCCTATCCATGACATCTCCCTGAAATTTCAGGGGTTCTGAAACTGCTCTACCTCGAACCATTCGCATAAGCCATAAGCTTTGCCATAGGTCATAAATCGCTCGCTAAACAAGTACAACACCGCCGTCGATGACTCCACCTGCCGTATATCGGCATATTCAGGTGCAACATCCATCGCGGCGATCGCGGCTTCAATCTGCGCTTCCTGGAAGTAATATGGCGCTTGCATCAGCATGGCGACTTTGTAAGGACGAGGATAAGTCTGGCACTCAAAACGAACGGCGTGTGCAATAGCGCGACAAATGTCCTGCTCCACAACTTGCAAAGACATCGCCGCGTAGTTTTCACTCATGGCCTGCGTTGAGTAATAGTAATCATCCTGGCTTCCCGTCATACACGCGATATCCGCGTAGTCTCCGTTCTGCTTAATGTTTTCCAGCAAAACTGACAGTTCCTCTTCTGCAACCGAATAGGGTGGCGAGAGAAACACGGCGCGCGCCACCAACTGCCCAGCCGCAGAATGCTGGCGAATGAACTCTGCCAGGATTTCAGCAGGTTCTGGTTCTGTGATGTCTTCACTTACCGTATCAACGGGGTGGCGCATCCCCTGCAACCATTGCCGCTTCGCCTCGTCAATTTCGCTGACTTCCGCTAACGGCAAGACATCCTGATGGTTCATCTCACCCATTCCTTACGCAGGCAGTAGATTGTGTGCTGCCAGATCGGCGGCAATATCTTCCAGCCCCAGACGCTGCAATGTTTCGCGGGTCGGACAACCAAGCTGTGGGTCCCAGCCCATTTCTTTGTAGAACATCGTGAGCGAAGCATGCATATCGTCACGATCCATTTTGTCAGTACCTTCAGTAAAGACCGGGATCTGCGGATCCTTGTCGAATACCCAGGAACAGATAAGATCGTGTTCATTACGCATATCTTTGGTTTGCATCAGTTTTACCGTGTAGGCGCGATGCAACGTAAAGATACGCTCTGCAGCTAAATCTAATTTTTCCTGAGTCATATCTTCGCCAGTGATCGCTTTGAAGAATTTGGCTTCAAGCGCCAGATCGCCCCGATAATTACGGCTTTTCAGCGGCGAAACGGTCATTGGCCAGACCCAGTTGCACAGGGTGACGGCGTTATGCAAACAGACCCGCAACAGCGACCACTTAGCATATTTAATTTTTGCGTCATTGATTGGCGTGTAGTTTTTGGTTTCATCGTAAGCATCTTCAGAACCAAAAAGCTCTTTCGCCACTTCACGTTGCAGTTTCAATGGCAAACCGGAACCAATGAAGTTGATATGGGTATGCGTCATGCAGTCACGGTTGAACATACAGTTAACAATGGAGCCGACCTGCGCTGACGCTTCATTGGCGTGGTGAACTGGATAGCCAAACGGCGACCAGAGTTTATTTTTCGCGTAGCCCCAGTACTCTTCACCCAAATTCCAGCGTTCTGCGATAGCATATGAACCATCAGCCAGGTGACTCAGCTCACCCACACGATGCGCCAGACGGTAGTAAAAATCTTTAATGAAGTTAACGTCACCCGCTTCCAGTTGATCCCAGCGAATTTCCGCATACTCTTCAGCAGGCAGAACACGCTTGAACACCCCTTTGCTGTAACAATAGGTAAAGTCGCGATGCAGCTGACCGTAGTTACACCATAGGCCGTAGTCATCGAACAGATTCAAACCAACCAGGTTACCAATCACACGACCATCGTCTTTATCTTCAAAATCTTTCGGACCGTTCGGGAAGATGGTGGTATGGACAAAGTTTGCAACACAAGTGTTACCACCTGTGCTGGGCACGCCAAACTCTTTCACCCGAGGAATATTCATTTGGGTCATACAACGGATCGGGCAAGAGTGGCAGCCGCTCATTTTTACTGTGTATTTCTCTGCCGCCGGACCTAAGTCAAAAACGGATTTATAGGTACGAAAGCCGACCGTGTTCTGATTGCCTGGCGGAATTTCCCCCGTTTCAATCGGACCACCTTCAGCCGCGCCCCAAAACAGCCCTTTACGTGCTGTCCAACGTGATTTGGGATCTGAATACTCTGCCCACGATTGCGGCGTACTTGGCACGACATGGTTGTTATTCGCACCGATAAGTTCAGTCATCATGTAATCGTTGAGACGCTTCATCTCCTGATGATCGGCAATGTTGACCCCTTTCGTCCCTTCAACCGCAATCGCTTTCAGGTTTTTCGAACCCATTATTGCGCCAGTTCCCGCACCACCGCTGTGGTTACGGCTATTCAACATGCCAGAGAGAGGAACAAGGTTTTCCCCAGCCTGACCAATAGCCGCCACACAGGTTTCAGGGCTGGTCAATCGACAAATCTCTTCCGTAGTTGCGCGCGTCCCTTTTCCCCATAAGAAATCGGCTTTTTCCAGGCTAACTTTGTCATCTTTAATATTCAGCCATACCGGTGCTTTCGCTTTCCCTTCGATAATAATGACGTCGTATCCAGCGAATTTCATTTGCGCTGCAAAAAAGCCCCCCATATGGGCATCGACGACTAAATTTCCTTTGGTAAAAGTAGAAAGTGAGGTGATATTTACGCGAGAACTGCAGGGGGCACCAGATCCAGTTAATGGGCCGGTAGCAAAGACTAATTTATTCGCTTCATCGAAAGGTTTCGTGCCTGGCGGTACTTCGTCATACATAATTTTGTAGCCGAAGCCCATACCACCGACAAAACTTTTAAACTTACTGGAATCTTCGAGGGTAATATTTCCTGTCGTGAGATTGACTCTTAATATATTACCTGTCCAACCGTTAGCCATGATTTTTTCCTTTGCAAGATTCACACAGTAATATCTTTCCACTCGATAATTTTTAACGCCCCTGTTGGGCAGGCGTTTGCGCATTCACCGCATAACACACATTTCGAGGATTTTTTACTTTCGGTATTTACGGTGGCCATCATCCACGGGCATGCCGTCGTACAGGCGCTACAACCAATACAACGTTTATGATCGACGGTAATACAGCCTTCTTCCTGTTGCCAGGTAATCGCACCAATCGGGCAGACATTCATGCATTGCGGTTCTTTGCATTGACGGCAGGTGTCCGCGGTATAGTTGAGATCGCCATACAGGCCGCCACCAGAGCCAACCCCGTTATCGCCAAAGAAATAATTGCGATGGATTTTGATACGGGAGAAGAATGTCCCTACTGAGCCATCGTTGAAGTTGGTACAAGAGATTTCACAGCGGTGGCAACCCGTGCATCGCGCACGTTGGGTCACCAGCACCCCTTTGGGTGTATTTATCAACCCTACTGTGCCGCTATCAATATCTTCCTGTTTGCAACCCAAAAGTGAAAGTAACGCAGGGGCAATTGTTAGACCAGCAAGGCCTTTTCCTGATATACGCAAGAATTCTAATCGCGTTAAGCCAATATCTAATAGTGGACGATCAACCGGGTTCATTTATTTCGCATCCTCTTCGCAAACACAGTGCTGACAATTCAGCAGCCTGATATTAAGCATTCAACTAATACGCTGCTGACTCTGTCCCCAACACCAGATATTTTCCCTAACCCGATAGTGTATGAGAAAAGATTTAACGCTGATAAACTAATCCTTTATGGTTAGGAGGAAAAATAATGTGATTATTCTGAGCTCTTAACATTGATCGTTATCAATTAAAATCACAAAGCAAGAAATTATAAGTGAACTGATATTTATTATCATTTGAAATAAATTTAACTTAAGCGACAATTATTTGTGACGTTCACTACAGAAAATAAAAATAACATTAGCGCTATAAATTAAAATACATACCGACATTTGTATAATTTCAGCAGTTGTTATTTAGAATGATTAACTGGACTGCAACTGAACTCAAAATATCAGGATGAAGCTTACCGCCTCATCCTGAATGGTCATTTAACCAGTGCGTTAATGACGGTTTCCATCGCCTGCTTTTCCAGCTCACTGCGCTGAATGCGTTTATTGGCTAATGCTGTACGTAATACGCCTGCGATAACAATATGCTTTGGTTCCTGCCCCAGATCGCGCATTTCCAGCACAACTTTACCGACAACTCTGCACATCTCTCGGTACAGTTCATCCTCTTTTGTCCGATTTCCCATTATTTATACCTATTTATCATGCCAGCTATCAGCATATATCAATCTAATCAATTAAACAAAAACCAAAGAAAATCAGACAAATAACGCGATAAATTATTTTCACTGTAGCAATTGAGCGATGATGTATTTATGCACCGGATGAACTCTCACTTATCCTCACACTGACAACCCAGGCACCAGACGTTGCGCAAACAACGAGGTTTTTGCGTAACCCTTTCCCTGTAACGTTAAATCTTTGATAACAATTTATTGTCTTACAAGTTGTATATTTTTTGAAACGCTGTTTTTGTTTTCCTTTTGGATTAATTTCAGCGTATAATGCGCGCCAATTGACTCTTGAATGGTTTCAGCACTTTGGACTGTAGAACTCAACGACTCAAAAACAGGCACTCACGTTGGGCTGAGACACAAGCACACATTCCTCTGCACGCTTTTTCGATGTCACCTATCCTTAGAGCGAGGCACCACCACTTTCGTAATACCGGATTCGCTTTCCGGCAGTGCGCCCAGAAAGCAAGTTTCTCCCATCCTTCTCAACTTAAAGACTAAGACTGTCATGAAAAAGACCAAAATTGTTTGCACCATCGGACCGAAAACCGAATCTGAAGAGATGTTAGCTAAAATGCTGGACGCTGGCATGAACGTTATGCGTCTGAACTTCTCTCATGGTGACTATGCAGAACACGGTCAGCGCATTCAGAATCTGCGCAACGTGATGAGCAAAACCGGTAAAACCGCCGCTATCCTGCTTGATACCAAAGGTCCGGAAATCCGCACCATGAAACTGGAAGGCGGTAACGACGTTTCTCTGAAAGCGGGTCAGACCTTTACTTTCACCACTGATAAATCTGTTATCGGCAACAGCGAAATGGTTGCGGTAACGTATGAAGGTTTCACTACTGACCTGTCTGTTGGCAACACCGTACTGGTTGACGATGGTCTGATCGGTATGGAAGTTACCGCCATTGAAGGTAACAAAGTTATCTGTAAAGTGCTGAACAACGGCGACCTGGGCGAAAACAAAGGTGTGAACCTGCCAGGCGTTTCCATTGCCCTGCCAGCACTGGCTGAAAAAGACAAACAGGACCTGATCTTTGGTTGCGAACAAGGCGTAGACTTTGTTGCTGCTTCCTTTATTCGTAAGCGTTCTGACGTTATCGAAATCCGTGAGCACCTGAAAGCGCACGGCGGCGAAAACATCCAAATCATCTCCAAAATCGAAAACCAGGAAGGCCTCAACAACTTCGACGAAATCCTCGAAGCCTCTGACGGCATCATGGTTGCGCGTGGCGACCTGGGTGTAGAAATCCCGGTAGAAGAAGTTATCTTCGCCCAGAAGATGATGATCGAAAAATGTATCCGTGCACGTAAAGTCGTTATCACTGCGACCCAGATGCTGGATTCCATGATCAAAAACCCACGCCCGACTCGCGCAGAAGCAGGTGACGTTGCAAACGCCATCCTCGACGGTACTGACGCAGTGATGCTGTCTGGTGAATCCGCAAAAGGTAAATACCCGCTGGAAGCGGTTTCTATCATGGCGACCATCTGCGAACGTACCGACCGCGTGATGAACAGCCGTCTCGAGTTCAACAATGACAACCGTAAACTGCGCATTACCGAAGCGGTATGCCGTGGTGCCGTTGAAACTGCTGAAAAACTGGATGCCCCGCTGATCGTGGTTGCTACCCAGGGCGGTAAATCTGCTCGCGCAGTACGTAAATACTTCCCGGATGCCACCATCCTGGCACTCACCACCAACGAAAAAACGGCTCATCAATTGGTACTGAGCAAAGGCGTTGTGCCGCAGCTGGTTAAAGAGATCACTTCTACTGATGATTTCTACCGTCTGGGTAAAGAACTGGCTCTGCAGAGCGGTCTGGCACACAAAGGTGACGTCGTAGTTATGGTTTCTGGTGCACTGGTACCGAGCGGCACTACTAACACCGCATCTGTTCACGTCCTGTAATATTGCTTTTGTGAATTAATTTGTATATCGAAGCGCCCTGATGGGCGCTTTTTTTATTTAATCGATAACCAGAAGCAATAAAAAATCAAATCGGATTTCACTATATAATCCCACTTTATCTAAGATGAATCCGATGGAAGCATCCTGTTTTCTCTCAATTTTTTTATCTAAAACCCAGCGTTCGATGCTTCTTTGAGCGAACGATCAAAAATAAGTGCCTTCCCATCAAAAAAATATTCTCAACATAAAAAACTTTGTGTAATACTTGTAACGCTACATGGAGATTAACTCAATCTAGAGGGTATTAATAATGAAAGCTACTAAACTGGTACTGGGCGCGGTAATCCTGGGTTCTACTCTGCTGGCAGGTTGCTCCAGCAACGCTAAAATCGATCAGCTGTCTTCTGACGTTCAGACTCTGAACGCTAAAGTTGACCAGCTGAGCAACGACGTGAACGCAATGCGTTCCGACGTTCAGGCTGCTAAAGATGACGCAGCTCGTGCTAACCAGCGTCTGGACAACATGGCTACTAAATACCGCAAGTAATAGTACCTGTGAAGTGAAAAATGGCGCACATTGTGCGCCATTTTTTTTGCCTGCCATTTACCGCTACTGCGTCGCGCGTAACATATTCCCTTGTTCTGGTTCACCATTCTGCGCTGACTCTACTGAAGGCGCATTGCTGGCTGCGGGAGTTGCTCCACTGCTCACCGCAACCGGATACCCTGCCCGACGATACAACGCTTTATCGACTAATTTCTGATCTACACCCTTATTGTCTTTAAATTGCGTAAAGCCTGCTGGTAGTGTGTATGGCATTGTCTGAACGTTCTGCTGTTCTTCTGCTGATAGTGGTCGATGTACTTCAACATAACGCATCCCGTTCGGTTCCACGGAATATTTCACCGGTTCGTTGATCACTTTCACCGGCGTTCCCGTCCGCACGCTGGAGAACAAGGCTTTAATATCCGGTGCATTCATGCGAATACACCCTGAACTGACGCGCAAACCGACGCTGTCCGGCGCACTGGTTCCATGAATGAGGTATTCGCCATTACCATGCGCGAGGCGCAGTGCATAACGTCCTAGCGGGTTATTTGGCCCGGCAGGGACGACTGGCGGTAATTTAATGCCACGCTCCAGCGAACGCTGACGAATGCCCGCCGTAGGCGTCCAGGTTGGGTTAGGGATTTTCTGCCCCACACGCGTTTCCATCACTGGCGTTTCCAGTCCCTGCAATCCAATACCTATCGGATAGACCTGCACGATATTTTCTCCCGGCGGATAATAATAAAGGCGCAGCTCTGCAAGGTTAACGATAATCCCCTGACGCGGCGCATCAGGCAATAACAGTTGCGAAGGAATCGTTATCGTCGTACCGGGTTTTGGCACCGGAGCGATAGTGTTATTGGCTTCAAGTATCAACATTGCCGCAGTATCAAAACGTCGGGCGATGGCCTGAAGGTTTTTATCCCCTTCTTGCACCGTATACGTTTGATTTTGCCCAACCAGTCGGCTTCCGGTTGGTGGTAGCGGATAATCAACCGCCCAGGCAGCCTGAATGGCGCTAAAAGCGCCGATAAGCGTGAGTGTAAGCAAAGACGCGCGTTTCATTGTAAACCTCCTGTATTTGCCGGAGACTCACGCTGAAACGTCGGATGGCGCTTATGTTCACCTGAAACCAAAACACTCCTGTGCAGGCCAGTGTAAACATTGACCACCCGGCAATGTGAGTCCACCGGATGAAAGCTGTCCCTTTAGTTTAGCTAAGTGCAGCGGCTTTGGCGCGAATTGCGCGAATCATCGCTTCCAGACCTTGTGAGCGTGATGGGGTGAGATGTTGGGTGAGCGCCATTTTTTCAAACCACGGGCGCACATCGAAATTGACAATATCCTGCGGTGTCATTTGATCGTAAAGAATAAAGACGACCGCAATAAGCCCTTTCACAATGGCCGCATCGCTGTCGCCCTGTAATTCAATAATTCCCTGCGCATTTTGACGCATCACAATCCATACCTGACTCTGGCAGCCCTGGATGCTATTTTGCGGGCTTCTGTCTTCGTCGTGTAATTCTGGCAGACGCTGGCCCAGCTCAATAATGTAGAGATATTTCTCTTCCCAATTGGCGCAGCGTAAAAAATTACGCAGCAATTTTTCTTTATCCGGCAATACAGCCATAGTGCCTCCCTGTTATCCCAGCAAACGATGAATACGTTGCAATCCGGTCACCAGACGATCAACTTCTTCATGGGTGTTATACATGGCCAGCGACGCCCGACACATAGCAGGGACGTTGTAATAGGCCATTAATGGCATAGCGCAGTGATGTCCGGTACGCACAGCAATGCCGTAGTTATCGAGAAAACTGCCAACATCATAGGCGTGGTGTTTACCAAGATTAAAAGCAATAACGCCAAGTCTGTTCTGGGGACCATAGAGAGTGAGATCCGGTACAGATTCCAGCTGTGATAGCGCGTAGTGCATCAGATTCTGTTCATACTCGGCTATATTATTAAGCCCCAGCGCCGACACATACTCCAGCGCCGCGCCAAGACCAATGATGCCTCCGGTATTGGGTGTGCCGGCTTCAAACCGCCACGGTGCTTTAGTCCAGGTAGTGCCTTCACTCAGGCTGACGGTGGCGATCATAGAACCGCCCCCTTCCCACGGCGGCATTTCCTGCAACAAGGCTTCTTTGACATAAAGAATGCCAATCCCGGTGGGTCCATACAGTTTATGCCCGGAGAAAACGTAAAAATCGCAATCCAGCGCCTGAACGTCCACCGGATGATGCATCACCGCCTGAGCGCCATCCACCAGTACTTTTGCGCCATGTTGATGCGCAAGCGTGATCATCTCCACCAGCGGATTTTCTGTCCCAAGCACGTTGGAGACATGGGTAATTGCCAGCAGGCGAGTTTTCTCATCAAACAGCGTAGGCAGCGTCTCCAGTTGCAGCGTACCGTCGGGGTTGAGAGGAATCACACGCAGCTCTGCACCCACTCGCGCGCAAAGCATTTGCCAGGGAACAATGTTAGCGTGGTGCTCCATCTGGCTGATGATGATGTTATCGCCCGCTCGCACGTTGCTGTTGCCCCAGCTATTGGCGACCAGGTTAATGCCTTCCGTGGTGCCGCGGACAAACACCAATTCTTCCGCGGAACGGGCATTGATAAACAGCGAAGCACGCTTGCGCACGTTTTCCATTTTCTCGGTCGCCTGGGCGCTTAAGGTATGAATACCGCGATGTACCGCCGCGTAGCCGTGACGATAGAACTCCGCCTCGGCATCAATCACCTGGCTCGGTTTTTGCGCACTGGCAGCGCTGTCGAGATAAGCCAATGGCAGACCATTTACCTCACGCGAAAGCACCGGAAAATCGGCTCGCACCTTATCAACGGAAAAAGTCATCTTTCACCTCCCGGCAGCCGTTGACCGATTCTGGCCAGCACCTGCTGTTTAAGCTCCTCATCACGCAGTGCTTCCGTCAGTTCGGCAGCAAAGGCGTAAATGATCATCTGCTGGGCATCCTGCTGATTGATCCCACGCGAGCGCAGATAGAACATCTGTTCATCATCAATACGCCCCACCGTCGCACCGTGGCTACATTTCACATCATCTGCATAGATTTCCAGCTGCGGTTTCGTATCCACTTCCGCCAGTTTTCCCATCAGCAGATTATTGTTGGTCATCTGACCATCCGTTTTGATGGCGTGCTGCGCGACGTTGATCAAACCGTTAAATACCGCGCGGCCTTTGTCGCTGACGATAGTTTTGTGCAACTGTCGGCTGTTACAAAAACCTTTATTGTGTTCCAGCCAGGTACGGGTATCACACACCTCGTTTTTCACCGGCATCACCAGACTATTGATCCGCAGCGTGCTGTTTTCGCCATTGAGTTGCGTACTGGTGTTGTGTCGTAATACTGCGCCACCAAGCAGGAAACTGTGGCTAAATGCAGTGGCATCGTCAGCCAGCAACAAATCGTTATGGGCAAAGTGGTGACTGACCGGGTTTTCAAACGCCAGCTTGATATGCTGCAAATGGGCGTTCGCTGCGATATTGATGGTAAAGCGCGCTCCGGTGAAATGACGAGCATCATTAAGGCTGACAAAATGCTCAATCACCGTCGCTTCGGCACCTTCCGCCAGATCCAGATGATGCCGGTAATGAGCTGTGTTCACCTCTTTACCTGCCACGCCCTGGGTGATATGCATTAACAGCAATGGCTTTGCCGGTCGTTGACCGCGCTTCACAGCTATATGCGTCACGCTTTGCGCCAGGCTTTCCGTCAGATGGAGAAATACTTCCGCCTGAATAGCGTCGGGTAATCCCTGACGGTCGTCGTTAATGCTCACTTCATACCCGCTGCCTTCAGTTGTATCGCTAAGCTCTGGCACGTAGCGTCCATCAACAAAAACCAGCCGCACCGCGTCTAATGTTAACGCTAAGGCATCACGCTGCTGTGGGGATATCTCTCCCGCAATGCTGACAAACTGGCTATTGGTCAGCCCTTCCAGCGGCGTATATTTCCAGTGCTCATGTTTGCGTGTCGGCAGTCCGGTACGCAGCAATTGTTGTAAATGCTGCTGTGCTTGCGGGGAGCGTTTTGCACCCTCGGCTTCAAACAAGTGATGCCACTGTTGCAGCGCGTTACTGCTGTTCGGTAAGCCAGCCATAACCCTGCTCCTCCAGTTGTTTGACCAACGTGAAATCGCCGGATTTCACAATTCGTCCCTGATACAGCACATGGACGTAATCAGGCTTGATGTAGTCGAGAATGCGTTGGTAGTGCGTAACAATGATGAATGAACGCTTGCCGTCACGCAGCGAGTTCACGCCATCGGCAACCACTTTTAATGCGTCAATATCCAGCCCGGAGTCCGACTCATCAAGAATGCATAACTCCGGTTCCAACACCGCCATTTGCAAAATATCGTTGCGCTTTTTCTCGCCGCCGGAAAAACCAACGTTTACCGAACGCGTTAATAAATCTTCCGGCATTTTCAGAAGAGCGATTTTCTCTTCCATCAAATCCTGAAAATCAAAGCGGTCGAGCGTTTCCTGGCCGCGATAGCTGCGTACCGCATTAAGTGCCGTTTGCAGGAAAAACTGGTTACTGACGCCGGGTATTTCCACCGGATACTGGAAGGCCATAAAGATGCCTTCGCCTGCACGTTCTTCCGGCGACAGCGCAAGCAAATCTTTGCCTTTAAACTCAACCGTGCCAGCCGTCACTTCATAATCTTCGCGTCCGGCAAGCGTTGCCGATAAGGTACTTTTCCCCGAACCATTGGGTCCCATAATGGCGTGAACTTCGCCGGGACGAACGTCGAGGCTTAATCCGCGCAGGATAGTTTTATCTTCCACGCTGACGTGTAAATCTTTAATACTTAACATGTTTATTCCTTATCCGACGCTGTGTTCAAGACTGATGGCGAGGAGTTTTTGTGCTTCAACGGCAAATTCCAGCGGCAGTTCTGAGAACACGTCTTTGCAGAAACCGTTAACAATCATCGAGATGGCGTCTTCTTCGCTGATCCCGCGTTGCAGGCAGTAAAACAGTTGATCTTCACCAATACGTGATGTCGTTGCCTCGTGCTCCAGTTGCGCGCTGTTATTGCGACATTCGACATACGGGAAAGTATGCGCCCCACAATTAGCGCCTATCAGCATTGAGTCGCACTGGGTGAAGTTACGTGCATTGGTTGCCGTCGGCATGATTTTCACTAAGCCGCGATAACTGTTCTGACTGTGTCCGGCAGAGATCCCTTTCGAGATAATGGTCGATTTGGTGTTTTTACCGATGTGGATCATCTTGGTGCCGGTATCCGCTTGCTGATGACCGCTGGTCAGTGCCACCGAGTAAAACTCACCAATGGAGTTATCGCCGCGCAAAATGCAGCTGGGATATTTCCACGTAATCGCTGACCCGGTTTCTGATTGCGTCCATGACATTTTGCTGTTTTCGCCTTCGCACAAAGCACGCTTGGTGACGAAATTGAGAATACCGCCGGTGTTGTTATCGCCAGGGAACCAGTTTTGTACCGTGGAATATTTCACCTCGGCGTTTTTATGGATGATGACTTCCACCACCGCCGCGTGTAACTGATAGCTGTCACGCACCGGAGCGGAACAGCCTTCAATGTAGCTGACGTAGCTGTCTTCGTCGGCCACCAGAATGGTGCGCTCAAACTGCCCGGTTTTTTCCGCGTTAATACGGAAATACGTGGAAAGTTCCATCGGGCAGCGCACGCCTTTAGGCACATAAATAAATGTACCGTCAGAGGCCACCGCCGCATTAAGCGCGGCAAAGAAGTTGTCATTCCCCGGCACCACGGTGCCGAGATATTTACGCACCAGTTCCGGGTGATCGTGGATCGCCTCGCCAAAGGAACAAAAAATAATTCCCTGCTCCGCCAGTTTTTCGCGATAAGTGGTGGCAACCGAAACAGAATCGAAAATGGCATCCACCGCCACCTCTTTGCCTTCCCGCACAGGAACGCCCAACTGCTCAAACGCCGCCTCCACCTCTTTACTTAAAAAGGCGTTCGCGCCAGTTTGCTGCACCGCGCCGGGTTCCGACGCGCAAGTGTCGTCACAATTACCGCACGATGGTGCTGAGTAGTAGCTGTATTCCTGATAATTCAGCTTGTCGTAGTGCGCTTTAAGCCAGTGCGGCTCTTCCATCTCCAGCCATGCGCGATAAGCATTGAGACGAAACTCCAGCATCCACTCCGGCTCATTACGCTTCGCCGAAATTGCGCGCACCACCTCTTCGTTTATCCCCTTTGCCAGCTCATCGGTGGCTAACTGGGTGAAGAACCCTTCTTTATAATTCAGCGGGCCGCCGGTCCAGGTTTTGACATCGTCAGTTGCTTCAGTATTACGAGACATAGTACCGCCTATACCCCAAAGCTTTCGCCACAGCCACATTCATTCTGGGCTTTAGGGTTGTGAAATTTGAATATCTGATTAAGTCCTTCACGAACGAAATCGACTTCCGTGCCATCAATAAACGGCATCGCTTGCAGCGGGACAAACAGCTTCGCGCCGTCATGTTCAAACAGCAGATCGTCTTTGTCCGGCTCGCTAACACTGTCGAGCACATAGCCAAAGCCCGCGCAGCCCGTTTGCTTCACGCCTAAGCGCACGCCGACCATACCCGGCTGCTTTGCCACCAGCTCGCGGATGTGGACAGCGGCTGCGGGTGTCAGCGTTAAGCCCTGCCAGGCGAAATCCTGTGGATTAAAGGTTCCTGAATGCATGTCCATCGATTTACCTCACTTCATCGCTTTCAGCGTATAACAGCATGTTAGTGATAATGATTATCAGTTCAACCCAGCAAACGCAGGGGCTTTACCGTAAAACATGCTTTTTGCCTGCTTTTAATAAGCATAGACCCTGATGTGTGGGTTAACAGGCACGCTAAGAATTAGGTATCTCATTGTTAGATAATGATTATTATCTAAGGAGCATTAAGGCTGTGATGAAAAAGAAAAAGTTGTATTGAAAATGACTATTTAAGAGATAGGTAAAAAAGTGCAGCGTTCAGAAATAAGAAAACCCTTAAGTCTGTGCATCACAGGCTTAAGGGTTTCTACCCCATCCGGCGCTTATCTCCGGCACTCACAGTGGCTTAGCTCTTGAAGGGGCGATAAGAATAGTCTCATAAAGCTAAGCCGCTGTTTTAGCACAAACTGCGATTTGTATTATTTTTGAACGTTATCAGGCGGGTAGATAAGCAGTATTAAGAAGGCCCTCGAACCTGGACGAAGATTAATCCAGGCCGATTTGGCGAACTCGCGGCATTACGTCAGGATCAATGCACGCCCAAACGCCAGGCAAAGTAGATTTCTTCTTTTAATTCAGCAGAAGAGAGAGTAAGCAGGTCAGCAAATTCAAGTTCTAGTTGTTTCAGACGTTTGAGATATTGGGCAGGTGAAAGATTGCTCTGGTCACGACGTAAAAATTCAATGGCCAGCTGGGTGGGATTAAGTTGAGTAGACATAGCATCCTCGCTTTTAGACAAGACCTGCACAGTATACCACCGTTTACTGTGCAGATAATGACCAAAAGCAATATGCGTCACACTTTTCTGGTGACAACGTCACAAAATAGCGGTCGTCAATCGTGACGAACAGCACAAACGCCCTTTCTCATCGAAGATTTCAATCTGCCAGACCTGGTGACGCGAACCGAGATGCAACGGTTTGCATACGCCGCGCACCCGCCCTTCTCGTGCCGAGCGAACATGATTAGCATTGATTTCCAGACCAACCACTTTTTGCTCACCTTCGGTACATAAATAACCGGCAACGGAACCGATACTTTCGGCCAGTACCACGGATGCCCCTCCATGCAGCAACCCGAAAGGCTGCTTTGTCCGCGAGTCTACTGGCATTGTCGCTTCAAGGGTGTCATCACCAATATGTTCAAAGCGAATATCCAGCAACCCCACCATATTTCCTTCACCCATTGCATTCAGTGCTTCCAGGGTGATTTTTCGTTTCCATATCATTTAATAATCTCCAGTAAAGCCTGCACAGGATGGCGTACCCCCGTGCCTTCAACCCGTTTTACCTGGCTGCGACAGGAATATCCGGTCGCCAGACAGCGGTTACGCGGCAGTCGCTGCATCGCCTGATGCCAGGATAACTCATAGATCCCGAGCGAGTTTTTATGATTTTTCGCTTCATGTCCGTAAGTCCCTGCCATGCCGCAGCAACCCACGCTGACATTTTCCAGTTTCGCGCCAAAACGGGCAAATATTGCCGCCCATTGTGCTGGAGCGCCCGGCAAGGCGGTAACTTCGGTACAGTGACCAAAGAAATACCATGATTCACCGCTGACTGTAGCCACTGGCTGTGACTCAAGTATGCTTGCCAACCATTCATTCGCCAGTAAGACCTTAAACTCGCCACGCTCCTCGCCCAGAGCCAGTTTATATTCATCGCGATAACAAAGTACCAGCGCTGGATCGACGCCCACCATTGGCATTCCCAATTTCGCCATTCGGTTGAGAAAATCCGCCGTTTTTTTCGCCGTCTTCGCAAAACGATTAAGAAAGCCTTTGATATGCTGGGCTTTGCCATTCGGCGAAAATGGCAGTAACACGGGCTGGAAACCTAATTTTTCGACCAGACGGACAAAATCCGCCACCACTTGCGCATCGTAATAGCTGGTAAAGGGGTCCTGCACCACCAACACCGTGCGCGCTTTCTGCTCTGCATTGAGAACTTCAAGCTGTTCCAGCGTCATGTTTGCCGAGCGATGCCCCACCATTTGTTGTTGCAGCGAGGGAACCGACAGCAGTGGCAAATCAACCATGCCGATATGTTTTTCCGAGAGTTTGCGCACCAGCGGCTGGTTAATGAAGAAGTTAAAAGTCTTCGGTGCACGTGCCATCAGCGGTGCGTAGCTCTCGACCGTGGCGACGAGGTAGTCGCGCAGAGGCCGTAAATAACGGGTGTGATAGAGTTGCAGAAAGCGAGAACGAAACTCAGGCACGTCAATTTTGATGGGGCACTGAGTCGAACACGCTTTACAGGCCAGGCAGCCCGACATCGCCTCTTTCACTTCGTGCGAGAAATCATATTCGCCTTTATTCGCATGCCAGCTATTACGCGTACGGGCAATTAACGTCCGCAGACTGACACCGGATTCAGGCAGTTCCTGTTCCAGTTTGAGTGGGTCAACGCCGCGATCTGCCAACAAACGCAGCCATTCACGCACCAGCGTTGCGCGCCCTTTCGGTGAATGAATCCGGTTCTGGGTAATCTTCATCGACGGGCACATCGGACTGCGGGCATCAAAGTTGAAGCATAAACCGTTGCCGTTACACTCCATTGCACCGCGCCACTGCTGGCGTACCGCGATGGGGATCTGTCGATCATATGTGCCACGCTTCACCGCGTCCACTTTCATCATCGGCGCATCGAGACCTTCTGGCGGGCAAATCTTCCCTGGGTTGAGTCGGTTATGCGGGTCAAATGCCGCTTTCACTTTGCGCAGTTCTGCAAAAAGTTCCTCACCGAAAAACGCCGGGCTGTATTCAGCGCGAAAACCTTTGCCGTGCTCGCCCCACAACAAACCACCGTATTTCGCAGTCAGCGCCACCACGTCATCAGAGATTTGCTTCATCAAAATCTCTTGTTGTGGATCGCACATATCCAGTGCCGGACGGACGTGCAAGACACCTGCGTCGACGTGACCGAACATACCGTAGCTTAAGCCGTGGCTGTCGAGCAGCGCGCGAAATTCAGCAATATAATCGGCCAGATGTTCCGGCGGTACGCAGGTATCCTCAGCAAACGGAATTGGCTTAGCGGCACCTTTGGCATTGCCAAGCAGACCAACGGCTTTTTTGCGCATCGCATAGATACGTTCAACACCCGCCAGTTCGCGGCACACCTGCCAGCCAATCACACCTGCCTGTTGGCTGGCAATCAGTTCATCCAACCGCGCACAGAGTGCATTTACCCGCTCATCAATCAGCGTCTCATCATCACCAGCAAATTCCACAATGTTCAGCCCGAGCATTTCTTTGTCAGGCACATCGGTAATCAACTCGCTGACGGAATGCCAGACAATATCTTCCCGCGCCAGATTCAGCACTTTTGAGTCCACCGTCTCTACCGAAAGCGCCCGCGCCTCAACCATAAACGGCGCGTTACGCAGCGCGGAGTCAAAAGAGTCATATTTGACGTTCACCAGACGGCGCACTTTAGGCAAGGGCGTAATATCCAGCCGCGCTTCGGTAATAAAGGCCAGCGTCCCTTCTGAACCCGTCAGAATGCGCGTCAGGTCGAACTCGGTCATCTCATCGTTAAAGACATGACGCAGATCGTAACCGGTAAGAAAGCGGTTAAGTTTGGGGAAGTTGTCGATGATTAACTGGCGTTGCTGACGGCAACGTTGATAAACCGTGTTATAAATTCGCCCGATTGCGGTATTGGTTTTACCCAGCGTTTCCGCCAGTTCGACGGGTAAAGGCTGCGTATCGAGAATATCGCCCCCCAACAACACCGCGCGTACGCCAAGTACGTGATCTGACGTTTTGCCATAGACCAGCGATCCCTGACCGGATGCATCGGTATTGATCATCCCACCGAGCGTTGCCCGGTTGCTGGTCGAAAGTTCCGGCGCAAAAAAGTAGCCGAACGGTTTCAGGTACTGATTGAGTTGATCTTTTATCACCCCGGCCTCAACGCGCACCCAGCCCTCTTCAGGGTTAATTTCGATGATGCGGTTCATATGGCGGGACATATCAACAATAATCCCCTGGTTGAGCGCCTGACCGTTAGTGCCGGTGCCGCCGCCGCGGGGGGTAAAGATCAGCGATGAATAGCGTTCCTGCGCGGCAAGACGGGCGATCAGCGCCACATCTGCGGTTGAACGCGGAAATACCACCGCATCGGGGAGAAGTTGGTAAATACTGTTGTCGGTCGACATTGTCAGACGATCGGCATAACTTGTCGCCGTATCGCCGGTAAAACCCTGTTGCTCCAGCTCTTGCAAAAAATTAAGCACCAGTTGAACGACGCCGGGTGCCTGGGAAATCTGTGGAATCATTATATTGACCCTTTCCTGCGGTCTGTGATGTAGGTCGATACACTATTCTTTCAGGCGGCTGCAATAGCGCACTGAAAGGTGATGTTTGTTTACTCTATGGATTTCGAGTTGCAGGAAGGCGGCAAGCGAGTGAACTCCTGGAGCTTACAAAAGTAAGTGACTGGGATGAACGAACGTAGCCGCAGCACATGCAATTTGAAATACGACGAGTAAATCGTTTGCGTGTTGCCTGAGTTGTTGTACCACATTTTTTTCTAACACGCCCATCAGAATTAAGGGCAGAATCGGCCTGTTAAAAACCGCTGAAATTGCTCATCATTATGCAGGTGAGTTTCGCGTGTTCACGTCGCGTCGACGATTTGACGCACAAAAAAGGTGAAAAGTAGTTATGGTAAATGTTCGTCAGCCCAGGGATGTCGCACAAATTCTGCTTTCGGTGCTGTTTTTAGCCATCATGATTGTGGCATGTCTGTGGATTGTTCAACCCTTTATTCTCGGCTTTGCATGGGCCGGTACGGTGGTTATCGCCACCTGGCCGGTATTGTTACGTTTGCAAAAGATCATGTTTGGCCGCCGCTCTCTCGCCGTTCTGGTGATGACGCTGTTATTAGTGATGGTGTTTATCATCCCTATTGCCTTGTTGGTTAACAGTATTGTCGATGGCAGCGGTCCGCTAATTAAAGCTATTTCCAGCGGTGACATGACGTTACCCGATCTGGCATGGCTTAATACCATACCGGTGATTGGCACGAAGCTGTATGCAGGCTGGCACAACTTGCTGGATATGGGAGGCACGGCGATCATGGCCAAAGTCCGTCCTTATATTGGCACCACCACCACCTGGTTCGTTGGGCAGGCGGCGCATATCGGGCGCTTTATGGTGCATTGTGCGCTGATGCTTCTCTTCAGCGCCCTGCTGTACTGGCGCGGTGAACAAGTGGCGCAAGGCATTCGCCATTTTGCTACCCGTCTGGCAGGCGTTCGTGGAGATGCCGCCGTGCTGCTGGCGGCACAAGCTATCCGCGCAGTGGCGCTGGGTGTTGTGGTGACAGCGTTAGTACAGGCAGTGCTTGGCGGTATCGGCCTCGCGGTATCCGGCGTACCTTATGCAACTTTGCTCACGGTGTTAATGATCCTCTCCTGCCTTGTCCAACTTGGCCCGCTGCCGGTGCTGATTCCGGCGATCATCTGGCTTTACTGGACCGGCGATACCACCTGGGGAACGGTATTACTGGTATGGAGCGGTGTGGTTGGCACGCTGGATAACGTCATCCGCCCAATGTTAATTCGCATGGGTGCCGATTTACCGCTGATCCTAATCCTCTCTGGTGTTATTGGTGGTTTGATTGCTTTCGGGATGATCGGTCTGTTTATTGGTCCGGTTCTGTTAGCCGTTTCCTGGCGTCTTTTTGCCGCGTGGGTGGAAGAAGTCCCACCGCCGACTGACCAACCGGAAGAAGTTCTCGAAGAACTTGGCGAAATCGAGAAACCGAATAAGTAATTTCTCATCAGGCGGTTCTGCCGCCTGATTGTTAACCACCGCTAATTGATATTTGCTTGCTCTTCACTATATTTTCCTGCTTACCGCCATTCAGCTGGTAGTACCTGTCGCAAATTCTTTACAGTTTTTAAACTAATGAGACGAATCTGATCGACGCAAAAAGTCCGTATGCCTACTATTAGCTCACGGTTATAAATCAACATATTGATTTATAAGCATGGAAATCCCCTGAGTGAAACAACGAATTGCTGTGTGTAGTCTTTGCCCATCTCCCACGATGGGCTTTTTTTTAACATTTTTCTTCTTCGCTACCTCGCCCCCTCACTCTTTCCAATAATGTTGCACAAGATACTGTGACTCTCTTCAAGCCGTCGGCAGGCTGATAATGTTATTTATATTTTATTGTTTATTTCATGCAGCCATTACACGATGAACGCTTATGAACTCCAGGCTCTTCGCCATATTTTTGCCATGACTATTGATGAATGCGCGACCTGGATTGCCCAGACCGCTGACAGTGAAAGCTGGCATCAGTGGGAAAATGGCAAATGCGCCATTCCTGATCGTGTGGTCGAGCAACTGTTGGCTATGCGACAGCAACGAAAAAAACATCTTCATGCCATCATAGAGAAAATAAATAACCGCATCGGCAACAACACCATGCGTTTTTTCCCTGACTTAACCGCGTTTCAACGTGTCTACCCTGATGGCAATTTTATTGACTGGAAGATCTATCAATCGGTAGCCGCTGAATTATATGCACACGATCTGGAGCGCCTTTGTTAATTTTCCAAAGAAAGGAATTGTCGTTGTTACAACAATAATGAACGGATGCTGACACAACATCGCTACACTTTTTAAAGCACCTTTGCTAAGTAGAACCTATGAAAAATCCCTATTTCCCTACCGCACTTGGGTTGTATTTTAATTACCTGGTGCATGGTATGGGCGTCATTTTGATGAGCCTGAATATGGCCTCGCTGGAGACGCTTTGGCAGACTAATGCCGCAGGCGTCTCAATAGTTATCTCATCGCTGGGTATTGGTCGATTAAGTGTCTTGCTTTTTGCAGGATTATTATCCGATCGCTTTGGTCGCCGCCCTTTTATCATGCTCGGGATGTGCTGCTATATGGCCTTCTTTTTTGGCATCCTGCACACCAATAACATCATTATCGCTTATGGTTTGGGCTTTCTGGCGGGAATGGCAAACAGTTTTCTCGATGCAGGCACCTATCCCAGTTTGATGGAAGCTTTTCCACGTTCACCGGGTACAGCTAATATTTTAATTAAAGCATTTGTTTCCAGCGGGCAATTTTTATTACCGCTAATCATCAGCCTGTTAGTGTGGGCTGAACTGTGGTTCGGCTGGTCCTTTATGATTGCCGCAGGCATTATGTTTATTAATGCTCTGTTTTTATACCGTTGTACGTTCCCACCCCATCCGGGTCGTCGCTTACCTGTCATAGAGAAAGCCACCAACTCTACGGAACATCGCTGTTCAATTATCGATTTAGCCAGTTATACCTTATATGGCTATATCTCAATGGCAACCTTTTATCTGGTTAGCCAGTGGCTGGCACAGTACGGACAATTTGTTGCAGGCATGTCATACACTATGTCGATCAAACTACTCAGTATCTACACCGTGGGTTCGCTGCTTTGTGTATTTATTACCGCTCCACTCATTCGTAATACCGTTCGCCCAACAACATTACTGATGCTGTACACCTTTATCTCATTTATTGCTCTGTTTACCGTCTGTCTGCATCCCACATTTTATGTGGTGATAATATTTGCTTTTGTCATTGGTTTTACCTCTGCTGGAGGTGTTGTGCAAATTGGCCTGACATTAATGGCTGAACGTTTCCCCTACGCTAAAGGTAAAGCTACAGGGATCTATTACAGTGCGGGCAGTATTGCGACCTTTACTATTCCGTTGATTACGGCTCATCTGTCCCAAAGAAGTATTGCCGATATTATGTGGTTCGATACCGCCATCGCTGCCATCGGCTTTTTACTGGCACTGTTTATCGGCTTACGCAGCCGCAAAGAAACGTGGCATCACTCGCTAAAGGAAAATGTCGCTCCGGGTGGGTAATGCAATATTCTTTTCAGGTCATGCAAGATCTTACGGATAAATAACTCTTTCTGCGCCAACTAAGGAAAATCGCGATCAAAAACAAACTATGACATGCAATATTCCTGGAAACATAAACTTTATGCCATGTACCCAGGGAAAATCATCTTCAGTATAGTAATTATGTAAACCGTCGGAGAACAATACGTACGGTAACGAAATTATCTTTCAGCAAGGAGCTGTGAAAATGTCTCAAAATAAGGCTTTCAGCACGCCATTTATCCTGGCTGTTCTTTGTATTTACTTCAGCTATTTCCTGCACGGCATTAGTGTTATTACGCTTGCCCAAAATATGTCATCTCTGGCAGAAAAGTTTTCCACTGACAACGCGGGCATTGCCTATTTAATTTCCGGTATCGGTTTGGGCCGATTGATCAGTATTTTATTCTTCGGTGTGATCTCCGATAAGTTTGGTCGTCGGGCGGTGATATTAATGGCAGTAATAATGTATCTGCTATTCTTCTTTGGTATTCCCGCTTGCCCGAATTTAACTCTCGCCTACTGTCTGGCAGTGTGCGTAGGTATCGCTAACTCAGCGCTGGATACGGGGGGCTATCCTGCGCTCATGGAATGCTTTCCGAAAGCCTCTGGTTCGGCGGTCATACTGGTTAAAGCGATGGTGTCATTCGGGCAAATGTTCTACCCAATGCTGGTGAGCTATATGTTGCTCAATAATATCTGGTACGGCTATGGGCTGATTATTCCGGGTATTCTGTTTGTACTGATCACGCTGATGCTGTTAAAAAGCAAATTCCCCAGCCAGTTGGTGGACGCCAGCGTAGCTAATGAATTACCGCAAATGAACAGCAAACCGTTAGTCTGGCTGGAAGGTGTGTCATCGGTACTGTTCGGTGTAGCCGCATTCTCGACCTTTTATGTGATTGTGGTGTGGATGCCCAAATATGCGATGGCTTTTGCTGGTATGTCAGAAGCTGAGGCATTAAAAACCATCTCTTATTACAGTATGGGTTCGCTGGTCTGTGTCTTTATTTTTGCCGCACTGCTGAAAAAAATGGTCCGGCCCATCTGGGCTAATGTATTTAACTCTGCACTGGCAACAATAACAGCTGCCATTATCTACCTGTACCCTTCTCCACTGGTGTGTAATGCCGGAGCCTTTGTTATCGGTTTCTCAGCGGCTGGCGGCATTTTACAGCTCGGCGTTTCGGTCATGTCAGAGTTTTTTCCCAAAAGCAAAGCCAAAGTCACCAGTATTTATATGATGATGGGTGGACTGGCTAACTTTGTTATTCCGCTGATTACCGGTTATCTGTCGAACATTGGCCTGCAATATATCATTGTTCTCGATTTTACTTTCGCGCTGCTGGCCCTGATTACCGCAATTATTGTTTTTATCCGCTATTACCGCGTTTTTATTATTCCTGAGAATGATGTGCGGTTTGGCGAGCGTAAATTTAGCACCCGGTTAAACACAATTAAGCATAGAGGTTAAAGGAGTTAATTATGGATGTTACCGCAAAATACGAATTGATTGGGTTGATGGCCTATCCTATCCGCCACAGTTTATCGCCTGAAATGCAGAATAAAGCCTTAGAAAAAGCGGGATTGCCATTTACCTATATGGCCTTTGAAGTGGATAACGATAGTTTTCCCGCAGCAATTGAAGGATTAAAAGCCCTCAAAATGCGCGGAACTGGTGTATCAATGCCGAACAAACAACTGGCGTGTGAATATGTTGATGAATTAACACCAGCGGCCAAACTGGTGGGTGCCATCAACACCATCGTTAATGATGATGGCTATCTGCGTGGCTATAACACCGACGGCACGGGCCATATTCGCGCCATTAAAGAGAGCGGTTTTGATATCAAAGGCAAAACAATGGTGCTGTTAGGGGCCGGAGGTGCCTCAACGGCGATTGGCGCGCAGGGGGCAATTGAAGGTTTAAAAGAAATAAAACTCTTTAACCGTCGGGATGAGTTCTTCGATAAAGCCCTCGCCTTCGCGCAGCGGGTTAACGAAAACACCGATTGCGTCGTGACAGTCACCGATCTCGCCGATCAGCAAGCCTTTGCTGAAGCCCTGGCTTCCGCCGACATTTTAACCAATGGCACAAAAGTGGGTATGAAACCCCTTGAGAATGAATCATTGGTTAATGATATCAGTCTGTTACATCCGGGACTTCTGGTCACTGAATGCGTGTATAACCCGCATATGACGAAGTTATTGCAGCAGGCGCAACAAGCTGGTTGCAAAACGATTGATGGATACGGCATGTTGTTGTGGCAAGGGGCTGAACAGTTCACGTTATGGACTGGCAAAGATTTCCCTCTGGAATATGTTAAACAGGTCATGGGGTTCGGTGCCTGACAGGCTGACCGCGTGCAGAAAGGGTAAAAAATGAAAACCGTAACTGTAAAAGATCTCGTCATTGGTACGGGCGCACCTAAAATCATCGTCTCGCTGATGGCGAAAGATATCGCCAGCGTGAAATCCGAAGCTCTCGCCTATCGTGAAGCGGACTTTGATATTCTGGAATGGCGTGTGGACCACTATGCCGACCTCTCCAATGTGGAGTCTGTCATGGCGGCAGCAAAAATTCTCCGTGAAACCATGCCAGAAAAACCACTGCTGTTTACCTTCCGCAGTGCCAAAGAAGGCGGCGAGCAGGCGATTTCCACCGAGGCTTATATTGCACTCAATCGTGCAGCCATCGATAGTGGCCTGGTTGATATGATCGATCTGGAGTTATTTACCGGCGATGATCAGGTTAAAGAAACCGTCGCCTACGCCCACGCGCATGATGTGAAAGTTGTCATGTCCAACCATGACTTCCATAAAACGCCGGAAGCCGAAGAAATCATTGCCCGTCTGCGCAAAATGCAGTCCTTCGATGCCGATATTCCTAAGATTGCGCTGATGCCGCAAAGTACCAGCGATGTGCTGACGTTGCTTAGTGCAACCCTGGAGATGCAGGAGCAGTATGCCGATCGCCCCATAATAACAATGTCGATGGCAAAAACTGGCGTAATTTCTCGTCTGGCTGGTGAAGTATTTGGGTCGGCGGCAACTTTTGGTGCGGTAAAAAAAGCCTCTGCGCCAGGGCAAATCTCGGTAAATGATTTGCGCACGGTATTAACTATTTTACATCAGGCATAAGCAATAATATTTCGGCGGGAATATCCTCCCCCGCCGAAATGAAAAAAAAGTATTTTTAACCGTATTTAATAAAAATATTTCGTGAGTCTCTGTGCGCTAATTCTCCATCTGGCGTAGGGAAAATCACATCTGAATCAGGAATTAACAATGAAACCTGTAAAACCACCTCGTATTAATGGACGAGTGCCGGTCCTGTCGGCACAGGAAGCGGTGAATTATATTCCCGACGAAGCAACACTTTGTGTGTTAGGCGCTGGCGGCGGTATTCTGGAAGCCACCACGTTAATTACTGCTCTTGCTGATAAATATAAACAGACTCAAACACCACGTAATTTATCGATTATTAGTCCAACAGGGCTTGGCGATCGCGCCGACCGTGGTATTAGTCCGCTGGCACAAGAAGGTCTGGTGAAATGGGCATTATGCGGTCACTGGGGACAATCGCCGCGTATTTCTGATCTCGCAGAACAAAATAAAATTATTGCTTATAACTATCCACAAGGTGTACTTACACAAACCTTACGCGCCGCCGCAGCCCACCAGCCTGGTATTATTAGTGATATTGGCATCGGAACATTTGTCGATCCACGCCAGCAAGGCGGCAAACTGAATGAAGTCACTAAAGAAGACCTGATTAAACTGGTCGAGTTTGATAACAAAGAATATCTCTATTACAAAGCGATTGCGCCGGATATCGCCTTCATTCGCGCTACCACCTGCGACAGTGAAGGCTACGCCACTTTTGAAGATGAGGTGATGTATCTCGACGCATTGGTTATTGCTCAGGCGGTGCACAATAACGGCGGTATTGTGATGATGCAGGTGCAGAAGATGGTTAAGAAAGCCACGCTGCATCCTAAATCTGTCCGTATTCCGGGTTATCTGGTGGATATTGTGGTAGTCGATCCGGATCAAACCCAACTGTATGGCGGTGCGCCGGTTAACCGCTTTATTTCTGGTGACTTCACCCTTGATGACAGCACCAAACTTAGCCTACCCCTAAACCAACGTAAATTAGTTGCGCGGCGCGCATTATTCGAAATGCGCAAAGGCGCGGTGGGGAATGTCGGCGTCGGTATTGCTGACGGCATTGGTCTGGTCGCCCGGGAAGAAGGTTGTGCTGATGACTTTATTCTGACGGTAGAAACAGGCCCAATTGGCGGTATTACTTCACAGGGGATCGCCTTTGGCGCGAACGTGAATACCCGTGCCATTCTGGATATGACGTCCCAGTTTGATTTTTATCACGGTGGCGGTCTGGATGTTTGTTATTTGAGTTTTGCTGAAGTCGACCAGCACGGTAACGTCGGCGTGCATAAATTCAATGGTAAAATCATGGGCACCGGTGGATTTATTGATATCAGTGCCACTTCGAAGAAAATCATTTTCTGCGGCACATTAACCGCGGGCAGTTTAAAAACAGAAATTGCCGACGGCAAATTAAATATCGTCCAGGAAGGACGGGTGAAGAAATTTATTCAGGAACTACCGGAAATTACTTTCAGCGGAAAAATCGCTCTCGAGCGAGGGCTGGATGTTCGTTATATCACTGAGCGCGCCGTATTCACTCTGAAAGAAGACGGACTGCATTTAATCGAAATCGCTCCTGGCGTCGATTTACAAAAAGATATTCTCGACAAAATGGATTTCACCCCAGTGATTTCGCCAGAACTCAAACTGATGGACGAAAGATTATTTATCGATGCGGCGATGGGTTTTGTCCTGCCTGAAGCGGCTCATTAACAGGAGTATAATGATGGATTTTTCTTTAACTGAAGAACAAGAACTGCTGCTGGCCAGTATTCGCGAGTTGATTACGACCAACTTCCCGGAAGAGTATTTCCGCACCTGCGATCAAAACGGGACATACCCGCGTGAGTTTATGCGGGCACTGGCGGATAACGGCATTTCTATGCTTGGCGTGCCGGAAGAATTTGGTGGCATCCCTGCGGATTACGTCACCCAGATGTTGGCGCTGATGGAAGTGTCAAAATGCGGTGCTCCGGCATTTTTGATTACCAACGGTCAATGTATTCACAGCATGCGCCGTTTCGGTTCTGCTGAGCAGCTACGTAAAACGGCAGAGAGCACCCTGGAAACGGGTGATCCCGCCTATGCCCTGGCATTGACGGAACCAGGCGCAGGCTCAGACAATAACAGTGCCACTACCACTTACACGCGTAAAAATGGCAAGGTTTACATCAACGGCCAGAAAACCTTTATTACCGGCGCGAAAGAGTACCCATATATGCTGGTGCTGGCGCGCGATCCAGAACCGAAAGATCCCAAAAAAGCCTTCACCCTGTGGTGGGTCGACTCCAGTAAGCCCGGCATTAAGATTAACCCGCTGCATAAAATCGGCTGGCATATGCTCAGCACCTGCGAAGTCTATCTCGACAACGTGGAAGTTGAAGAGAGCGACATGGTGGGCGAAGAAGGAATGGGTTTCCTCAATGTGATGTACAACTTTGAGATGGAACGCCTGATCAACGCCGCGCGCAGCACCGGCTTTGCCGAGTGTGCCTTTGAAGATGCCGCCCGCTATGCCAACCAGCGTATCGCTTTTGGTAAGCCCATTGGTCATAACCAGATGATCCAGGAAAAACTGGCGCTGATGGCGATTAAGATCGACAACATGCGCAACATGGTGTTGAAAGTGGCATGGCAAGCCGATCAGCATCAGTCACTGCGCACCAGCGCGGCGCTGGCAAAACTGTACTGCGCACGTACCGCAATGGAAGTCATTGATGATGCGATTCAAATCATGGGCGGTCTGGGCTATACCGATGAGGCGCGCGTCTCCCGCTTCTGGCGTGATGTCCGTTGTGAACGTATCGGCGGCGGTACAGACGAAATTATGATTTACGTAGCAGGTCGGCAGATCCTGAAAGATTATCAGAACAAATAATCTGCAGGCGGCGCAGCTTCTTAACAAACTGCGCCGCCAGATTTATCCGGCAAGACTTACTGGTTGAGGAAATTCAGATAGGATTTCTTGTTCCGCAAAACAGTTTTTAAATTGCCTGCGGTAATCGCTGGGCGAACAGCCGACATGGCGCAAAAACAGTTTGGCAAAGTGATCGACATTTTCATAACCCACACGCCAGGAGATCTCTGCCTGTGATAATTCAGTATTGGTGAGTGACCATTTCGCTTCCGTCATACGCCGTTGAATAACATAGTTAATAGGGGAAATACGATACTCTTTGGTAAATTCATGGCAAATATAACTGACGCTGGCACGAAATTTTTTCGATAACTGCTCTAAAGTGATTTTTTCGCGATAATTATTATTCAGATAGAAAAGAATATCTTTTATCAGAACATCTTTTTTAATATATCCCTGCTCCGAACGATAAGCATTTTTAAAGTTTTCGTAGTAAAGAATTGCTAACGTATAGGCAAATGCGTCCCATAACGAAGATGTTTGGCTATTTTTACTTTGCGGCAAAATCACACTTAGCTCATTAAATAAGGTTTTAATGACTTCTTTTCCCTGCCCTGCGGCAATTACCGGGCAAGAATGCGGTTGCAGTAGCTGATTTTCCTCAGCCCCCTGAAACTGAAAGCCGTACAGCGCACAGGTACACGTCGTTGCCGGATCGTTAACGTCAGAGGCCACCGCATGCAGCCTGCCACGTTCTATCACCACAATGTCATCGGCATGCGCGACATATAACGAAGAATCGATGGTAAACCTTGCTATCCCTTTCTTGACGTAAATCAGCTCGGTTTCATTGTCATGAACGTGATGTCCAGACTCCCATTTTGGATCATCGCTAAATGCGAAACGTGAAAGCCGTGGCGTTTTACCGGCGACAAACAGCGTTTCACTGGCATTATCAAAACAGCGTTGATACATGACAACCTCCCTATTCCATGAGCAAGCAAAAACAATATATGCCGGATAAAATACGGCGTGTATTGCGGTTATACAACCGCGTTTAGCGAGAGCTAAACAAGATTATTTACACTGAATGCAAGATTGTACGGTCATGGAATAACAACATTGCCGCAAATTGCACTTTTGTTTTAGCGATCGCATTTTTTTTGCAAGATTGTTGGCAAGGAAAACAGCTTGCTCCGTCGAAAACCCCGCACCGCTATCGCACACTATTTTCAGGCCATTTTTACCTTCCATCGGAGATGGTTCCGTATGCGACTCACAGGAGAAATCATGAAAATAATAACCTGCTTTAAGCTGGTGCCTGAAGAACAGGACATTGTTGTCACTCCAGAATACACCCTGAATTTCGACAATGCCGACGCCAAAATCAGCCAGTTCGATCTCAATGCCATTGAAGCTGCAAGCCAGATTGCAACAGATGACGATGAGATAGCCGCGCTGACCATTGGCGGCTCATTGTTGCAGAACTCGAAAGTGCGCAAAGACGTGCTATCCCGCGGGCCGCATAGTCTGTATTTGGTGCAGGATGCGCAACTTGAACATGCACTGCCTCTCGATACCGCAAAGGCGCTGGCGGCAGCAGTTGAAAAGATCGGCTTCGATTTACTGATCTTTGGTGAAGGTTCCGGCGACCTTTATGCCCAGCAGGTTGGCTTGCTGGTCGGAGAAATTCTGCAACTTCCGGTGATTAATGCAGTGAGTGCTATTCAGCGTCAGGGCAATACACTGGTGATTGAACGCACGCTTGAAGATGATGTTGAAGTTATTGAGCTCTCTGTTCCAGCCGTGCTCTGCGTCACCTCCGATATTAACATGCCACGCATTCCTTCGATGAAAGCCATTCTCGGCGCGGGTAAAAAACCGGTAAATCAGTGGCAGGCAAGTGATATTGGCTGGAGCCAGAGCACGCCACTTGCTGAACTGACCGGCATTCGCGTACCGCCGCAAACAGAACGTAAGCACATCATTCTCGATAACGATTCGCCGGAGGCCATTGCCGAGCTGGTGGAACATCTGAAGAAAGCCCTGAACTGAAGCCTACGGAGAAGAAACGATGAGTCAATTAAACAGCGTCTGGGTCTTTAGCGATAATCCTGAACGTTATGCTGAACTGTTTGGCGGCGCGCAGCAATGGGGCCAACAGGTGTATGCCATTGTACAAAATACCGACCAGGCGCAGGCAGTTATGCCTTATGGTCCAAAATGTATTTATGTTCTTGAGCAAAATGATGCGCTGCAACGTACTGAAAATTACGCCGAAAGCATTGCTGCCCTGCTGAAAGATAAACACCCTTCTATGTTGCTGCTGGCCGCGACGAAACGTGGTAAAGCTCTTGCAGCACGGTTAAGTGTGCAACTGAATGCGGCGCTGGTGAACGATGCCACGGCGGTGGATATTGTCGATGGTCACATTTGCGCCGAACACCGGATGTATGGCGGGTTAGCGTTCGCTCAGGAAAAGATCAACAGCCCGCTGGCGATCATTACCCTTGCACCCGGTGTTCAGGAACCGTGTACCAGTGATACCTCTCATCAGTGCCCGACAGAAACGGTACCTTATGTTGCCCCGCGTCATGAAATTCTCTGTCGCGAACGCCGTGCGAAAGCGGCAAGCAGCGTGGACCTGAGCAAAGCAAAACGTGTGGTTGGCGTCGGTCGTGGTCTGGCGGCGCAGGATGACCTGAAAATGGTCCACGAACTGGCGGCGGTTCTGAATGCTGAAGTCGGCTGTTCACGTCCAATTGCCGAAGGCGAGAACTGGATGGAGCGTGAACGTTATATCGGTGTCTCCGGCGTGTTGCTGAAATCCGATCTCTACCTGACGCTGGGGATCTCCGGGCAGATCCAGCATATGGTTGGCGGCAACGGTGCAAAAGTGATTGTCGCCATCAATAAAGATAAAAATGCGCCAATCTTCAACTATGCCGACTACGGTCTGGTGGGCGATATTTACAAAGTCGTCCCTGCCCTGATTAGCCAGTTGAGCCGCTAATTCCCCTTTCAACCACATCTCCCGCTGTAAATGCAGCGGGAAGGGAGCATAACGCATGTCGGATGACAAATTTGATGCCATTGTGGTCGGTGCGGGCGTTGCCGGTAGCGTTGCCGCACTGGTCATGGCGCGAGCCGGGCTGGATGTCCTGGTGATAGAACGCGGCGACAGTGCCGGATGTAAAAACATGACCGGCGGGCGTCTTTATGCCCACACACTTGAAGCGATTATTCCAGGCTTTGCAGCATCAGCGCCGGTAGAACGCAAGGTCACACGCGAGAAAATCTCCTTCTTAACCGAAGAGAGTGCCGTTACCCTCGATTTTCACCGCGAGCAACCAGATGTTCCGCAACACGCGTCTTATACCGTATTGCGTAATCGTCTGGACCCGTGGTTGATGGAACAAGCCGAACAGGCTGGCGCGCAGTTTATCCCGGGCGTTCGTGTCGATGCGCTGGTTCGTGAAGGAAATAAGGTCACTGGCGTTCAGGCCGGGGATGATGTTCTTGAAGCGAATGTGGTGATTCTGGCTGATGGCGTTAACTCGATGCTTGGCCGCTCGCTGGGAATGGTTCCCGCTTCCGATCCGCATCATTACGCTGTTGGTGTTAAAGAGGTTATTGGCCTGACACCAGAACAGATCAACGATCGCTTTAATGTTACGGGCGAGGAAGGTGCCGCCTGGCTGTTTGCCGGTTCCCCTTCTGACGGCCTGATGGGCGGCGGATTCCTCTATACCAACAAGGATTCCGTATCGTTGGGGCTGGTTTGTGGATTGGGTGATATCGCCCATGCGCAAAAAAGCGTGCCGCAAATGCTGGAAGATTTTAAACAACACCCCGCAATTCGCTCGCTGATTAGCGGCGGCAAACTGCTTGAATATTCCGCGCACATGGTGCCGGAAGGCGGTCTGGCGATGGTGCCGCAGCTGGTTAATGAGGGCGTGATGATCGTCGGTGATGCCGCAGGTTTCTGCCTCAATCTGGGCTTTACGGTTCGCGGAATGGATTTAGCCATCGCATCGGCCCAGGCTGCCGCCACAACAGTGATTGCCGCTAAAGAACGCGCGGATTTCTCCGCCAGCAGTCTGGCGCAATACAAACGTGAGCTGGAACAAAGTTGTGTTATGCGCGATATGCAGCATTTCCGCAAGATCCCGGCGCTGATGGAAAACCCGCGCCTGTTTAGCCAATACCCACGAATGGTCGCCGACATCATGAACGATATGTTCACCATTGACGGCAAACCAAACCAGCCGGTACGCAAAATGATCATGGGACACGCGAAGAAAATTGGTCTGATCAACTTGCTGAAAGATGGCATTAAAGGAGCAACCGCGCTATGAGCCAGAACGCTACGGTTAACGTCGACATCAAATTAGGCGTCAATAAATTCCATGTTGATGAGGGCCACCCGCATATCATTCTGGCGGCAAATCCCGACATCAATGAATTCCGTAAATTAATGAAAGCTTGCCCTGCCGGACTGTATAAGCAGGATGACGCAGGAAACATTCATTTTGATTCCGCCGGTTGTCTCGAATGCGGCACCTGTCGGGTGCTGTGCGGCAACACTATTCTCGAACAGTGGCAATATCCCGCAGGCACCTTCGGTATTGATTTTCGCTACGGCTAATCATGCATCCCACAGGCCCGCATCTCGGGCCTGATGTTCTGTTTCGAGAGTCCAAAATGAAAGTGACATTAACGTTCAACGAACAACGTCGTGCGGCGTATCGTCAGCAAGGGTTATGGGGCGATGCTTCACTGGCCGATTACTGGCAGCAGACCGCTCGTGCGATGCCAGACAAAATTGCCGTGGTCGACAATCATGGTGCAACGTACACCTATAGCGCACTCGATCACGCCGCGAGCTGTCTGGCAAACTGGATGTTAGCGAAGGGTATTGAATCAGGCGATCGCATCGCATTTCAACTGCCAGGCTGGTGTGAATTTACCGTTATCTATCTTGCCTGCCTGAAAACCGGTGCGGTTTCCGTGCCGCTGTTACCTTCCTGGCGGGAAGCAGAACTGGTGTGGGTGCTCAAAAAGTGTCAGGCAAAAATGTTCTTTGCACCGACGTTGTTTAAACAAACGCGTCCGGTAGATTTAATCCTGCCGCTGCAAAATCAGCTTCCACAACTACAACAAATTGTCGGCGTGGACAAACTGGCCCCCGCCACCTCGTCCCTCTCATTAAGTCAGATTCTCGCCGACAATACCCCACTGACTACGGCGATAACGACCCACGGCGATGAATTAGCCGCTGTGCTATTTACCTCCGGAACCGAGGGTCTGCCAAAGGGCGTGATGCTAACGCATAACAATATTCTCGCCAGTGAGCGGGCTTATTGCGCGCGGCTGAATCTGACCTGGCAGGATGTCTTTATGATGCCTGCGCCACTTGGTCACGCAACGGGCTTTCTGCATGGCGTAACAGCACCTTTTTTGATTGGTGCTCGCAGCGTGTTGTTAGATATTTTCACTCCTGATGCGTGTCTCGCGCTGCTTGAGCAGCAGCGTTGCACCTGTATGCTCGGCGCAACACCGTTTGTCTATGACCTTTTGAATTTACTGGAGAAACAGCCCGCAGACCTTTCTGCACTCCGCTTCTTTCTTTGCGGCGGCACCACGATCCCCAAAAAGGTGGCGCGTGAATGCCAACAACGCGGCATTAAATTATTAAGTGTTTATGGTTCCACAGAAAGTTCGCCGCATGCGGTGGTAAATCTCGACGATCCTTTGTCGCGCTTTATGAACACCGATGGTTACGCTGCCGCAGGCGTAGAGATTAAAGTGGTCGATGATGCACGCAAGACCTTACCGCCTGGTTGTGTAGGTGAAGAGGCTTCGCGTGGTCCCAATGTGTTTATGGGTTATTTTGATGAACCGGAATTAACCGCCCGTGCGCTGGATGAAGAAGGCTGGTATTACAGCGGCGATCTCTGCCGAATGGATGAAGCTGGCTATATAAAAATAACCGGGCGCAAGAAAGATATTATTGTCCGCGGCGGGGAAAATATTAGCAGTCGTGAAGTAGAAGATATTTTATTGCTGCATCCTAAAATTCACGATGCCTGTGTGGTTGCGATGCCCGATGAACGTTTAGGTGAACGTTCATGCGCTTATGTCGTGCTGAAAGCACCGCATCATTCATTATCGCTGGAAGATGTAGTGGCATTTTTTAGCCGTAAACGGGTCGCGAAATATAAATACCCTGAACATATCGTGGTAATCGAAAAACTACCGCGCACGGCCTCCGGTAAAATACAAAAATTTTTGTTACGTAAAGATATTCTTCAACGGCTGGAACAAACATGCGTTGAGGCATAAGTCATAAATAATAAAGCACCTTACAAGCAAGGTGCTTTATTCAATCTCGATTAACCACGTCCGACATACGGCATATTATTTGCCATAATCGTTATTTCCAGCACATTCGTGGTTACTGGCAACTGAGCCATCATCTGAATGGCCGCTGCAACATCAGCAACATTCATCATATCTTCCGCTTTAATAGCACCATCTGCCTGATAAACGCCCTTACGCATCCGATTCGATAATGTCGTTTCCGCATTGCCGATATTAATTTGCCCGCAAGCGATATTAAATTTGCGACAATCCAGGGAAATGGCCTTGGTCAACCCGGTAACAGCATGTTTCGACGCCGTGTATGGCGCAGTATAGAGGCGCGGCGTCAGTGCAGAAATCGACGCATTGTTAATAATACGTCCTCCCATTGGCTGCTGCGCTTTCATGATTTTAATCGCCTCTTTCGAACACAAAAATGTCGAATGAATATTGGCGTTAAACACGCGCGTCCACTCAGTAAACTCAACCTCTTCAATACTTTTTGCCGGACTATTATTGCCCGCATTATTGAACAAGAGATCCAGTCGACCAAAAAGAGCCTTAATCTCGGCAAATAGCGCAACGACAGCGGACTCATCCGTAACATCGGCAACCAGAGGAATAAAGCGTTCCTTGGCTAATCCTTGTGCACATTGCTGTAAGGTTTCTTCGTTACGCGCGGCAACAATAACTGTATATCCAATGTCATAGAGTGCCTTTGCTGCTGCGTAGCCGATGCCTTTACTTCCCCCCGTCACCAGGGCAATTTTTGTCATAGCCAGCTCCGCCTATAATAAACTCATGTCGATTTTCACGACTGTTTTTTTGATTTTTTCCACGTTATCGATTTTATAGCATGCCCGATGCACTTCTTCCGGAAAGACCACCACAAACTGTCCTGGTGTTAGCGTGATGATTCGATCATTAATACGTTCATCAGCATAAAAAATAACATCACGGTCGCCCAGATGGCTTTCTACAACCGAGTTTTCCCCATCATCAAAATCCACACAAATCCGCTCTTCTCCGGCAATTAAAAAATGGACATCAAGATATTTACGATGAACTTCCGGTCGACATTCATGTAGTGGTTTAGTCATCGGTTCAACCACGGTATAAAATATTGAGTCATCCTGAATAAAAACCTTCTCTCCCACAGGAAGACTATTCAGATCATGTTGTGAAAGATACTCAATGACACGAGTGATGACAGGATGAAATGTCCGCTTTTGTTGTTCACTAAGATACGCGATATCACCATAAATCATATTTTCCGCCTTATTGAGTAACAGGGGTAATAACTGGCCGCCCGCTAAAGAAAGCCTGTAAGTTATCAAATACCAAATCCGCCATCGCATTAAACGTTTCGCTCGTACCACTGGCGATATGTGGCGTAAGGACAACGTTATCCAGCGACATTAATTGTTCTGGCACATGTGGTTCGTTGGCATAAACGTCCAGTGCCGCACCAGCAATGATGTTATTTTGCAGAGCATCAATCAGATCGGTTTCGTTCACCACTGATCCCCGGGAAATACTGATCAAATGCCCGGTTTTCCCCAGAGCCTGCAGCACCGTTTTGTCAATAACGCCGCGCGTACTCGCGCCGCCTGGCAGCGTCAGAACGAGGAAGTCCACCGCTTGCGCCAGAGAAACCAACGAATCATGCGCCGTCCAATCAGGTTTGTTATGCGGTTTTGGGTCGAAATAGTGAATTTCCATTTCAAATGCTGCTGCACGGCGGGCTACTGCGTTACCAATGTTCCCCAGACCGACAATTCCGCAACGTTTGCCACTCACTTTCGTCGCCATCGGGAAACGCCCCTCGTTTGGCCAACGGCCGTCACGAACATAACGATCGGCAATGTTAATACGTCGGGCAACATTGAGTAACAACGCTATACCAATGTCTGCGACACAGTCATTAAGCACGCCAGGTGTGTTGGTGACGATAACGCCATGCTCCCTGGCTGCCACGATATCAATAGGGTCATAACCCACACCGTTGCTGGCAATAATCTTCAGATTCGGAAATTTTTCTATTAGCGCCCGAGAAGCCCCCATTACCGGATTACCACTGGTCACCAGCGCCTGAATATCCGGCGCGATTTGCGTGTAAAAAGCGCCTTCGTCAGCCAGTTCCCACAGGCGATATGCGGTGAAGGTAGATTCAACTTTAGCCATTAAGCGGTCACTTAGTTTGCCGACGATCGCCACTTGAATATCTTTTAAGTTCATACACTATTCCTTGATTGATGTTTGTCACAGGCCACTTACCACAGGCCAAGAATTTTCCACCACACCGCCCCCAGTCCGAACCAGATGACAATGTTCAACAACATGACGATAAAGCCCAGCCGCCACCATTCTCGTTGCGAGACATAGCCAGCGCCGTAATAGATCACTGCGGGTCCGTTGCCATAATGCGAAATGCCGCTCATCAGGTTAGTGACGAACGCCAGTGACAGAGCCGCCATCATCGGCGGTGCGCCAGCAGCAACCGAGACGCTGCCAAAAGCGGCATACATCGCCACTACATGCGGCGTACTTCCGGCAAAGAAATAGTGGGAATAGCAATAAACTATCAGCAACACCGTCAACGTTATCTCCCACGGAATGCCGGTGAACAGCGCCGAGGTTGTGACGGCAAACCATTTGAACAGGCCAAGCTGATTGAGCTTATCTGCCATACAGATCATGACTCCCAGCCAGACCAGAATGTCCCAGGCCCCCTTCTCTGACTGCACATCCTGCCAGGTGATAATCCGGGTCATCAACATTAAACAGACGCCAGAAAGCGCGACAGCCGTCGCATCCAAGCCAGTCCATTTCGATGTACTCCAGGCCAATAATGAAAGCAGGAAAATGCCAATCGTCACGCGCTCATCACGGGTTACCGGCCCCATTTTGATAAGTTCTTCCTGTGCCAACGCTTTGGCTTCTGGCGTCTTTTTGATCTCTAGCGGGTAGAGTTTGTAAATGACCAACGGCATAGTGATAAAAGCGATAATGCCCGGCACCAGTGCGCTTAGCGTCCACATCCCCCATGAGATATCGACAAATAAAGTGCTGGCCGCCAGAGATACAATGAGTGCATTTGGCGCGCTGGCCGTCATAAACATCGAGGATGAGAGACAGTTGGAATGGAACACCGTCTGCATCAGATAAGCGCCTATTTTACGCGGCCCTTGATCCGGTTCAGATCCAAAGCTGTTAGAGACACTGCGAACAATCGGGAACAAAATCCCTCCTGCTCGCGCTGTGTTTGATGGCGTTGCGGGCGCGATAATCATATCGCTTAACGCCAATGTATAACCCAGACGCAACGAGCTGCCGCCAAATCCGCGAATCAGCAAATAGGCGATACGCCGCCCCAACCCCGTTTTGATGAATCCTTTCGCGTACAGGAATGCGGCGACAATAAGCCATACCGTCGTGCTGCTGAAACCTTTTAAGGCTTCGCTGGTTTTCATCATGCCGGTCAGCATAATAAAACTGATGGCTATTAACGCGATAGCGCCTACCGGCAACGGTTGCAGAATAAACGCCACCACAGTGGTGATAAATATGGCCAGAATGTGCCAGGTTAAGGGTGTTAATCCGTCGGGGACGGGGAAAAACCATATAGCGAGTGCGACAATCGCACAAATCAGGACTTTCAAATAGCAACTCATATGCAATCCCTGTAGCTGTTTCCCACCGCTCGCGGAGGGAATTTATCCTGTTTTCTGTACAGCCAGACAAATCAGAAAATCGGTTTTAGTTCGAATAAATTCTCTGAATTACATAATCTGCGCTTATGTCTGAATAACGGTGCGGTAATTTTTCATGGCCATATCCCTTTTTATGCTGTGGTTGAAGACAGTATAAAAACGGGACTCATCAGTGACTTCGTGCAATCCAACGAACTCTGGACGAAAAAATTACGCATATGCTTAAGGAAATTGACGTGTGGTCACATTCGGCTTTGAGAAAAAACGGTATCGAGAATTATTCTGTGGAGAGGATCGCAAACAAATTAAAATCAGAAAGAACAGCAGCCAATTATTCAGATGATGTCCGGAAGCTTTTTATATTGCACGAGCGCGTTTGCCCAAAGCAGGTTGTTAAAAGGTGGGGATATAGAAATGGACCCGGCGACTGAACGCCGCCGGGTTTTTATTTACTTGTTAAGTTCAGCCAGGCTTAACCAGGTTTGCACCACGGTGTCCGGGTTCAGAGACAGGCTATCGATCCCCTCTTCCATCAACCATGCAGCAAAGTCTTCGTGGTCGGATGGACCCTGACCGCAAATCCCGACATATTTGCCCTGCTTCTTCGCGGCACGAATCGCCATCGACAGCAGTGCTTTCACTGCATCGTTGCGCTCATCGAACAGTTCAGACACCACGCCAGAGTCTCGGTCCAGACCAAGCGCAAGCTGCGTCATATCGTTTGAGCCAATTGAGAAGCCGTCGAAATATTCGAGGAACTGCTCTGCCAGTAAGGCGTTGGACGGAATTTCACACATCATGATGATCTTCAGCCCGTTTTCACCACGTTTCAGCCCCTGGCGCGCCAGTTCTTCAACCACCGCTTTCGCCTGATCTACGGTACGCACGAACGGGATCATGATCTCAACGTTGGTCAGTCCCATGTCGTTGCGCACACGTTTCACCGCTTCACACTCCAGTGCGAAGCAGTCGCGGAAGCTGTCGGAAACATAACGTCCCGCGCCACGGAAGCCGAGCATTGGGTTCTCTTCATCTGGCTCGTAACGTTCACCACCGACCAGGTTGGCGTATTCGTTCGACTTAAAATCAGAGAGACGGACAATGACACGCTTCGGATAAAACGCAGCACCCAACGTCGCGATCCCTTCAGTCAGACGACCAACGTAAAACTCACGCGGAGAATCAAAACCTTTCATCATCTCGCGGATTTCGTTTTGCAACTGCGGTTCCTGATCGTCAAACTCAAGCAGTGCGCGTGGGTGGACGCCAATCATACGGTTGATGATAAATTCCAGACGCGCAAGGCCCACGCCTTCGTTCGGCAGGCAGGCGAAATCGAAAGCACGGTCCGGGTTACCGACGTTCATCATCACTTTCAACGGCAGATCCGGCATCGTTTCCACGCTGGAGCTTTTCACGCTAAATTCCAGCAACTCAGCATAGACGTAACCGGTATCACCCTCTGCACAAGAAACAGTGACGTTCTCACCGTCTTTCATCCGTTCTGTTGCATCACCACAGCCCACTACCGCCGGAATGCCCAGTTCACGAGCGATGATCGCCGCGTGACAGGTACGTCCGCCACGGTTAGTGACGATAGCCGATGCTTTCTTCATGATCGGTTCCCAATCTGGGTCGGTCATGTCAGTGACCAGCACGTCGCCAGGTTCAATGCGGTTCATTTCGCTGATGTCATGAATGACTTTCACCGGACCCGCGCCGATGCGATGACCGATAGCGCGGCCTTCGGCGATAATCTTGCCCTGTGAATGCAGCGTATAACGTTCCATAACCTGACCGCGAGAACGCACAGTTTCTGGACGCGCCTGCACGATAAACAATTTACCGGTGTGGCCATCTTTCGCCCACTCAATATCCATCGGGCGACCGTAGTGTTTCTCAATTTGTACGGCCTGTTTTGCCAGTTCCTGCACTTCTTCGTTGGTCAGCGAGAAGATGTCACGCTGTTCCTGCGGTACGTCTTCGATTTTAACCTGCTTGCCGTGCTCCTGGGTCGGCGCGTAAACCATGCGGATTTTTTTTGACCCCATGGTGCGGCGCACGATAGCCGGGCGATTCGCCGCCAGTGTCGGTTTGTGCACGTAAAACTCATCCGGGTTAACCGCACCCTGCACGACCATTTCACCAAGGCCCCATGCGGAAGTGATAAACACCACCTGGTCAAAGCCGGATTCGGTATCAATGGAGAACATCACGCCAGAAGATGCGAGGTCGGAGCGCACCATCCGCTGAACACCGGCGGAGAGCGCCACGCCACGGTGATCGTAACCCTGGTGCACACGATAAGAGATGGCGCGATCGTTAAACAGAGAAGCAAATACATGTTTCACTGCCACGAGAACGGCGTCAAAACCCTGAACGTTGAGGAAAGTTTCCTGCTGACCGGCAAAGGAAGCGTCCGGCATATCTTCTGCAGTAGCGGAGGAACGCACCGCAAAAGAGGCGTTTTCGTCATCGGCGGAAAGCTGTGCATAGGCTTCGCGGATGGCGTTTTCCAGCTCAGGCTGGAAGGGAGTGTCGATAATCCACTGGCGGATTTGCGCGCCCGCTTTCGCAAGCTGGGTAACATCGTCAATATCCGTTTTATCCAGCAGTTCATAAATGCGCTGGTTTACGCCGCTTTGGTCCAGAAACTGGTTAAACGCGTCGGCGGTTGTGGCGAAACCATTCGGAACGGAAACACCCATTCCGGAAAGGTTAGTAATCATTTCACCCAGGGAGGCATTTTTGCCCCCAACCCTGTCTACATCATTCATGCCGAGTTGGTTATACCAAAGCACCAGCGGTGACGAGCCATTGTTGGACATCGAACAATCCTTTTGTGATAAATGAACGGTTTGAGAAACACATTTCTGCGCATTTATCTTTGCATATTTAACCGGATGAAAAAAACGGTGAATCGTTCAAGCAAATATATTTTTTTACTTTTTAAGACTGATCCCAGCGTTGCGCAAATCTGCTCTCTTCGACAATTTCCACATAAACCATCGGTATAAACGAAACCGTAAAAATGAAATGCTGTTTTCATAAAAAATAAAATTGAAGGTTCATTTTATAAACCAGACATAACGTTCTACGCTTCTATGCGTTTTTAATTTATGCTTTCATAGAATTATGTCTGCATTACGGGAAGAACAAAATGGATAATGCTGTTGATCGCCACGTTTTTTATATTTCTGATGGTACGGCAATAACTGCGGAGGTATTAGGACACGCAGTAATGTCACAATTTCCCGTCACTATCAGCAGCATTACGCTGCCGTTTGTCGAAAATGAGAGCCGTGCACGGGCAGTGAAGGATCAGATTGACGCAATTTATCACCAGACAGGTGTGCGCCCACTGGTCTTCTACTCCATCGTGTTGCCGGAGATTCGCGCCATCATCTTGCAAAGTGAAGGCTTTTGCCAGGATATCGTTCAGGCGCTGGTTGCCCCGCTACAACAAGAGATGAAACTGGATCCAACGCCGATTGCTCATCGTACCCATGGCCTTAACCCTAATAATCTCAATAAATACGATGCGCGCATTGCGGCGATTGATTACACCCTTGCCCATGACGACGGCATTTCGTTGCGCAATCTGGACCAGGCTCAGGTGATCCTGCTCGGCGTTTCTCGCTGTGGTAAAACCCCCACCAGTCTGTATCTGGCAATGCAATTTGGTATCCGCGCGGCAAACTACCCCTTTATTGCCGACGATATGGATAATCTGGTGCTACCCGCGTCGCTCAAACCGCTTCAGCATAAATTGTTCGGCCTGACTATCGACCCGGAACGTCTGGCGGCGATTCGCGAGGAACGTCGGGAGAACAGTCGCTATGCCTCGCTTCGTCAGTGCAGGATGGAAGTCGCGGAAGTGGAAGCGTTGTACCGTAAAAATCAGATCCCATGGATTAACAGTACCAATTATTCGGTAGAAGAGATTGCCACCAAGATCCTTGATATCATGGGCCTTAGTCGTCGAATGTACTAGAGAACTAGTGCATTAACTTGTTTTTTTGTTATCATGCTAACCACCCGGCGAGGTGTGACACACCTCGCACTTGAAATCAGCTGCGATTGGTTTATCGTGATGCGCATCACTTCCCGGTAGTCCTGCCGTAGAAGCAACAAATTTCTGAGACTTGTAATGAACAGAACTGACGAACTCCGTACTGCGCGTATTGAGAGCCTGGTAACGCCCGCCGAACTCGCGCTACGGTATCCCGTAACGCCTGGCGTCGCCACCCATGTCACCGACTCCCGCCGCAGAATTGAAAAAATACTGAATGGTGAAGATAAGCGACTGTTGGTCATTATTGGCCCCTGCTCGATCCACGATCTCACCGCTGCAATGGAGTACGCCACCCGTCTGCAGTCGCTGCGCAACCAGTACCAGTCACGGCTGGAAATCGTAATGCGCACCTATTTTGAAAAACCACGAACTGTTGTCGGCTGGAAAGGGCTAATCTCCGATCCGGATTTAAACGGCAGCTATCGGGTAAATCACGGTCTGGAGCTGGCGCGCAAATTACTTTTACAGGTAAATGAGCTGGGCGTCCCTACCGCGACTGAGTTCCTCGATATGGTGACCGGTCAGTTTATTGCTGATTTAATCAGTTGGGGCGCGATTGGCGCACGTACTACCGAAAGTCAGATCCACCGTGAAATGGCTTCGGCACTCTCTTGTCCGGTAGGTTTTAAAAATGGTACCGATGGCAACACGCGAATTGCCGTGGATGCTATCCGCGCTGCCCGCGCCAGCCATATGTTCCTCTCGCCTGACAAAAACGGTCAAATGACCATCTATCAGACCAGCGGCAATCCGTATGGCCACATTATTATGCGTGGCGGCAAAAAGCCGAATTACCATGCGGATGATATCGCCGCTGCCTGCGATACGTTGCACGAGTTTGATTTACCTGAACATCTGGTGGTGGATTTCAGCCACGGTAACTGCCAGAAGCAGCACCGTCGCCAGTTAGAAGTTTGTGAGGATATTTGTCAGCAAATCCGCAATGGCTCTACGGCGATTGCTGGAATTATGGCGGAAAGTTTCCTGCGCGAAGGAACGCAAAAAATCGTCGGCGGTCAGCCGCTCACTTACGGTCAATCGATTACCGACCCGTGTCTGGGCTGGGAAGATACCGAACGCCTGGTCGAAAAACTCGCCTCTGCGGTTGATACCCGCTTCTGAATGCGTGCCCATTCCTGACGGAATGGGCATTTCTGCGCAACTTGTTGTCTTCTCAACAAATTACTGCTTGCTCTGGCCCGCCAGAATATTGATAATAAGAATCATTGTTATATCAATTATTATTAATTTTTATGCGTTATACGGATAGCAGAAAACTCACGCCTGAAACGGATGCCAATCACAAGACCGCTTCCCCGCAGCCCATTCGGCGAATTACCAGCCAGACACTGTTAGGTCCGGATGGCAAACTGATTATCGATCATGACGGGCAAGAATATCTGCTTCGTAAAACTCAGGCTGGCAAGCTGCTGTTGACCAAGTAGCCTTTAACTCGAGCAGCTGACTTGAAGCCGTTTACCCCAGTCAGGTGGACGACTGACATAGTCATCATCCCTGTCGCTGAAAGGATTTCGCAACGCCTCATGCAGGCGGTGCAATTCCGTCATATCACCCTTTTCTGCCGCTTCAATCGCCCGTTGCGCCAACCAGTTGCGCAACACCAGAGCTGGGTTAACGCTTTGCATCAGCTGCTGACGCTCACTATCGGTAACCTCGTCTTGTTGCAAACGTACCCGATAACGGGCAAACCAGTCATCAAATGCCGCACGATCGATAAACTCATCACGTAGCGGTGACGCCGCGCTGTACTGCTCGGTCAGACTCAGCATGCGGAATGTTCGGGTATAATCGCTGCGCTCTCGCGCCATCAGACTGAATAATTCATTCAGTAGCGCGTTATCCTCTTTTTGCTCCGTCATGAAGCCCAGTTTCTGCCGCATCCGTTGTCCATAATGCGTCAACAAAACCTGCTGATAGCTGTCCAGGGCCTCATTCAGGGCATCTACGGCAACAAATGGTGACAATGTCTGCGCCAGACGCTGTAAATTCCACAACGCGACGGCAGGTTGATTATCAAAGCTGTAACGCCCTTGGTGATCCGAGTGATTACAAATAAAACCGGGTTCGTAATCATCAAGAAAACCAAACGGCCCGTAATCAAGCGTCAGCCCCAGCAGCGACATGTTGTCGGTATTCATCACCCCATGAGCAAAGCCGACCGTCTGCCATTGGGCAATTAACGATGCGGTACGTGCGACAACATCGGTAAACCAGAGACGGTATTTGTCCTCATCATCTGCAAGATGTGACCAGTAATGACGAATAGCAAATTCAGCTAACTGACGAACCTTTTCCGGCTCGCGGCGATAGTAAAAATGTTCGAAATGACCAAAGCGCAGATGGCTTGGTGCCACACGCATCAGCATCGCGCCTGGCTCCACCGTTTCCCGATACACTGGCGAATCGCTGGTGACGATACTCAACGCGCGGGTCGTCGGAATGCCCAGATAATGCATCGCCTCACTGGCGAGACTTTCTCGTATCGTCGAACGTAAAACCGCCCGTCCATCACCCATTCGCGAATAAGGCGTCAGGCCAGCACCTTTCAGATGCCAGTCCATTGTAGTGCCATCAGCAAGCCGTTGTTCGCCGAGTAAAATGCCGCGCCCATCACCCAGTTGGCCCGCCCAGACGCCGAACTGATGACCACTGTAAACCTGCGCCAGTGGTGACATACCAGGCAGTAGGGTTTCGCCACCCCAGACACCTGCGCCATTTTTAAACAGTGACGATGGAATACCCAGCGTGTTAGCCAGTTCGGCATTATGCCAAATCAGCCGGGCATTATTTAAAGGCGTAGGGGAAAGTGTTGTATAGGTTGCTGGCAATTCATCGCGCCAACGGGTAATAAAAGACAGGGTCATAGATCCTCCTGTTTGATAGTGTAGACGGTTACTCTCGTCTTAAACACCAGCAAACAGGAGGGTTATCGCTGAACCAACGTCGTTATCTGATTTACAGGAACGGCAGGCCACAGGCATCCCTGGAGAGCATGGAAATCAAAGGGGGTAATCTGTGCCATTATTTCTGGCGTATCAATGCCCCCCGCGATGATGCAATTGCAACATGGGGAAATTTGCGCCTGGATCGCACGAATAAACGGTTCGAAGGAGCGATGCGTGATTTGTTGCTGAATAAAACTTTTATCCAGCATGACGCGGGTGAAAAGACCATCAAAAACCGCTTTCATTGTGCTATTGCCTGCGCCCAAATTACCTAACACAAGGGGATACATTTGCGATAAGGACAAAAGATCGCGATTATCTTTTCCTTCATCGAGATGCGGGTAATTCTCATTAATCAACAGTTCAATAAACGGATATTTTAATAGTTCGCCCGCGTAATTATCCCTGTCTAATAATAAAGTAGCCACTTGTGGGGTTAAATTAAGCCAGGCAAAGAGTTTATGTTGAATAAAAAAGTGTTGGCATGATTTTAGCAATTCCAACTGCTCAGAAAATAATTGCCAATGTTGCTCCTCGGTAAGTTGCGCTATAACCCGACTCGTCGGTATACGAACCGTACCATCTTCACTGGAGAAATGGGTAATTAACTCAACGCCGACAAGGTCTTGCTGGTTATCTCTTATCGGCAGGAAATAGCAATCAGAATGATAAAGATTCTCCAAAAAAATCTTCATGGTAACCGTCCCTCTCGAAGGATGTTTTTCAGTATCCGGCTAAAAGGGATGAGGCCATAAGACATAACAATTACAGAAGGAGTAACTTTCATTTGTTCCATGTTAACCACTTTTTCAGGGGTCCTTTTATTAGATTATCCTGATTATAAACGAATAATCCATATACGGTATTTTTGTCTGTAAAATACTACTGTATTCAGGAGTAAATGGACGGAGATGTATCATCGCCGTCCATTTTTCGACATACTAGATTCGTCTCGCCTGCCAGAAATTTTTCTGCCAATAGACATTATCGAGTGAGGAACGCATCACTCCCTTGCTGGTAGAGGCGTGGATAAATTGGTTGTTGGTATCGTAAATACCTACATGCAAACCATTTTGTCCGGAGCCCGTTTTGAAAAAGACCAGGTCACCAGGCAGCAACTCGTCTTTATCAATTTGCGTGCCGATAGAGGCTTGTTGTTTGGTTTCACGGGGCAGCTGCAAATCGAAACGATCGCGCATCGTCACAACCACAAACCCCGAACAGTCCACACCGCGCCGCGTCATGCCACCATAACGATACGGCGTGCCATGCCAGCTCTGTAGCTGGTCGTTCAAACCGGCAATAACGGTAATCGAATCAGAAAGTCTGGCATTTGGCGGCGGTGCTTTATGGTGGCTACACCCGGCCAGAAACAGTGCTGTGATCAAAATAAGGCAGAAACGCATTCCGTACGGTTCCTCTGTTTTTTATTCTTGCATTAATTTAGCGTCGTAATTACCCGATTTTCAAGATACTAATGAAATCAGATGGTCGAAATCAGCATTCTGTGACCTTCGATATCCAGACGGCGAAAATTCATCCCATAGGCCTGCGCCAGATTTGGCGGCGTGAGCACCTCTTCTCTGCGTCCACTGGCCAGCATTTTTCCACCTTTTAGCAACCACGCCCGATGCGCATGACGCAAGGTGTGGTTGAGATCGTGACTGCTCATAACAATCGCCAGTCCTTGCTGACACAGCGCGCTCAGAATTTTGTCTAACGCACTTTGTTGCGCAACATCAAGACTGTTCATAGGCTCATCAAGAAGTAGTAATTGGCCTGCGGGATTGGCTTGTGGTGTGATTTGCAGCACCACCGCAGCAAGACGTACGCGTTGCCATTCGCCGCCGGAAAGTTGATTGGTGCTACGTCCGAGTTTGTCATCAAGAGCCAGCGCCCCTGCGACATCATTCAGTAGTTCGGTACGCGTTTTATCGTGCTGATGCAGTGTCAGGTAGTGCCAGACCGGCATTGCAAACGGTGGCGTCTGTTGTTGTGAAAGATAGGCGCGATGCAGCGCGAGTTTTGTTGCGGACCATGCTTCCAGTGGTTGCCCCGCGAACTGAATGCTTCCCTTACCGCTGGTCATTCCGGCCATTCGCGCCAGTAAGGTACTCTTACCCGCGCCATTCGGCCCCACCAGATGCAGGATCTCCCCAGCCCGAACCTCGCCAGAAAGCGGCCCCAGGCGGGTAGGTTCCGCAACATCCTGTAACTGCATCACAATAGACATTATTTTGCCAACGCCAGTTTAATGCTTTCCATCACAATGGGATCTTCCGGTGTCATATCCGGGGAAAAACGCTGGATGACCAATCCGTCCCTGCCAACTAAAAATTTCTCAAAATTCCATAAAATATCATCAGGGTACAGCGGTGCACGACCTTTGCTGACCATACGGGCATAGAATCCGCTCTCTTCCGGCGCGACTGCCGTCGGCGCTGCGGCAATCAATTTTTGATACAGCGGATGGCGTCCTTCACCATTAACTTCAATCTTACTGAACATCGGGAACGTCACCCCCCAGGTAGTGGTGCAGTAAGTTTTAATCTCTTCATCGCTGCCCGGTTCTTGCTCCAGAAACTGGTTGCACGGGAATCCCAGCACCACAAAACCACGATCGGCCCAGGCTTTCTGAATATTCTCCAACTGCTCATATTGCGGCGTTAAGCCACACTTTGAGGCGACATTGACAATCAACAGCACATTACCGGCGTACTTCTCCAGCGTAGTCACTTCACCGTCGATATCTTTCACTACGGTCGTCAGAATGGAATCTTGCATCGTTTCTCCTGGGTGGTCAGTAAAAATCTTAGCTTTTAATCATAGACCGTCTTTTTGCGGCTAACGTCCTGCTTTTAACAATAACCAGATAAACACCGGCGCACCCAACGTTGCGGTGACCACGCCAATAGGCAGCTCTGCGGCAGCTAATGCCAGGCGCGCTACAACATCGGCCAGCAGCAATGCGCTCGCCCCTGCCAGCGCGCAGCCGGGAAGTAATACGCGATGATCGGTCAAACCACATAACCGGAGAATATGTGGGATCACCAGACCAATAAAGCCGATAGCACCCGCCAACGCCACACTGACGCCAACCATCCAGCCGGTCGCTGCCACCAGCACATTGCGCCAGAACCACAGGGGTAAACCTAGTTGCCGCGCCGAGATCTCGCCAAGTGCTAACATATTCATCGGTCTGGACTGACAACAGATCCACAACAACACGGGGATCAATGCCAGCATCAGCCAACTTTGCCGCCAGTCTACGCCGCCAAAACCGCCCATCATCCAGTACATCAGCTGACGTAAATCAACAGAGGTGGAAAAATAGATAGCCCACGTCATTAGTGCGCTACAGATAATCCCTAATGCAACACCAGCCAGCAATAACCGACTGGTCGAAAGATGACGACGGGCAAAACGTAAGAGTATTAAAGTGATGATAAGCGCGCCAGCAATCGCACACAGCCCTAGTGCCCAGTTTGGGAGTTGCCCTTGCCCAAGCAATACCGCGGCGATAAGCCCTACGCCTGCGCCGTTAGAGACGCCAAGTAGTCCAGGTTCTGCCAGAGGATTTTCAAACAATGCCTGCATTACAGCGCCGGATATAGCCAGCGCCGCACCAACCAGCAATACAGCCAGCGTACGTGGCAGGCGAATTTGCCAGACGAACAGTTCGCCACGAGGAGTAAACCAGTCACCTGGCGAAATCCATTGTTCACCGGCGCAAAGGCTTAAGAGAAGCGCCAGCAGCATCAAAACTGACAGGCATAATAACCAGCGAATATTTTGTCGCTGTTGTTGGCGGGCAAGTGTCAGCATGGTATCCGTTCTGCTGAAGTGTCATGGCGTTGATTTTACGGTGACTCTTCGACAGTGAAAAGAAAAAAGGCCGCAGAGCGGCCTTTTTAGTTAGATCAGATTACTCGTCTTTGGGCGAAGCGTTTTCGACCCGGCTTTTTAACTTCTGCCCGGGTCTGAAGGTCACCACGCGCCGTGCTGTAATGGGAATATCCTCGCCCGTTTTCGGGTTACGTCCCGGGCGTTGATTCTTATCACGCAGATCGAAGTTACCAAAACCAGAGAGTTTCACCTGTTCGCCGTTTTCCAGAGCTCGACGGATCTCTTCGAAAAACAGTTCAACCAGTTCTTTGGCATCCCGCTTGCTAAGCCCAAGCTTATCAAACAGATATTCTGACATTTCAGCTTTTGTAAGCGCCATAGGTTCAATCCCTCAATGATGCCTGGAATCGCTCTTTTAATGCCTCTACACATTTGGCGACGGTAGCGGCAATCTCCTCTTCTTCGAGTGTACGGCTGGTATCTTGCAGGATCAGGCTTATGGCGAGGCTCTTATACCCCTCCGCAACACCCTTACCGCGGTACACGTCAAATAAGTTTACGCCAACTACCTGATTTACGCCAACTTTCTTACATTCGGATAAAATATCCGCTGCGGGAACGTTTTCTGCGACCACCACCGCGATGTCACGACGGTTCGCCGGGAAGCGAGAAATCTCGCGCGCCTGAGGCACCACGCGGTCTGCGAGCTTGTTCCACTCCAGTTCGAACACCAGAGTGCGACCGTTAAGATCCAGTTTACGTTCCAGTTCAGGATGAACAACCCCAACAAAACCAATACGTTCACCTTTCAGATAAATCGCTGCGGATTGCCCCGGATGCAGTGCCGGATTCGCTTCTGCACGGAACTCAACCTCATTAAGTTTACCGGTCAGGTCGAGAACGGATTCAAGATCGCCTTTCAAATCATAGAAATCAACGGTCTCTTTTGCCAGGTTCCAGTGCTCTTCGTAACGGTTACCGCAAATCACACCGGCTAACATCAGATCCTGACGAATGCCCAACGGTGCCTGAGTATCTGGCACGAAACGCAGACCACTTTCGAAAATGCGCACACGGTTCTGCTGACGGTTCTGGTTGTACACCACGGTTGCCAGCAGGCCGGTCCACAGGGAAAGACGCATTGCTGACATTTCAACGGAAATAGGGCTTGGCAGCAGTAAGGCTTCAACGCCTGGATGGATCATCTGCTGCACTTTCGGATCAACGAAGCTGTAGGTGATCACTTCCTGATAGCCTTTGTCGTTGAGCAGCGTTTTCACGCGCTTGAGCGACAGATCGGCTTCGCGGTGAGTACCCATAATCAGGTTTGCCTGCACCGGCTCATCAGGGATGTTGTTGTAGCCGTAAACACGCGCGACTTCTTCGACCAGATCTTCTTCAATCTCCATGTCGAAACGCCAGCTCGGCGCAACTGCCTGCCACTCGTCTTTGCCTTCGGTCACTTCGCAGCCGAGACGACGCAGAATGTCAGTGACCTGCTCATCGGCAATATGATGGCCAATCAGGCGATCCAGTTTGCTGCGACGCAAAGTGATGGTTGCACGCTTCGGCAGCGTTGCTTCGTTGGTGATATCAATTACCGGACCAGCCTCACCACCGCAGATGTCGATCAGCAGACGGGTCGCACGTTCCATCGCTTTGTACTGCAGTGCCGGATCAACGCCACGCTCATAACGGTGAGACGCATCAGTATGCAGACCATGACGACGAGCACGACCGGTGATAGACAGCGGGCTGAAGAAAGCGCATTCCAACAGGACGTTTTGCGTTTCGTCATTCACGCCAGAGTGTTCGCCACCAAAGATGCCGCCCATCGCCAGCGCCTTGTTGTGGTCGGCGATGACCAGGGTGTCAGCGTTCAGCTTCGCTTCGGTACCGTCGAGCAGTACCAGCGTTTCGCCCTCTTTCGCCATCCGCACCACAATGCCGCCTTCAATGCGATCTTTATCGAAAGCGTGCATCGGCTGGCCCAGTTCGAGCAGCACATAGTTGGTGACGTCAACAACTGCATCGATAGAACGGATCCCGCAACGACGCAGTTTTTCTTTCATCCACAGCGGAGTTGGCGCTTTAACGTTAATGCCTTTTACCACACGGCCAAGATAACGCGGGCAGGCTTCCGGCGCTTCTACTGCAATCGGCAGCGTGTCGTCGATGGTCGCACCAACCGGAACGATTTCCGGTTCAACCAGCGGCAGCTGGTTCAGCACGGCAACATCACGCGCCACGCCGATAATGCCTAAGCAATCGGCACGGTTTGGTGTCACGCTGATTTCGATGGTGTTGTCATCGAGTTTCAGGTATTCGCGGATGTCGGTGCCAATCGGCGCATCCGCTGGCAGTTCGATAATGCCGCTGTGATCGTCAGAAATTCCCAGCTCAGAAAAGGAGCACAGCATCCCTTCAGACGGTTCGCCGCGCAGTTTTGCCGCTTTAATTTTGAAATCACCCGGCAGAACAGCACCAATGGTCGCTACCGCCACACGCAGGCCCTGACGGCAGTTTGGCGCACCGCAGACAATGTCCAGCAGGCGATCGCCGCCGACATTCACTTTTGTCACTCGCAGTTTGTCAGCGTTCGGATGCTGCGCACACTCAACCACTTCACCCACAACCACGCCGTGGAAGCTACCGGCAACCGGTTCTACACCGTCAACTTCCAGGCCAGCCATGGTGATTTGATTTGCCAGCGCATTGCTATCAATCGCCGGGTTCACCCATTCGCGTAACCACAGTTCACTGAATTTCATAATCTATTCCTGCCTTATTTAAACTGTTTGAGGAAACGCAGATCGTTTTCGAAGAATGAACGCAGGTCGGTGACGCCGTAACGCAACATAGTCAGACGCTCCATCCCCATCCCGAAGGCGAAACCAGAGTAAACTTCCGGATCGATGCCAACATTACGCAGCACGTTCGGATGCACCATCCCGCAGCCCAGTACTTCCAGCCATTTACCGTTTTTCCCCATGACGTCCACTTCTGCAGAAGGTTCGGTAAACGGGAAGTAGGAAGGACGGAAGCGGATCTGCAAATCTTCCTCAAAGAAGTTACGCAGGAAGTCGTGCAGCGTGCCTTTCAGGTTGGTAAAGCTGATGTTGGTATCAACAATCAGACCTTCCATCTGATGGAACATCGGCGTGTGAGTCTGGTCGTAGTCGTTACGATAAACGCGGCCAGGCGCGATGATACGAATCGGTGGCTGCTGAGCTTTCATGGTGCGGATCTGTACGCCAGAGGTCTGGGTACGCAGCAGGCGGGTAGCGTCAAACCAGAAAGTGTCGTGGTCAGCGCGCGCCGGGTGGTGACCAGGAATGTTCAGAGCATCGAAGTTATGATAATCGTCTTCGATTTCCGGCCCGGTTGCCACGGTAAAGCCAAGCTCACCGAAGAAACTTTCGATACGGTCGATGGTACGGGTCACCGGATGCAGACCGCCGTTTTCAATACGACGACCCGGCAGGGAGACATCAATCGTTTCCGCAGCCAGACGCGCATTCAGCGCTGCGCTTTCCAGTTCCGCTTTACGTGCATTCAGCGCCTGCTGAACCTGCTCTTTCGCTTCGTTGATAACCGCACCGGCTGCCGGGCGTTCTTCTGGCGGCAGCTCACGCAGGGTCGTCATCTGAAGGGTTAAGTGCCCTTTTTTACCCAAATATTCGACGCGCACATTGTCTAACGCGGCAACATCTGACGCCTGGCTAATGGCCGCCTTCGCACTGGCAACCAGTTCTGCGAGATGTGACATGGTTTTCCTCATTGTGTCAGTGGTGACACTGGTTCGTTGGACTTAGAGCCTATCCCATCAGGCTATTTTACTTGCCATTTTGGTCCCGGGCAGTGCTCGAAATCCTCACGTACTTAAGTACGCTCCGGTTTCTCCGCGCTGGCCGTGCCCAGACTGGCTGCGACAATTACGCCTGATGAGACAGGCTTTTTATTTTTCAAAACGCGCATACAAAAAAAGCCTCCACTGGGAGGCTTTCAGGCGCTGTTTTCCGTTTCTCTTCTCACGCGCTAGCCTCCTGGAGTCAGGTGCTAAAGTAAAAAAAGAAGCGGAAAATAGCAGCATTCATTGCTTGCGTTACCTTTTGGTACTTTTCAAAAGACCTTTATTGAAAAGGCTACGGCGATAAAAGTCAATGTTTTGATGGCGTTGAAACGAAAAGAGGGAGACTAGCTCCCTCTTTCAACTGGCTTATGCCAGAGCTGCTTTCGCTTTTTCAACCAGAGCGGTGAACGCTACTTTGTCGAATACTGCGATATCAGCCAGGATCTTACGGTCGATTTCAACAGAGGCTTTTTTCAGGCCATTGATGAATTTGCTGTAAGAAATACCGTTCTGACGTGCTGCTGCGTTGATACGCGCAATCCACAGTTGACGGAACTGACGCTTACGTTGACGACGGTCACGGTAAGCATACTGACCTGCTTTGATAACAGCCTGGAAGGCAACGCGGTATACGCGAGAACGCGCACCGTAGTAGCCTTTAGCTTGTTTCAAAATTTTCTTGTGACGTGCGCGTGCAATAACACCACGTTTTACGCGAGCCATATGTGCTCTCCTGTATCTATATTCTAATTAAAAAGTTAAAAACGTTAACGGCTTATGCGTACGGCAGGCACGCGATTACCAGGCCCAGATCGCCTTTGGAAACCATGGCTTTCGGACGCAGGTGACGTTTACGTTTGGTCGCTTTTTTGGTCAGAATGTGACGCAGGTTAGCGTGCTTGTGCTTAAAACCACCTTTACCGGTTTTTTTGAAGCGCTTAGCAGCACCGCGTACGGTCTTAATTTTTGGCATTTTAATAACTTCCACTTCGCATTGTTAATAAACGAAACAAAGGCGAACAATGCCTGTGAAGCCCAAAGGCTCCACAGACAGTGCTACTTGAAGGCCTTACTGTTTCTTCTTAGGAGCGAGCACCATGATCATCTGGCGGCCTTCGATCTTCGTTGGGAAGGATTCGACCACTGCCAGTTCTTGCAAATCGTCTTTCACGCGATTAAGCACTTCCATACCGATTTGCTGGTGCGCCATCTCACGACCGCGGAAACGCAGCGTGATTTTGGCTTTATCACCCTCTTCGAGAAAGCGAATCAGGCTGCGGAGTTTTACCTGATAGTCGCCTTCATCTGTACCAGGACGGAATTTAATTTCCTTAACCTGGATAACTTTTTGCTTTTTCTTCTGTTCCTTAGAAGACTTGCTCTTTTCATAGAGGAATTTGCCGTAATCCATTATACGACAAACCGGCGGCTCGGCGTTAGGGCTGATCTCGACTAAGTCTACTCCGGCTTCTTCTGCTTTCTCCAGAGCTTCTCTCAGACTCACAATACCAAGCTGCTCGCCTTCCAGACCTGTTAAGCGAACTTCCTGGGCGCGAATTTCGCCATTGATACGGTTAGGGCGCGCCGTTTGAACTCGTTTTCCGCCTTTAATACCTTATTCCTCCAATTGTTTAAGACTGCGGCTGCGAATCTCTTGTTGCAGCTTCTCGATCACTTCATTTACGTCCATGCTTCCCAGGTCTTTACCACGGCGGGTGCGAACGGCAACTTTGCCTGATTCCACCTCTTTATCACCACAGACCAGCATATATGGGACGCGACGCAAAGTGTGCTCGCGGATTTTAAAGCCAATCTTCTCATTTCTCAAGTCTGCTTTAACACGAATGCCCGCATTTGATAGTTTTTGCGTCAATTCGTTAACGTATTCAGACTGTGAATCGGTAATATTCATGATAACAACCTGAACCGGCGCAAGCCAGGTCGGGAAGAAACCAGCGAATTCTTCGGTCAGGATACCGATGAAACGTTCCATCGACCCCAGAATTGCGCGGTGAATCATTACCGGTACCTTACGCTCGTTGTCTTCACCCACATAGGAGGCGCTCAGACGAGACGGCAAGGAGAAGTCCAGCTGTACTGTACCGCACTGCCATGCACGATCGAGGCAGTCATACAGGGTAAATTCAATTTTCGGACCGTAGAAAGCGCCTTCACCCAGTTGATATTCAAACGGGATGTTGTTTTCTTCCAGCGCAACTGCCAGGTCCGCCTCAGCACGATCCCACATTTCGTCGCTGCCAATACGTTTTTCAGGACGAGTGGAGAGTTTGACGACGATCTTCTCGAAGCCAAAAGTGCTGTACATATCATAGACTAAACGGATACATCCGTTAACTTCATCGCGAATTTGTTCTTCAGTACAGAAGATATGCGCGTCATCCTGGGTAAAACCACGTACACGCATCAGGCCATGCAGCGAACCTGACGGCTCGTTACGGTGGCAGCTACCAAACTCGGCCATACGCAGCGGCAGATCGCGATAAGACTTCAGCCCCTGGTTGAAAATTTGTACGTGACCCGGGCAGTTCATCGGCTTAATGCAGTATTCACGGTTCTCAGAAGACGTGGTGAACATTGCATCTTTGTAGTTGTCCCAGTGACCGGTTTTTTCCCACAGAACACGGTCCATCATGAACGGACCTTTAACTTCCTGATACTGGTACTCTTTCAGTTTAGAACGAACAAACACTTCCAGTTCACGGAAGATGGTCCAACCGTCGTTGTGCCAGAAGACCATACCCGGCGCTTCTTCCTGCATATGGTACAGGTCGAGCTGTTTACCGATTTTACGGTGGTCGCGTTTCGCGGCTTCTTCCAGGCGCTGCAGGTAAGCGTTTAGCGCTTTTTTGTCTGCCCACGCCGTACCGTAAATACGTTGCAACATTTTGTTGTTGCTGTCGCCACGCCAGTAAGCCCCTGCCGTTTTCATCAGTTTGAAATGATGGCAGAAACGCATGTTCGGTACGTGCGGACCGCGGCACATGTCGACATATTCTTCATGGAAGTACAGACCTGGCTTGTCATCATGGGCGATGTTTTCGTCAAGAATGGAGACTTTGTAGCTCTCCCCACGGTTGGCGAAAGTTTCACGCGCTTCGTGCCAGCTGACTTTCTTTTTAATGACGTCGTAGTTTTTCTCAGCAAGCTCATGCATCCGCTTCTCGAGTGCTTCGACATCTTCCTGGGTTAACGTGCGGTCAAGATCAACGTCGTAATAAAAACCGTTGTCAATAACCGGGCCGATTGCCATTTTGGTATGCGGCCAAAGTTGTTTAATCGCGTGCCCTAACAGGTGCGCACAGGAGTGACGAATGATCTCCAGACCTTCTTCGTCTTTGGCGGTAATGATCGACAGTTGTGCGTCGTTTTCAATCAGATCGCAAGCATCAACCAGTTCACCATTAACGCGCCCTGCGATACAGGCTTTCGCCAGACCTGGACCAATGTCCAGCGCAACATCCATGGGGCTTACAGCGTGGTCGTAATGGCGTTGGCTGCCATCAGGAAGAGTTATAACAGGCATTTTATATCCTTATTTGCAGTGGTGACCCACACGAAAGATCACATACAAAGAAAAATTTGTTTATTAACAGTTCATTGCGAAACCATCTAGCCAACAAATGCTAAATTGGTTCGCAATCAGGTACACAAATGAAAGACATTAACCTCTCACCTTCCACCCGGTTGAACGATGTTAACACTAAAAAAAGGGAGATTGTACCTTTCCGTTTCACATTGATTCGATTCGCAATTCGTTTGTAGTGAGTACACCAGCAAAACGCTTAAAGAACCACTGATAACATCACGCAGCGTCTGAAAGGTTTACTGCGAGCGGATTTACGCAGATAAACTGAATCCAGCAAAGTTCGTTGCGCTATTTGGCGGTGGTATTTAAACGATCATGAGATTAATGACGAACTGGTCATATCGCAATGATAAAAGTGACACAATTCTTATAGCAATTTTTCGTGCACATTTCGTTCTGGCGATAATAATTAATCATCATACTCAAAACCTCCAGACATATATAAGGCGAATAGATTATGAGTGAAAACGATATCATTATCAGAACTCATTATAAGTCTCCTCATAGAGTGCACATCGATAGCGACATACCAACGCCTTCAGCAGAGCCTATTAATCAATTTGCGCGCCAGCTCATCACCCTACTTGATAGCTCTGATTTAAGTTCGATGCTGTCATACTGTGTTACTCAGGAATTTACCGCAAGCTGTCGAAAAATATCACAAAATTGTTATTCCACTGCCCTTTTTATCATTAGCTTTGCCACTTCCCCCATCCATGCAGAAAATATACTCATTACATTACACTATAAAAAAGAAATCATTTCCTTACTTCTGGAAACCACGCCCATTAAAGCTAACCATTTGCGAAGCATACTGGATTATATTGAACAGGAACAGTCAACTGCCGAAAAACGTAACCATTGCATGAAGCTGTCAAAAAACATCCATAGAGAAAAAACTATACAACCAACAGTAAATCTCAATGGTAGTGCATTTTTTTTGCAATCTCCTTCTGACGCTATTTTTTGTCGCCATCTGTCATTACAATACGCCCTTGATTCATTGGGAAATGGAAAAGGCAAAGTCAACCTGATTAAACATTACTCCTCCGTTGAATCCATACAGCAACATGTCCCTATTGTCCGGGACGCGGAGTTCAGAGCATTACTTCGCCATCCTCCTGCAGGTAGTCGCGTTATCGCGAGTAAGGATTTTGGCTTCGCTTTAGATATTTTCTTCTGTCGGATGATGGCAAACAATGTCAGTCATATGTCCGCGATTTTATATATAGACAATCATACTTTGTCAGTAAGGCTACGAATAAAGCAGTCAGCGTATGGACAATTAAATTATGTTGTGTCCGTTTACGACCCGAACGATACCAACGTTGCTGTCAGAGGCACCCACAGGACAGCACGGGGCTTTCTCTCGCTTGATAAGTTCATCAGTTCAGGTCCCGATGCTCAGACCTGGGCTGATATGTATGTTCGCAACTGTGCAATTGCTATTCTGCCTCTATTACCTGAGGGAGTTCCAGGGGCAATTTTCGCGGGTATTGCATCACGAATGCCATTTGCCCCTATACATCCATCGGCAATGTTGTTAATAATGGCCACAGGCCAGACTCAACAGCTTATTACATTATTCAAACAGTTACCCATACTCCCTGAAAAAGAAATCATTGAAATAATAACTGCGCAGAATAGCGTTGGTACACCTGCTTTATTTCTGGCTATGATGAACGGACATGCTGACAACGTAAAAATATTTATGCAAGAAATTCAGTCACTGGTATACAATCATATCATTCATGAAGATAACCTGGTTAAATTACTGCAAACTAAAAGTGCTAACGAAACACCTGGACTCTATATCTCCATGTTGTATGGATTCGATGAAATAATCGATATCTTTCTGAATGCATTAACCACTCCAATAGCACAAGAGCTTTTAAACAAAAAGCTGGTAATGGATATTTTAGCAATGAAAATACACGACGGTGAACCAGGATTATTCGCTGCAATGGAAAATAATCACCCTTTGTGTGTTACACGGTTCCTCTCAAAAATTTATGAAATCGCCTTTAAATATAACCTCAGTAAAATTAACATCATGGATTTATTAAAAGGCGCAACAGCACATGGAACCCCTGCTTTATACATCGCCATGAGCAAGGGTAATGAAGACGTCGTGCTATCTTATATATCGATGCTGTGTACTTTTGCAAAAAAATATTCTTTTAGTCAACATCAGTTATTCACACTGTTGGCCGCTAAAAATTATGACAACATATCAGCTGTTCATATAGCCATTCATCATAATCATTATAAAACGGTAGAAACATATTATGCAGCTATAAATGTAATCAGCCAAAGCCTGAGCTTTAGTCCAGATGAACTACAGGCGTATTTATAACTAAATATTTACGATGTATATGTTGATACATATACTTTAAACTCAATAACAGTGACCGGGTGCACAACGCCACCCAACGGCTGCAATTGCAAAAAATCCCTTGTTGCCTGTCCCTTTTGTTACACTCCGTTATCACGCACAAGAGATATGCAGGACACTGGTATGCCGACTAAACGCTTTGATAAAAAACACTGGAAGATGGTGGTGGTGCTACTGGCAATCTGTGGCGCTATGTTGTTGCTACGTTGGGCAGCAATGATTTGGGGATGAGCAGTGACAAACGAAAACAGCCAGACCGCATACTACGGTCCGGCAGATAATGTTACATGCTGTAGCCCAGCGATAAGGTTGTCCGACGATCGGTATGTTCCGGTGCAGACTCTGGAGGTTCAGAGTTCCATGTGACGTTGTAAGCCACCTTCAGTCCAAAATGTTCATTAATAGCAACATTTAATGCGCTTTCAGAGTTCAGCGTTGTGTCTTCCGCGCCAAAGACTGAAACACCCTGCGTAAATTTAGCGTTGTCAGTCAACTGCCATGCATAAGCCCCGGAGGCATAACCCAGCGGCTGGGTTTCATTGGCATTGTCGGTATATTTGTCGTAACGCACACCTGGACCGAATTCAAAGCGGAAACTGTGTACCGGGCCATTCAAAAACTGGCGACCATAACCCGCGGTCAACACATCGCGCTCTCGATAGCCGTTATAACGGTCTGTCAGCCAGCTTGCCTGCCCAAATAAATAGTCATAATCAGTTAAATTAAAACGGCTACGCCCGCCCGCCGCATATTTTTCTGAAGAACGCTCATCATTAGAAGAGGTATTACTGGCGTTCCCCCACAGCGACCAGGCAGTGGTATGTCCATACCAGGTCATGGTAGTGTCAGCCGTAAGTGAGGAGCTTTTCGTATTGCCTGATTGTGCAAGATATCCTGCATTCAGATTACCTTCGAAAGGTTTTTTAGCGCTGGCAGGATCGTCCATGACAGTAAAAACGGAATCATCGGCAGCTGCATTCAGTGACGCAAACATGCCCCCCGCCAACATAACGATGGCAGGAACTGTCTTCAAAAGCTTCATTTATCAAGAGTCCGTACAACAAAAAAAGAGACCTTCGCGGTCCCGGAAACTTTCTTAAGGATCAAAGATTAGCGTCCCTGGAAAGGTAACGAATTATAAAAAGGCGCGAATAACTTAGCAATGTATTCTTATTTCATTTTTTGAATAAGCATGTGGCGAAAACAGATTTTTATTTATATATATTTATCTGCAAAATTTTAAATAAAGCTCTAATAAATCATATTGTTAATTTCTTCACTTTCCGCTGATTCGGTGCCAGACTGAAATCAGCCTATAGGAGGAAATGATGGTACGTATCTATACGTTGACACTTGCGCCCTCTCTCGATAGCGCAACAATTACCCCGCAAATTTATCCCGAAGGAAAGCTGCGCTGTACCGCACCGGTATTCGAACCCGGAGGCGGCGGCATCAACGTCGCCCGCGCCATTGCCCATCTTGGAGGCAGTGCCACAGCGATCTTCCCGGCGGGTGGTGCGACCGGCGAACATCTGGTTTCACTGTTGGCAGATGAAAATGTCCCCGTCGCTACTGTAGAAGCCAAAGACTGGACCCGACAGAATTTACACGTACATGTGGAAGTAAGCGGTGAGCAGTATCGTTTTGTCATGCCAGGCGCGGCATTAAGTGAAGATGAGTTTCGCCAGCTTGAAGAGCAAGTTCTGGAAATTGAATCCGGTGCTATCCTGGTCATAAGCGGAAGCCTGCCGCCAGGTGTGAAGCTAGAAAAATTAACCCAACTGATTTCCGCTGCGCAAAACCAAGGGATCCGCTGTATCGTCGACAGTTCTGGCGAAGCGTTAAGTGCAGCACTGGCGATTGGTAACATCGAGTTGGTTAAGCCTAACCAAAAAGAACTCAGTGCGCTGGTGAATCGCGAACTCACCCAGCCAGACGATGTCCGCAAAGCCGCGCAGGAAATCGTTAATAGCGGCAAGGCCAAACGAGTTGTCGTTTCCCTGGGTCCACAAGGGGCGCTGGGCGTTGATAGTGAAAACTGCATTCAGGTTGTGCCACCACCGGTGAAAAGCCAGAGCACCGTTGGCGCTGGTGACAGCATGGTCGGCGCGATGACACTGAAACTGGCAGAAAATGCCTCTCTTGAAGAGATGGTCCGTTTTGGCGTAGCTGCGGGGAGTGCAGCCACACTCAATCAGGGAACACGCCTGTGCTCCCATGACGATACACAAAAAATTTACGCTTACCTTTCCCGCTAACTGAAACATTCCCCCTGCATTGGGGGAATCACCACCAACCTGTCGGCAACGCGTTTCTCCGACTATGCTCAAAAGTCATGTGATAACAAAGGGGTGAACTATGGCCAGTGGCGATCTTGTCCGTTATGTCATAACCGTCATGTTGCACGAGGATACATTGACTGAAATTAACGAGTTGAATAATTACCTGACTCGCGACGGTTTTTTGCTCACCATGACGGATGATGATGGAAATATCCATGAGCTGGGGACTAACACTTTTGGACTTATCAGTACCCAAAGTGAAGAAGAAATTAGAGAACTGGTTTCGGGGCTTACCCAAAGTGCAACCGGCAAAGATCCTGAAATCACCATCACGACCTGGGAGGAATGGAATAGCAACAGAAAATAAATGGTTTTTGGGCAATAATCAGTCTGTGGTGTGCGTTAGCTCGTGTTTTTACACCGCATTCTTGCGCTAACCTTATGATCTGGCAGACAACATGGGAGAGACATCATGTGGCAGGCAATCAGTCGTCTTTTGAGCGAGCAGTTAGGTGAATGCGAAATCGAACTGCGTAATGAACTGCCTGGCGGAGAAGTCCATGCCGCATGGCATTTGCGCTATGCAGGACGTGACTTTTTCGTCAAATGTGATGAAAGGGAACTGCTTCCCGGTTTTACCGCCGAAGCCGACCAACTGGAGTTACTGTCGCGTAGTAAAACCGTCACCGTGCCTAAGGTTTGGGCAGTTGGCGCTGACCGTGACTACAGTTTTCTGGTGATGGATTATCTCCCACCTCGCCCGCTGGATGCGCATAGCGCATTTATTCTTGGTCAGCAAATTGCGCGTTTACATCAATGGAGCGACCAACCGCAATTTGGCCTCGATTTCGATAACGCGCTCTCCACAACTCCCCAGCCCAACACCTGGCAACGTCGCTGGTCAACTTTTTTTGCTGAACAACGGATTGGCTGGCAGCTGGAACTGGCGGCAGAAAAAGGGATCGCTTTCGGCAATATCGATGCCATCGTCGAGCATATTCAGCAGCGTCTGGCCTCGCATCAACCGCAGCCTTCTCTGTTGCACGGCGATTTATGGTCCGGCAACTGTGCGCTGGGTCCGGATGGCCCGTACATTTTCGACCCGGCCTGCTACTGGGGTGACCGAGAGTGCGACCTGGCGATGTTACCGCTGCATACTGAACAGCCGCCACAAATCTATGACGGCTATCAGTCAGTATCCCCGCTACCTGCCGATTTCCTTGAACGTCAACCGGTTTACCAACTCTACACGCTGTTAAATCGTGCAAGGTTATTTGGCGGTCAGCATTTGGTTATTGCTCAGCAGTCACTGGATAGATTATTAGCAGCATAATATGGGGTGAGGATAATGGCCGCTCCGTGCGGCCTTTTGATTAAATAAACCCCAGCAGGGAAAAGAACACATAACCTGCAGCAATACAAATAACCGGCAGGATATACAGCGAGAAAAACTGCAGGAAAATAGTATGGTGCGGCACAACAATACGTGACTCAATTTGTTCACGCGTTAGCCCCTCTTCCCCTTTGGCTTTTTCCAGAATGAGTTGATCTTCAACACCTTCCCGCAAGAAGCGCGCCTGGCGACTCATCCGGGCACCGGAATCCTGCAACGCCAGTCCGACAAAAATCAGGATGAAAATCACCCAGAACATAACGTTCACGCCACCATTAAAATTGGGGGTCGGGGAGTTATACCAGAACAGATTCAAAAAAGGCGTATTCGCCTGCATCATATCGATCATGACATGAGTAAAGTCGAGCATGACCGCATTAATGCCTTCCTGGTTTTCCTGCCGGGTATTCATAAATTTCAGCAAAGAAATCAATGTAGAGATCAATGCAGGTATAAAAATCACCCAACCTAAAATCCTTTTCAAAACAGCAATGCGTCCAGCTTGTTGATACGTCATGAGTTCTCCTTGATTAAGACGCGTCGTTTCACTTAGTTTACCTGTAGATATCTGTTTTCGCCCATTCTTTAAAGGCGATATGATAGGCGCTTAATCATAAGCACGGCTTAATACCTTACACATAATGCTCTAAAGGAGAGGTTGTAATGTCAACCCCGCGTCAGATTCTTGCTGCAATTTTTGATATGGATGGATTACTTATCGACTCAGAACCTTTATGGGATCGGGCCGAACTGGATGTGATGGCAAGCCTGGGGGTGGATATCTCCCGTCGTAACGAGCTGCCGGACACCTTAGGTTTACGCATCGATATGGTGGTCGATCTATGGTACGCCCGGCAACCGTGGAATGGGCCGAGCCGTCAGGAGGTGGTTGAACGGGTTATTGCTCGTGCCATTTCACTGGTTGAAGAGACACGCCCATTATTGCCAGGCGTGCGTGAAGCCGTTGCGTTATGCAAAGAACAAGGTTTATTGGTGGGACTGGCCTCCGCGTCACCACTACATATGCTGGAAAAAGTGTTGACCATGTTTGACTTACGCGACAGTTTCGATGCCCTCGCCTCGGCTGAAAAATTGCCTTACAGCAAGCCGCATCCGCAAGTATATCTCGACTGCGCAGCAAAACTGGGCGTTGACCCACTGACCTGCGTAGCGCTGGAAGATTCGGTAAATGGCATGATCGCCTCTAAAGCAGCCCGCATGCGTTCCATCGTCGTTCCTGCGCCAGAAGCGCAAAATGATCCACGTTTTGTATTAGCAAACGTCAAACTCTCATCGCTGACAGAACTCACCGCAAAAGACCTTCTCGGTTAATAACCAAGGGCAGTTATCACGCTGCCCCTGGTTCTTTATCTGAATTTGCATTCAACTGGCGGATTAATCGTCAATTTAAGAGAAAGAGTTACACCGTCACTACTTCCGTGCACTGTATAAAAATCCTATACTGTACGTATCGACAGTTTAGTGAGTTTTATCATGACGGCGGAAGGTCACCTTCTCTTTTCTATTGCTTGTGCGGTATTTGCCAAAAATGCCGAGCTGACGCCCGTGCTGGCACAGGGTGACTGGTGGCATATTGTCCCTTCCGCAATCCTGACGTGTTTGTTACCGGACATCGATCACCCAAAGTCGTTTCTTGGGCAGCGATTAAAGTGGATATCAAAACCGATCGCCCGCGCTTTTGGGCATCGTGGTTTTACCCACAGTCTGCTGGCGGTATTTGCGCTGCTGGCAACCTTTTACCTTAAGGTTCCTGAAAGCTGGTTCATTCCGGCTGATGCGTTGCAGGGCATGGTGCTGGGTTATTTGAGCCACATACTTGCCGATATGCTGACACCCGCCGGTGTTCCCCTGCTCTGGCCATGCCGCTGGCGTTTCCGCTTGCCTATCCTGGTTCCCCAAAAGGGCAACCAACTGGAACGTTTTATCTGCATGGCATTATTTGTCTGGTCGGTATGGATGCCCCATTCATTACCCGAAAACAGCGCTGTTCGTTGGTCATCGCAAATGATCAATACCTTGCAGATCCAGTTTCATCGGCTTATTAAGCATCAGGTTGAATACTAAAAAGGCAAAAATCGCCTTTCTGGAATAAGCAATTCCATTTGAATATAAGAGCCAGCTCACAGTTCTGTTAATCTTGCGCCAACACTATGACTGCTACGCAGTGATAGAAATAATAAGATCAGGAGAACGGGGATGAACTTTCCATTAATTGCGAACATCGTGGTGTTCGTTGTACTGCTGTTTGCGCTGGCTCAGACCCGCCATAAACAGTGGAGTCTGGCGAAAAAAGTGCTGGTGGGTCTGGTGATGGGTGTGGTTTTTGGCCTCGCCCTGCATACCATTTATGGTTCTGACAGCCAGGTACTTAAAGATTCTGTACAGTGGTTTAACATCGTTGGTAACGGCTATGTTCAACTGCTGCAAATGATCGTTATGCCGTTAGTCTTCGCCTCTATTCTGAGCGCGGTTGCCCGTCTGCATAACGCATCACAGTTAGGCAAAATCAGTTTTCTGACCATCGGAACGCTTTTGTTTACCACGCTGATTGCGGCGCTGGTCGGTGTGCTGGTCACCAACCTGTTTGGTTTGACGGCTGAAGGTCTGGTTCAGGGTGGTGCAGAAACTGCACGTTTGAACGCCATCGAAAGTAACTATGTTGGTAAAGTCTCTGACCTGAGCGTTCCGCAGCTGGTCTTGTCCTTTATCCCGAAAAACCCGTTTGCCGATCTGACCGGAGCCAATCCGACGTCAATTATCAGCGTGGTAATTTTTGCCGCATTCCTCGGCGTAGCTGCGCTGAAGCTGCTGAAGGATGATGCGCCGAAAGGTGAACGCGTCTTAACCGCTATCGATACCCTGCAAAGCTGGGTGATGAAACTGGTTCGCCTGGTCATGCAGCTGACCCCTTACGGCGTTCTGGCGCTGATGACCAAAGTGGTTGCAGGTTCTAACCTGCAAGACATCATCAAACTGGGTAGTTTCGTTGTCGCGTCCTACCTCGGTCTTCTGATTATGTTTGCAGTGCATGGCCTTCTGCTGGGCATTAATGGCGTGAGCCCGCTGAAGTACTTCCGTAAGGTATGGCCAGTACTGACGTTTGCCTTTACCAGCCGTTCCAGTGCTGCGTCTATCCCGCTTAATGTGGAAGCACAAACGCGTCGTCTGGGTGTACCTGAATCTATCGCCAGTTTCGCCGCCTCTTTCGGTGCGACCATTGGTCAGAACGGCTGTGCCGGTTTGTATCCGGCAATGCTGGCGGTGATGGTTGCGCCTACGGTTGGCATTAACCCGCTGGACCCGATGTGGATTGCGACGCTGGTCGGTATTGTTACCGTTAGTTCCGCAGGCGTTGCCGGTGTCGGTGGTGGCGCAACTTTCGCCGCACTGATTGTGCTGCCTGCGATGGGCCTGCCTGTAACGCTGGTGGCATTGTTAATCTCCGTTGAACCGCTTATCGACATGGGCCGTACGGCGCTAAACGTTAGTGGCTCGATGACCGCTGGCACGCTGACCAGCCAGTGGCTGAAGCAAACCGATAAAGCCATTCTGGATAGCGAAGACGACGCCGAACTGGCACACCGTTAATTCTTATGCTGGCAACGGTCCGTTTTGTATAGGGGCCGTTGCCTTACTTTTTAAATGTTCCATCGCGGCGATGCATACTGACTCATATTTAAACAGATCGTCAGCGAAAAAAATGGCTAACTTATCAATACATTCCTGACTCAATGAATGTGCTTGTAGTGAGAAACTTAAAACCTCATACCCAAGACGTTTTCTAAGTGAACTATCTGAAATACTCATAATCTCTTCAAGCACACCACTTCCCATTCCCGGAAGATTCAGTGGATTAAAAAGAAGATTGACATTAAGCATTGATATTACCGAAGGAAACTTTAGGAGACTCTCATTTTTTTGAATCGCAGCAAAAATGCTCCCAACAGGATGTATATAATTTTGTTCATAGTATATCGTTCTTAAATACTGAATAACCAACCTGTTTTTTATATTGATCAAATTGGTCATTTTTTCTGGTCGGAATTCACAGGTAAAATCCATCCCAACAAAATTCTCATTAATACCTCTTATCCTAATTTCACTACCATAAAGATTATTAATTATCACTCTATATTTAACATTGTCCTGCAGATATGTATCAAAACTAAGTGCTGGCGCTCCTGGCTTTGAGGCATCATAGTTAATGTTAGACATATAGGTAATCATATAATTGAAGTTTGATTCTGCTATTTCATCGCAGGCACATTGACCCGTTGATATAAAGAAAGTGAGTGCTGTCATGGTAGACTGCAGCCTTTCTTTAAAAGAGTCGAAGGCAAGGTTTTTAATATTTAAATTACCATAATCACTCTGTATTAAGTTTGTAGAAAACATCTCCCACCTCATATTTCAACAAAATTATTATCTCATTTGAATCTAAGCAATTTACAATATAAGTTTAATGGCAACGCCACAGGATGAACTATCAAAAATAGCTCATTCTGATTAGCTAAACTTAACTATTATAAAATAAATAAACAATTAAAGAAAAAAGATCACTTATTTATAGCAATAGATCGTCAAAGGCAGCTTTTTGTTACAGGTGATTTGAATGAATGTAGCATCGAAATACAGAATTTCAGGCCATGTACCACCCGGCAAAACCGGGAGGTACGTAATCCTTACTCAGTCACTTCCCCTTCCTGGCGGATCTGATTTGCCCAACGCTGGGCGGATTCAGGCACAGTAAACGCCGGTGAGCGCAGAAATGACTCTCCCATCAGTACAAACGCAACATATTTGCCACGCAGCATCCAGACATCACGAAACGAATCCATCTTTATCGCATGTTCTGGCGGCGCGGGTTCCGTGCGTGGGACATAGCTAATAATCTGGCGGTTTTGCTGACGGAGCGGTTTCTTCATTACTGGCTTCACTAAACGCATATTAAAAATCAGAAAAACTGTAGTTTAGCCGATTTAGCCCCTGTACGTCCCGCTTTGCGTGTATTTCATAACACCGTTTCCAGAATAGTCTCCGAAGCGGGATCTGGCTGGTGGTCTATAGTTAGAGAGTTTTTTGACCAAAACAGCGGCCCTTTCAGTAATACATTAAGGAGACGAGTTCAATGTCGCAACATAACGAAAAGAACCCACATCAGCACCAGTCACCACTACACGATTCCAGCGAAGCGAAACCGGGGATGGACTCACTGGCACCTGAGGACGGTTCCCATCGTCCAGCGGCTGAACCGACGCCACCGGGAGCGCAGCCAACCGCGCCAGGGAGTCTGAAAGCCCCTGATACACGTAATGAAAAGCTGAACTCCCTGGAGGACGTGCGTAAAGGCAGTGAAAATTATGCACTGACCACCAACCAGGGTGTACGCATCGCCGATGATCAAAACTCCCTACGCGCCGGTAGCCGTGGCCCAACACTGCTGGAAGATTTTATTCTGCGCGAGAAAATCACTCACTTTGACCATGAGCGCATCCCGGAACGTATTGTTCATGCACGCGGATCAGCCGCTCACGGTTATTTCCAGCCATATAAAAGCTTAAGCGATATTACCAAAGCGGATTTCCTCTCAGATCCGAACAAAATCACCCCAGTATTTGTACGTTTCTCTACCGTTCAGGGTGGTGCTGGCTCTGCCGATACCGTGCGTGATATCCGTGGCTTTGCCACCAAGTTCTATACCGAAGAGGGTATTTTTGACCTTGTTGGCAATAACACGCCAATCTTCTTTATCCAGGATGCGCATAAATTCCCCGATTTTGTTCATGCGGTAAAACCAGAACCACACTGGGCAATTCCACAAGGGCAAAGCGCCCACGATACTTTCTGGGATTATGTTTCTCTGCAACCTGAAACTCTGCATAACGTGATGTGGGCCATGTCGGATCGTGGTATCCCGCGCAGCTATCGCACCATGGAAGGCTTCGGTATTCACACCTTCCGCCTGATTAATGCCGAAGGGAAAGCGACGTTCGTACGTTTCCACTGGAAACCATTGGCCGGTAAAGCCTCACTGGTTTGGGATGAAGCACAAAAACTAACCGGACGTGACCCGGACTTCCACCGCCGCGAGTTGTGGGAAGCCATCGAAGCAGGCGATTTCCCGGAATACGAACTGGGCTTCCAGTTGATTCCTGAAGAAGATGAATTTAAGTTCGACTTCGACCTTCTTGATCCAACTAAACTTATCCCGGAAGAACTGGTGCCCGTTCAGCGTGTTGGCAAAATGGTGCTTAATCGTAATCCGGATAACTTCTTTGCCGAAAACGAACAGGCGGCTTTCCATCCTGGGCATATTGTCCCCGGTCTGGATTTCACCAACGATCCGCTGTTGCAGGGGCGTTTGTTCTCTTATACCGATACACAAATCAGTCGTCTTGGCGGACCAAATTTCCATGAGATTCCGATTAACCGCCCGACCTGCCCTTACCATAATTTCCAGCGTGACGGCATGCATCGTATGGGGATCGACACTAACCCGGCGAATTACGAACCGAACTCGATCAACGATAACTGGCCGCGCGAAACACCGCCAGGGCCGAAACGTGGCGGTTTTGAATCATACCAGGAACGCATGGAAGGAAATAAAGTTCGCGAGCGCAGTCCATCGTTTGGCGAATATTATTCCCATCCGCGCCTGTTCTGGCTAAGTCAGACGCCATTCGAGCAGCGCCATATTGTCGATGGTTTCAGCTTTGAGTTAAGCAAAGTAGTTCGTCCGTATATTCGTGAGCGCGTTGTTGACCAGCTGGCGCATATTGATCTCACTCTGGCCCAGGCGGTGGCGAAAAATCTCGGTATCGAACTGACTGACGACCAGCTGAATATCACCCCGCCTCCGGACGTCAACGGTCTGAAAAAGGATCCATCCTTAAGTCTGTACGCCATTCCTGACGGTGATGTAAAAGGTCGCGTGGTAGCGATTTTGCTTAATGGTGAAGTGAGATCGGCAGACCTTCTGACCATTCTCAAGGCGCTGAAGGCCAAAGGCGTTCATGCCAAACTGCTCTACTCCCGAATGGGTGAAGTGACTGCGGATGACGGTACGGTGCTGCCTATAGCCGCTACATTTGCCGGAGCGCCTTCGCTGACGGTCGATGCGGTTATTGTCCCTTGCGGCAATATCGCGGATATCGCTGACAACGGCGATGCCAACTACTACCTGATGGAAGCCTACAAACACCTTAAACCGATTGCGCTGGCGGGAGACGCGCGCAAGTTTAAAGCAACAATCAAGGTCGCTGACCAGGGTGAAGAAGGGATGGTGGAAGCTGACAGCGCCGATGGTAGTTTTATGGATGAACTGTTAACGCTGATGGCAGCACACCGCGTGTGGTCACGCATTCCTAAGATTGACAAAATCCCGGCGTAAATATGGATAAGGTCACGCCCCCTGGGGAGTGACCTTACCACCTTACTTACACATCAAGATAACTACCCAACCGATAACCACGCTCAGCAATCGCATATTTCAACGACGCTGAAGTCAGCACATCCAGTTCCGTTAACCGAGGGAAGCAATAAGCACTCTGGCGAATCGTATTATCGATAAACGCCGGGTGGCACATCACTTCCAGAGAGCGCTCGCCGCGATGACTGGAGTCATCAAGCACTTGCAGGAACAGTGTCTCGCTAATCTCTTCACCATAAAACGCGCTACTGAATCCCTGCGAACTGCGCAGATTAGCCGGTAAATCACCAACGTTAGATAGCGGCTGACGGTCGATGCGCAACGCTATCCCCTCTTCAGCCGCAAACCTGGCAACAATCGGGAAAATCTGCGGGAACATATGCACATGATGATGGCTATCAAGATGCGTAGGTTTGCGTCCAAATAGCTCAATGAAACGCAAATACTGACTGGCAAGCTCCTGAGTAATTTCTTCCAGCGGTAAAGCATCTTCTTCTGCCAACTGCCAGATCCATTTTCCCAGCACACCATCGCGGGTTAACCCCGGCATAGCTGTCAGTGCCTTGCCCATAGTAAGGACAAAGTGCATCCCTATGGCCAGACTCGGTTCATCACGACTCAACTGCACTGCATGGTCAATAGCCTGCCCATTCACCAGCGCCGTCGTCGACGTGACAATCCCATTGCGACAGGCCTCGATAATGCCGTAGTTCTGACCTTTGCTTAAGCCAAAATCATCGGCATTAACAATCAGTAAGCGTTCCATAATCAGCCTCGGTTAATGTGCTTTTTTAAGCTCTGCGATGCAGTCGGCAAAATTTGGCAGCCATTTCTCGTGCGCCAGAATCATCTCGCGTGCCAGCAGCTCAGCATCGCGATCGGAATGCACCAACGGACTAAGGTTTAGCGCCAGTAACACATCGTTAAATTCCCCGCTAAGTGCGGCGTTGCTGGCAGCAATCTCGAAACCTTTGATGGTGTGAATCAGCCCCATCACTTTATCATCGAAATGCGTAATGCGCGGATGTGGCGTCGCGCCATCGCGCCCCAGCGTACAGGTCATTTCTACCGCCCAGTCTGCCGGAATATTATCAATATGCCCATGATGCGGGATATTAACGTAATGTTCTGCTTGCTTGTCGTTGTAGATAGCGTTGATCACTTCGCACGCTGCATCAGAGTAATAAGCCCCACCGCGCTGTTCCAGCTCTTTCGGCTTAACATTCAACTCCGGGTTTTTATATAGCTCAAAAAGTTGTTTCTCGACTTTCTGTACTACCTGCGCACGTGCGCCGCCTTTGTAGTATTCGCCCATTTCAATAGCCAGCATCTCTTTTTGCTTGAAGTAATAAAGCAAATAAGAACACGGCAACAGATTCAGAGAACGAATTAAGCCTTCGCTAAATGGCAGATCGAAAATATTTTTAACGCCAGATGCTTTTAACTGCCCGGATGCCACACCATCAAGCAATTCGGAAAAGCGTGATTTGCCATTTACCAGCACATCCTTAATGAACACCATATGGTTGAGGCCGAACAAATCGATAGATAAATCATCGCTGTCTTTCAGAGTCAGAACATCGCGAATAAACATCTTCATGCCGATCGGAATATTACACACGCCGATAAAGCGTTTAAATCCGGTATGACGATAGACGGCTTCAGTGACCATTCCCGCCGGGTTAGTAAAGTTAATCACCCATGCATTCGGACAAAGTTCTTCGACATCTTTTACGATGTCAAAAATCACCGGAATGGTACGCAGACCTTTAAACAAACCGCCCGCACCGTTAGTTTCCTGACCAAGATAACCATGACTTAATGGAATACGTTCATCCAGTTCGCGCGCCGGTAATTGGCCTACGCGCAGTTGGGTAGTAACGAAATCAGCATCTTTCAATGCTTCGCGGCGATCCAGCGTTTTATAAAGCTTCATCGGGACGCCAGCGTTATCAATCATCCGTTGGCAGAGATCAAAAATAATATCAAGTTTAGCTTTACCACCTTCAACATCCACCAGCCATAATTCGCTGACAGGTAATTCGTGATAACGCTTAATAAATCCTTCCAGTAACTCCGGGGTATAGCTGCTCCCGCCACCAATAGTGACGACTTTTAATTTCTGGCTCATAATTTCTCCCTTCAGTACAGAATACTGATATCTGGCATATCTGCCCCCGGACATAAATAATCCAGCAACAGGACAGATATGTTAATTGTCAGGTATAACGACTTACTGATTAAATTCAGTCAATTTCTTACGATAGCTCTTAGGCGTAAAGGACGTTAATTTCTTAAACGTTTTAATAAACAAACTCGGGCTACTATAACCGGCCTCAAACGCAATGTCTGTCACTGAATAGTTAGTCATTTCCAGTTGTTTTTTGGCAAAATTAATACGGATTTCATTAATAATCTGCATTGGCGTTTTGCCATAATATCGTTGGGTCGCTCGCGTCAAATATTCCTGTGATTTGGCTGACAACGTCACCATATTCTCCAGCGCCGATTCACTAAACTGCTCTTTATCATGCATCTTTTCTACCGTACTTTTCAGCCACTGCGGTACATCATCAATCACCTGTTCTTCGCGGTAATGACGTAAACGGTTAATGACATAAAAAGTAACCATCTCAACAAACTCTTCCAGCCCTGTTTCACGGAAATTCAATGAAGAAATCACTGTTTCCACATAGGTGAGAAAAGCATTATTGGTCCGGTATACCTGTGAAGCAACAAAGCAATAAGGCAACAACGGCAGGTAATGCTGCTCAAAAAAGCGTTTACTGATCCCAACGTTCAATATGCGCGTGGCACCAAACTCATAAAAACTTTGATGGTGCGAACCTAACGGAATAAAAACAAAATCGCCCCGTTCCAGTAACACGCGCTTACCGTTAATCTCCTGGAAATAACGCCCGGTTAATACCAGAGTAAATTCATAATAGTCGTGCTGATGCAGTCCGCTGATACTCTCAGTTTTGTTGTAGATAAACACATGGAAGTTTTTGCCATTAAACAACTGCTGTTCTCGGGCAGTGGCAATTTCCGGCGCGTTAATCACTGGCTGCATCATCGACTCCTTATGCCTTCAGTTTTTCATGAAGCTCAATTAATTCAGTAATCAGTTCACGCGCAAGCATGGACGTCATTAAATGATCCTGAGCGTGGACCAGCACCAGACTCACTTTCATCTTACCTTCGCCCGCATCGCCTTCAATCAGTTTCGTCTGTACCAGATGCGCTTCATTCAATGCCATCCGTGACTGATCCATCATGGCTTTTGCTGCGGCAAAATCGCCCTGCTTCGCCTGTTTCAGTGCGGCATACGCCAGGCTGCGCGCTTGTCCGGAGTTGATGATAAGTCCCATCACCACTTCTTCCAGCTCTTCAGCTTCTGTTTGCGTATCAGGAATATTGTCAAGATCCATCATATATCGTTCCTCATTTATTCCCGGTACAGCGTTACCCGTACCGGTATCGATTAAAATTTCAGGGCATTAGCAATATCTTCTTCACTCTCTTCTTTATCAATCGCGTTTTGTGCTTTGTTAGCCACCACAACAAAGGGCAGATAAATTAACGTTGCGATACCAAGGTTGAAGAGTGCGACCAGCAATGCAGCGACGCTACCGTTGGTGTTAAAGAAGGCTCCCAGACCGGTTGGCATGGTCCACGGTGCAATATTGGTCACCGGAGGAATAATGCCCATGTAGTACGCTGCGAGGGTGATTGCCGCCAGAATCGGTTGTACCAGTACAAACGGAATAAACATCACCGGGTTCATGATAATTGGCAGACCAAACAGAATCGGTTCGTTAATCTGGAAGATGCCGGACGGCAGCGCCAGTTTTGCCACCTGACGATAATCAGCACGGCGAGAAGCGATAAAGATAGCCAGAATTAGACCTAACGTCGCACCACTGCCACCGAGGAAAATAAAGGAGTCCAGCATCGGCTTGGCCCAGATATGGAAGGTCTTACCGGCTGCCAGCGCCGCTTCGACGGAACCATATTGCTGATAGGTCGCGATATTTTCCAGCGCCCACGGCGTCATAATGCCGTTGTCCAGTGCGGTCAGCGCCAGCGCGCCGTGAATACCAAAGAACCAGAGCAGTGGAACAAAGATCACATAGGCCCAGCCCACCACGCTACCCAACGATGCCAGCGGGGTTGAGATGGTATCCATAATGATCTGATGGAAATTGGTACCCCAGGTATTCAACGCCCAGGCAATAATCCCCATCACGGAAAGAATAATAAAGCCGGGAATTAATGCCGAAAAGGAACGCGATACTGAAGCAGGTACGCTGTCGGGCAATTTAATGACCCAATTACGGCGGACAATAAAGGTAAACATTTCTGCCACCACCAGGCCAATAATAATCCCGGAGATGATATTCGCCCCACCTAACCAGTTTGCGCCAACCGCATAGGCCTCACCGACACTATATGGGGTGACGGTCATAAATGCTGCAACGGATAACAACCCAGCCGCCAGCGCATCGACTTTACGCTCTTCTGCCAGTGCCATGCCAATAAAGAACGGTGCCATTAAAGACATTATCCCTAATGTTCCGTTATATACGTTGCCGCCAATACCTTTCAGACCATTAAGTGTTTCAATGGTTGAGGCATCCAGGCGAATACCTAAGGAATAAAAAAACGACCCCTCCCCAAAGCTTAGAAAAACGTTGTTAATTAATACAAACATGGCCCCCGCAAGGGTTAACGGCATTAAGCGAATAAAGCCATTTTTGATTGCATTAACGTGTGGCTGCTTTCCTATTTTAACTGCAAAAGGGAGGAGTACCTTTTCAAGCGATGCAATAACATTACTCATAGAAAAATACCCTTAAAAACCGCAATTTAAATATTGCGGTATTGATTTATGAAATAACTCTTTGACGGGAAAATTTAAAATAAATTAATTTGCTGCGGCTTTTTTAATCGCTGCAACCGCAGCCTTAAGCACGCCTAAACCATCGACTTTGCCATAAAGCAGCGAGTCAATTACTTCAACCGGTTTGTTGGGTAACAAACGCTGGATTTCGGGCAACATATAAGCAATCTGCGGCCCTAATAACACGACATCGGCATTCTGACCTTTTTCACCAGCCAGTGTTTCCGGAAATGCTTCAATAATGACCGGAACTTCATATTTTTCTGCCTGTGCGCGCATTTTTGATACCAGTAAAGAGGTAGACATGCCCGCAGAACAAAACAGATAAATGTGTTTCTTTTCCATAAAACTGCCCTCATCGACGATTATCTGTCAGCCAGACACTCCGCAAGCCTTAACCTGCTTCCATGCTCTGGGTAACTTGCGAAACCAACATGACTTTTTTTGTGGCTGAAAGGAGTATACGGTATAGACCTGAGCAATAGTATTTCTTTGACCTTATAAATTGTCTCTCCTTGACCTGTGGTTATGACCCTCTTCACATTTCGGGCAAATAATTCGCGAAGATAATTAAGAACACAGGCCAAAAAAAACCGGCGCAATGGCCGGTTTCCGTTGTTACTCAAGCTTTCAGACGAAGTGATTACTTCGCAGCCTGTGGATCAGTGTCGTATTCAGCACAGGTCTGATAACCGGAGTTGATGACATGTCCGGTATCATCTAACGCGACAAAGTAGGTTTCTGCTTTACCATCACGTTGACCCAGGATGTAGGTCTGGCAAGTACCACGAGCATGAATCATGCTCACTTCAGACGAAGGTTTACCCGCAATTTGTGCAACCTGCGCCCGGCTCATGCCTTTTTTGACGTCTTTCACCACAGGCTGTACAAACTGGTCTTTGGTACGATCATAAGCCGTACAACCCGCCAGCATGGTTAATACCGCCGCTGCACTCAGAATTCCTGCCATATTCTTGTTCATATTCCGTCCTCTTGTTTATCAGCGTGTTAGATAAGCCTGGAATACATTGGGCGCTTTTTCAAGCCCGTGAACGAAACGGCTCCGCTTTCAGAGGATTCCTGTATGACGTTTTAACCACCATTCAGCCCGCTGTCGCTTGTCGTTTCAGTAGCAACGGGTTAGCTTTAAGGACGTTTTGTCTTTTCTGTCTGGAGGGGTTCAATGACATTGCAACAACAAATAATAAAGGCGCTGGGCGCAAAACCGCAGATTAATGCTGAAGAGGAAATTCGTCGTAGTGTCGATTTTCTGAAAAGCTACCTGCAAACTTATCCGTTCATTAAATCACTGGTGCTCGGGATCAGCGGCGGTCAGGACTCCACGCTTGCCGGTAAGCTGTGCCAGATGGCGATTAATGAGCTGCGCCAGGAAACCGGCAACGAATCGCTGCAATTTATTGCCGTACGCCTGCCCTATGGTGTTCAGGCCGACGAACAAGATTGTCAGGATGCCATTGCCTTTATTCAACCGGATCGCGTATTAACCGTTAATATCAAGGGCGCGGTATTGGCCAGCGAACAGGCGCTGCGCGAAGCGGGTGTTGAATTAAGTGATTTTGTCCGTGGCAATGAAAAAGCGCGTGAGCGGATGAAAGCACAATATAGCATTGCGGGTATGACCAGCGGTGTCGTGGTGGGCACCGATCATGCAGCAGAAGCCATTACCGGATTCTTCACTAAATATGGTGACGGCGGTACGGACATTAATCCGCTGTATCGCCTCAACAAACGTCAGGGTAAACAGTTACTGGCGGCATTAGGTTGTCCGGAACATCTTTATAAGAAAGCCCCAACGGCCGATCTGGAAGATGATCGCCCTTCTCTGCCAGATGAAGTGGCACTCGGCGTGACCTATGACAATATCGACGACTATCTGGAAGGGAAAAACCTACCTGAACAGGTCGCCAGAACAATAGAGAACTGGTATCTGAAAACCGAACATAAACGCCGTCCGCCAATTACCGTTTTCGATGATTTCTGGAAAAAGTAATAATTTGCACATTTGGTTTGTGCGAAAAAGAGTACTTTGTTCACGCCGGATGCGGCGTGAACGCCTTATTCAACCTACAAAACTATGCAAATTCAATACATTGCAGGAGTCGAATAGGCCTGACAGGCGTAGCACGTCTCATGGTGTAACCTTTGTCATCGACCCGCCTCTTTTTTAATCGCTCCCCGCCTGTTACACTGGATAGATAACCAGCACTCGGAGTCAACAGTGGTACGGCGTTTAACTTCTCCGCGGCTCGAATTTGAAGCTGCGGCAATTTATGAATATCCCGAACATTTACGTTCATTCCTTAATGACTTACCCACCCGACCAGGGGTGTATCTGTTTCATGGCGAAAGTGACACCATGCCGCTCTATATCGGCAAAAGCATTAACATCCGCAGCCGCGTCCTTTCTCATTTACGTACCCCGGATGAAGCCGCCATGCTGCGACAATCCCGACGCATCAGCTGGATATGTACCGCCGGTGAAATCGGCGCACTGCTCCTTGAAGCGCGATTAATCAAAGAGCAGCAGCCGCTATTTAATAAACGGTTGCGCCGCAATCGCCAGCTCTGTGCTCTGCAATTAAATGAAAAGCGCGTCGATGTGGTGTATGCCAAAGAGGTGGATTTTTCACGAGCCCCCAACCTGTTTGGCCTGTTTGCCAATAGGCGCGCAGCTTTACAAGCATTGCAGACCATCGCTGATGAACAAAAACTTTGTTATGGCCTGTTGGGACTGGAACCGTTAAGCCGCGGGCGTGCATGTTTTCGTTCTGCATTAAAACGTTGCGCCGGGGCGTGTTGCGGTAAAGAGAGCCATGACGATCATGCGCTACGCTTGCGCCAGGCTCTGGAGCGTTTGCGGGTGGTGTGTTGGCCTTGGCAAGGTGCGGTGGCACTGAAAGAACAGCACCCGGAAATGACTCAATATCATATTATTCAAAACTGGCTGTGGCTGGGGGCGGTTAATTCGCTGGAAGAAGCGACAATGTTAATTCGGACACCCGCCGGGTTTGATCACGACGGTTATAAAATTCTTTGTAAGCCGCTGCTTTCCGGTAACTATGAAATTACTGAACTTGATCCGGCGAATGACCAGCGAGCCAGTTGATTTCACTGAACAACAGTTTACCTTGCGGTTGTAAAAGCCGCAGGGTGTGCCTGCCATCGAACCAGCACGCGCCCTGGTCGGTAGTGAGCAGTTTATCGCCCAATTGCCACGCCCCGTTAATGACAAACACTACCCCGCCGCGTGAGCCAAAGGTAGTAAACGTACGTTCGGCAATTCTGACTTTCGCCTTACAGACATCCAGGCGTGTCATGATGTTGAAATCCAGCGACATCTGCCCTGCCGTCAGTTTCGCTTTAACCACCTGGTCCGCCGCAAAGGCAAAAGGCTGTAACGGTTTTAAGGTATGGTTAAAGCGGTCTGCGCTTTCAAGGAACATCTCGCCGCCTTCCAGCAACGTCACTATCCTTTCCATACCTGGAAACAAAGAAAACTCCCCATTCGCCGCGATGGATGCAATGCTGGCACGCCAGTAAAAATCACGTTTTGCCGGTGGGAAAGTGCAAATTTCGCGCGTTTCACCGGCAGCATTTCGCCACAGATTCACCGACATTTTACGCATATCAAAGTATTCCATACTCGCTCCCGGCCCGTTCTTTTCATTGTTATCGTTCAGGTAACCGTGGATGGTTATCGGCAACTCGGGTGATTTACGTTAGTGGCGATCAGGCTTTTTTTGCATCTGTTTGAGAACAAAAAAGAAAACCGCCGATCCTGTCCACCGCATTACTGCAAGGTAGTGGACAAGACCGGCGGTCTTAAGTTTTTTGGCTGAAAGATTATTCAGCAGTTGCAGGCATTTTACCTTTTGCCGCTGGACGTTCTGTCAGACGCTTCTCAAAATTAGCATTAAATTGCTTTTTCTGTTCCGGCGTCAGGATGTTGTAAATCTTGTTCTGGGTTTCCATGTGCGCCAGCATGTTAGCTTTGCGCTGTTCTTCCATTTTTGCGATCTGCGCTTCAGCTTTTGCTTTATCGAAGGTATCGCTGGCAATGATGTCATGCATTGCGCGGCGTTCTTCCAGCGGCGGACGTTTCATCTGGTCACGCTGGCCTTTCATGATTTCGCGGATCTGCTGTTTCTGCGCGTCGGTCAGGTTAAGGTCTTTGAACATCATGTCTTGATGCGGACCGAACTTGCCTTTGTGGTGCATCATCGGCTTCGCGTCAGCCGGTGCTGCGGTAGTGGTGTCTGCGGCATGGGCCAGGTTAGCCGCGCCAAGAGCCAGGGTAGAGGCAACAAACAGTGCAGTTAATTTACGCATATTCTATATCCTTCCTTTCAGTTATTTATTACGGCTTTCTTAAGTAGCGTGCCGTGTTGACGAGATTAACTTTACTGATTTTAGCGTCAATTAATCAGAGCAACGGTAAAACAATGAAAGTGTAAAAAACACTTTTGCGCCAATTATGGAGAAAAAAAGAAAATTTGATGGAGAGTGATGAGAGAATATTACAACATGATGATTTTGCAGAGATTATGAAGAACTATACCGGATGACTGGTGATAAATAAAGCAAATAACCAGGATTAATCTGTATTAATTTATAAGAAAGTAACTTAATACCCGCAGAATGATTTCTGCGGGTAAGTATTAGCTTATTTTTTCGAGCATTAATCCCGCGCGTAATCCCAACGCTACCAACGGATTAGGGAATAACACATACTCTACATCATGGGTTACGGTAAAACGTTCCTCACCGTCCTGCGCCAGCAACGTTCCTTTCTTAAACGGCATAAAATTCAGCGTGTCACTTGCCATATGCATTTCGAAGGACGGCGAGTGGCGAGTAATTTGCGAAACCACCCGATAACGGAGCGGCGGCGTTCTCACGATACCGACACTCTCACCAGATAGCAGCGCAGCAATTGCGCTGGCAGTGACTGCAAACTGGCGAAGATCGTTTTGCCCAAAGGGCAACGCTTTGCCGAGTTCCAGCGTACAGGCCAGCGCGCCAAAATGTCTGGCGCTGAAATGGGTAAACGTACCACCAGGCGCCTGATGGAACACCAGTGCCTCCAGCCCCGCCGCCCCCAGCCACGTCAGAAATTTCTCGTCCCAGGGAATGTCGCGTTGCGGTAATACACCGAACTGCGGATGCAAGGAGCCACGAATTGCGGTATGTAGATCAAGGTGCCAGCGCACAGATTCTTTGCCCTGGTCATAAAAATCTTCCAGGCACTGTTCCAGTTCGCGCGCGCGACAGGTTTCCCCGCTTTCAGCAAATAGCTGCCAACGTCCGCCAAACATTCGGTTCATATCGCTATGGCAATAACGTTTCCCTTGCTTCAGCGCAGGAGGATTCCCGAGGATCACCAGCAGCCGCCAACGTAACGGGATCTCGCCGTGAGATATTGCGCCAAGCAACGCGTCCAGCATCTCCACAGGTGCCGTCTCATTACCGTGTATTCCCGCTGAAATCACCAGCGCACCTTGCGGTGGCGTTAATGGCGTCAGTTCCAGCACGCCATCGCCCAGCCAGCGCCAGCGAACGCCGTTGATTTCTCGCTCGGTGATAACCGGTTTTTTACCCGTTAAGGTCAGAGCAAGAAAATTATCCATTGCCCCCTCCCTCGCGCTGGAACGGATAAACCGAACCGAGATTCAGTAATTGGCTCAATACATCCAGTGCTTCCCGCCCTTCGCGCAGCAGCAGCGGATCAGCCAGATCCGCCGCAGTAAGACGATCGCGGTAGTAACGCTCCACCCAGTCATTGAGCGCATTAAACAGCGTATCGTTCATCATCACCGCCGGATTCACCGCCCGGCGTTCTTCTTCTGTCAACACCACGCGCAACCGCAGGCACGCCGGGCCGCCGCCGTTTGCCATACTTTCACGTAAATCAAAAACTTTTAGTTCGCTAATCGGGTTGTCAGCGGCAAGGAGTTCATTGAGATAACGCCATACTCCTGCGTGTTCCTGACACTCCTGAGGCAGCACCAACATCATGGAACCATCATCGCGACTCAGTAACTGGCTGTTAAACAGATACGTAGACACCGCATCCGACACGGAAACCTGTGCCGCCGGAACTTCTATCGCCATAAAACCATTGACCCGCGAACGCAGGTTTGCCAGTAATTGCGCCTGGCGAGCGAACGCCTGCTGATGGCAAAACAGCACCTGACGGTTACTTACGGCAATCACATCATTATGAAAAACGCCCTGGTCGATAACGTCCGGGTTTTGCTGGGCGAAAATCACCTGTTGGGGATTCACCTGATTCAGCCTTGCCACCGCTTCGCTGGCTTCGCGGGTCTGCCGCGCCGGATAGCGGGAAGGTCGGGAAACATTGCCCTCTTCTCGCCCGTAGACAAAAAGCTGAATACCCGGTTCACCATAATGGCCGCCGAGACGATTGTGGTTTGCCGCCCCCTCGTCACCGAGCAAGGCCACCTGTGGCAACGCCGAATGGATAGCGAATTTTTTCTCCTCGTTGAAAATCGCTTTTAACAGCGATTCGGTGACGGGGGCTTCCAGCGAACGGTGAAATTTATTGTTCAGGTTGGCAACGGTGAGATGCACTTTGCCATCCAGCGTATCGGCGGATGGCGCGACCGTTGCCGCATTGGCTACCCACATTGGCGAAGCGGAACTGACGCTGGAAAGCCAATGCGGTGCCTGACGTGCAACCTTTTCCAGTACCTGCTCATCGCTACCACTGAATCCCAACTGACGTAAAACCGGAATAAACGGGCGCTCGTGCGGTGGGATAACCGCCTGGGGAAATCCCAAATCGGCAAGGGCTTTCATTTTCAGTAAGCCCTGTTTCGCCGCCAGTCGCGGGTTAGACACCTGAAAACGATGACGGGTAGAAGCTTCATTACCAAACGACAAGCCCGCGTAATGATGCGTCAGCCCCACCAGTCCGTCGAAATTGACTTCCCAGGCGTTCATCGCTCCACCTCCTCGGAAAAATCCAGACCGGGGTTAAGCGTGGCGGGCAACGTTAACGAGTCTGACTCCAGGCTTGCCATCGGCCAGGCGCAGTAATCGGCGGCATACCAGGCACTGGGGCGATGGTTACCTGAAGCGCCAATACCGCCGAATGGCGCGGTACTGGCAGCACCGGTAAGCGGTTTGTTCCAGTTAACAATCCCTGCTCGCGCTTCCAGTAACAGTTGCTCGAACTTATCCCGCCTGGAGGAAACCAGCCCGCAAGAGAGGCCAAAGCGGGTGTTATTCGCCATTCGAATCGCTTCATCGAAATTGTCATAACGCCAGACGCGCAATAGTGGCCCGAACACTTCTTCATCCGGCACGCCAGCAACGCCCGTCATTTCAACGATCCCCGGCGTCAGCAATGATGTTCCTGCGCGCAGTAAACGTGGCGCAAGTAGGGTTCGTCCACCCATCGCTTCCAGCTCCTGCCAGGCAGTAACCACCTGCTGTGCGGCCTGCTCTGATATCAGCCCGCCAATAAACGGTTGGGGTTCATCGTCCCAGTTGCCCGGCGTTAATCGCTGGCTGACGGCAACCAGACGGGCAAGAAATGCATCGCCCTGCGCCCCGCTTTTAAGCAATAAACGGCGGGCGCAGGTACACCGTTGCCCGGCAGTGACAAATGCTGACTGAATAGTCAGATGGACAGCGGCATCGATATCCGTCACCTCATCGATTATTAGTGGGTTATTACCACCCATCTCAAGGGCGAGAATTTTCTCCGGCTGACCAGAGAGCTGGCGATGTAACTGGTAGCCGGTATTGGCGCTGCCGGTAAACAGCAAGCCGTCGAGATCCTCCAGCGCACTCAGCGCCTGCCCTGTTTCACGCCCGCCCTGCACCAGGTTTAGTACGCCCGGCGGCAAGCCAGCCTGCTGCCATAAGCGCATTACCGCTTCGCCGCTCCACGGTGTCAGTTCGCTGGGTTTAAAGATAATTGTGTTACCTGCCAGCAATGCCGGAACGATATGCCCGTTCGGCAGATGCCCGGGGAAATTATACGGCCCAAACACCGCCAGCACACCGTGTGGACGATGGCGCAGGCTCGCCGCGCCGTCCGGCATTTCGCTACGCTGCTCGCCGGTACGAACGTGATACGCCTTAATTGATATCGCGATTTTATTGATCATCGCCGTCACTTCGGTTGCCGCTTCCCAGCGCGGCTTACCGGTTTCTCTGGCAATAATCGCGGTTAATTCGGCTTTATTGCTTTCCAGCAATCCGGCAAAGCGTTCAACTCTTACCTGACGATCGCCAAAGGAGAGTCGTGCCCAGCGCGGAAACGCCGCTCGGGCAGCCCGACAAGCCTGCTCGACCTGAGCGGCATCGGCATCATTGCCTTGCCATAACACCTCGCCCGATACCGGATTACGCTTCACACGCAATGCACCCTGGCCGGTCACCCAGTCACCGTTGATCCATAAAGTCATGCTGTTTTCTCCTCTGCGCACAGGCGCACCAGACGAACGCGATCCCCTGCGTGGCATTTGAGGGCATCCAGTTGTGCGGCGGTTAAAATCAAACGCTCGGTCGCTGGATCGGTACGCACCAGCACCACGCGGAAATGGTGATAATTTTCATTGGCGACCAGGCAGGCCGGGAATTCGCCCTGCGCAGGCTGCCCTTCTGCCACTTCCACCAGCCGACTTTTACGAATGGCTCGCACGCGGTCGATGTCACACTCAAGCGTCGGCCCGCCGTCAAAAATGTCGATATAGTTACGGTAGCGAAAACCTTCTTTCTCCAGCACCGCGCGGGCAGGCGCGGTCTGCGGATGTACCTGACCGATGACGTCCTGCGCTTCCTGGGATAAAAAGTGGGTATAGATCGGATGTTTCGGCATCAGTTCTGCAATAAACGCCTTTTGCCCGGTGCCGCAGAGAAAATCGGCGCGGCTAAAATCCATCGAAAAGAAGCGTTTACCGAGGCTTTGCCAGAACGGTGAATAGCCGTGTTCGTCTATCACCCCGCGCATTTCGGCGACCACTTTGTCATTAAACTTGTCGCGAAAAGCCGCCATAAACATAAAGCGCGATTTCGACAGCAAATAACCGTTGCCCTCTTTGCGCCACTCCGGGTCGAGAAATAGCGTGCACAACTCGCTGCTGCCGGTGTGATCATTACTGAGAAACAGCGTCGGTAACGCGTTATAGACATTTAGCTCTTTTGAGGCGTGAACCAGCGTGCCGACGCGATAGTTATACCAGGGATCATTCAGACCAACCGCTACCTCTATAGCGCAAATTCCCGCCACAGTGCCTGTCTCACTATCTTCCAGTACAAATACATAACCCTGCTCACTTTTGGGCAGTTCGCCTTGCCAGGTTTTGATTGCCCTTTCGATACGCGCCGAAAGCGTGGCTTCATTGGCGGGAAGCGACGTCAGGCCGCCGCCCGTTTTGCTGGCAAGCTGCATTAACGCTGAGACATCAGTGCGTTCAACGGGACGGATGACCATCATGATGAACCTCCGCTCACAAAGCGTTCACAGGCCGCAGCAAAACGATCCAGCCCGGTTGTCACCTCTTCTTCGCTGACATTGAGCGCTGGTGCAAAACGCACCACGTTGCCACCCGCAATCAGTACCATCACTCCTGCTTTCGCCACTTCCTGAGAAATTTGTTTCGCTTGCCCGGCGTAATCAGCATTCAGTACACAGCCAATTAAAAGACCTAAGCCGCGAACTTCACTGAACAAACCATAGCGGTGATTAATGGTATTAAGACGCTCAACAAACCAGTCATGACGCTGTTTTACGCCATTAAGCATCTCTGGCGTGTTGATGAGATCCAGCACTTTGCCTGCCACCGCCGAGGCCAGCGGATTGCCGCCATAGGTGGTGCCATGAGTGCCAACGGTCATCACGCTGGCGCATTCTTCGGTTGCCAACAGAGCGCCAACGGGGAAACCGCCGCCCAGTGCTTTGGCGGTAGTTAACAGATCGGGCGTCACGCCGTAGTGCATATAGGCATACAGTTCCCCGGTACGCCCGACGCCCGTTTGTACTTCATCAAAAATCAGCAATGCGTTGTGGCGGTCACACAGTTCGCGAAGTCCCTGTAAAAATGCGTTGCTGGCTGGCACCACACCACCTTCTCCCTGAATGGGTTCGACAATCACCGCACAGGTAGAGTCGTCAATCAGCGCACTGGCAGAGTTAATATCGTTATATGCAGCATGACGAATATCCGGCGGCAGTGGCGCAAAATCCTGTGAATAGGCTGGCTGCCCACCCGCACTGACAGTAAATAGCGTGCGACCATGAAACGCATTTTTAAACGCCACGATACCGCTCTTATGGCTGCCGAAGCGGTCGTGAGCGAATTTACGCGCCAGTTTTAGCGCCGCTTCATTGGCTTCCGCACCAGAGTTACAGAAGAACACGCGATCGGCAAAAGTGGCGTCGATCAATTTTTTCGCCAGTCGCAGTACCGGCTCGTTGGTGTAACCATTACCGGTATGCCAGAACTTACTCGCCTGTTCGTTCAGCGCCTCGCGCAGTTCCGGGTGCGCATGGCCCAGTGCGTTCACCGCAATGCCACCCGCGAAGTCGATATACTCTTTCCCCTGCTGATCCCACAAGCGCGAACCTTCGCCACGTACCGGAATAAATGGTGCCGGAGCGTAAACAGGTATCATCCATTCATCAAAGTTTTCACGCGTAATTGGCTGAGACATAGCGACCTCTACAGTAAATGATTCGTTATTTATATGTTAATAATAAGTAATGTTTGCGCTGTAAATGTAGATTGCAGGGTTCGTGCCAGCCAGTGATAAAAGTGCATAAAAGGGGGCGATTAACTGATAATCAAGGAGTTATAACTGTACGCTATGCATTTAAAGTGCATAAAAAGTGAATATGTTTGCGATGATGGTGAATAGAAAGAATAAAAAACGCAATATTATGCAAAAGTAAAATATAATTCTGGAATTGTGATCATTGACGAAATTTACTGGAAATTACTGCGCCATTCTGACGCAGCGCGCACCAAAAGCGGGCAATTTTTGCGCCATCGTTGACATCATTAACAACCATCGATCAAATCACTTAACAACAGGCGGTAAGCAAAGCGAAATTCTGCTACCATCCACGCACTCTTTATCTGAATAAATGGCAGCGACTATGAAATTTGTCTCTTTTAATATCAACGGCCTGCGCGCCAGACCTCACCAGCTTGAAGCCATTGTCGAAAAGCACCAGCCGGATGTGATTGGCCTGCAGGAGACAAAAGTTCATGACGATATGTTTCCGCTCGAAGAGGTGGCAAAGCTCGGCTACAACGTGTTTTATCACGGGCAGAAAGGCCATTACGGCGTGGCATTGTTGACCAAAGAGACGCCGATTGCTGTGCGTCGCGGCTTCCCTGACGACGGCGAAGAGGCACAACGGCGAATTATTATGGCGGAAATCCCCTCGCCGCTGGGCAATGTCACCGTGATCAACGGTTACTTCCCGCAGGGTGAAAGCCGCGACCATCCGATAAAATTCCCGGCGAAGGCGCAGTTTTATCAGAATCTGCAAAATTATTTGGAAACCGAACTCAAGCGTGAAAATCCGGTGCTGATTATGGGCGATATGAATATCAGTCCTACCGACCTGGATATTGGCATTGGCGAAGAGAACCGTAAGCGCTGGCTGCGTACCGGAAAATGTTCTTTCCTTCCGGAGGAACGCGAATGGATGGAGAGACTGATGAGCTGGGGGTTGGTCGATACCTTCCGCCATGCGAATCCGCAAACAGCAGATCGTTTCTCATGGTTTGATTACCGCTCAAAAGGTTTTGACGATAACCGTGGTCTGCGCATCGACCTGCTTCTCGCCAGCCAACCGCTGGCAGAATGTTGCGTAGAAACCGGCATCGACTATGAAATTCGCAGCATGGAAAAACCGTCCGATCACGCCCCCGTCTGGGCGACCTTCCGCCGCTAATTTAGCTGCTCTCCTGACTCAAACGGAGTCAGGAGAATTAACCTTGAGAAAAATCAACAAACTGTCAGTAATGATTTGTTGCCTGCCGTCCTTTGTTATACCGTCACTGCGTTTTTAGTTGTCTGACCACTTCTCTATTATCAAGTTTGATATAGGAAACTCCACAATGAACGCTGAGCGTAAATTTCTTTTTGCCTGTTTTATTTTTGCGCTGGTCATTTACGCTATCCACGCTTGCGGTTTATTCGATCTGCTCACCGATTTACCCCACTTACAAACTCTCATTCGCCAGAGCGGATTGTTCGGTTATTGCCTTTATATTGTGTTATTCATCATTGCCACCCTCTTTCTGTTACCAGGAAGCATACTGGTGATCGCTGGAGGCATAGTTTTTGGCCCGATCTTAGGGACACTACTATCATTAATTGCCGCCACGCTGGCCTCCTCGAGTTCATTCCTGTTGGCACGCTTTTTGGGGCGCGATTTATTGCTGAAATACGTTGGTCACAGCCATACCTTCCAGGCCATTGAAAAAGGCATTGCACATAACGGTATCGATTTTTTAATTCTTACCCGCTTAATCCCGCTGTTTCCTTACAATATTCAAAATTACGCCTACGGATTAACCACTATCGCCTTCTGGCCTTATACCTTTATTTCGGCACTCACTACCCTGCCCGGTATCGTTATTTATACCGTGATGGCCAGCGATCTCGCCAGTGAAGGCATTACGCTGCGCTTTATTTTACAACTCTGTCTGGCGGGCCTGGCACTGTTTATTCTCGTCCAGCTTGCCAAACTCTACGCCCGACACAAACACGTGGATCTGTCTGCTTCGCGCCGCAGCCCACTTACTCACCCCAAAAATGAAGGATAGAACGATGTTGCAACATTATTCAGCGTCATGGAAAAAAGGACTGGCTGCACTGTGTTTACTGGCCGTTGCCGGGCTTAGTGGCTGCGATCAAAAAGAGAATGCGGCAGCAAAAGTGGAATACGACGGGCTTTCAGACAGCCAACCACTGCGTGTCGATAACAATAACCATACGGTCACCATGCTGGTACAAATTAATGGCCGTTTCCTGACAGACGACACTCGACACGGCATAGTGTTTAAAGATGGCTCCAACGGACATAAATCGCTGTTTATGGGTTATGCGACCCCGAAAGCATTTTATGAAGCACTGAAACAAGCCGGTGGTATCCCGGGCGAAAACATGACCATGGAGAATAAAGAAACGACTCATGTAGCGGGCAGCAAACTGGATATTTCGGTCAACTGGCAAGGGGCAGCAAAAGCGTATTCATTCGATGAGGTGATTGTCGACAATAACGGTAAAAAACTGGACATGCGCTTTGGCGGTAATTTAGCCGCCGCAGAAGAGAAGAAAACGGGCTGCCTGGTATGTCTGGATAGCTGCCCGGTCGGCATCGTCAGCAATGCAACATACACTTATGGTGCGGTGGAAAAACGTGGTGAAGTGCAATTCAAAGGCAATGCCTCGGTTCTCCCGGCAGATAACACGCTGGCTACGGTTACCTTTAAAATCACCGAATAAAGCCACGATAAAGGATGATGAAGATGCAATCGCGTAAAATCTGGTACTACCGTATAACCCTCATCATCCTGTTGTTCGCTATGCTGCTGGCATGGGCACTGCTTCCCGGCGTCCATCAGTTTATCAATCGCAGCGTTGCGGCGTTTGCCGCCGTGGACCAACAGGGTATAGAACGCTTTATTCAGTCTTACGGCGCACTGGCAGCAGTTGTCTCGTTCATGTTGATGATTTTACAGGCCATTGCTGCACCGCTGCCTGCATTTTTGATCACCTTTGCCAATGCCTCGCTGTTCGGTGCGTTCTGGGGTGGCTTGCTGTCGTGGACCAGTTCTATGGCGGGCGCGGCGCTATGCTTTTTTATTGCCAGAGTGATGGGCCGCGAAGTGGTGGAAAAATTAACCGGTAAAACCGTGCTTGACAGTATGGACGGCTTTTTCACTCGCTACGGCAAACACACTATCCTGGTATGCCGGTTATTGCCTTTTGTCCCTTTCGATCCAATCAGCTATGCTGCCGGTTTGACGTCAATACGTTTTCGCTCGTTTTTTATCGCCACCGGGCTTGGTCAGTTACCGGCGACTATTGTTTATTCCTGGGCGGGCAGTATGTTAACGGGCGGTACCTTCTGGTTTGTCACCGGACTGTTTATTCTGTTTGCCCTGACCGTGGTGATTTTTATGGCGAAAAAAATATGGCTTGAACGCCAGAAGAGGAATGCCTGATGGGTTTACCACCGCTTAGCAAAATTCCTTTAAGTTTACGTCCGCAGGCGTGGCTGCATCGTCGCCATTACGGCGAGGTGCTAAGTCCAATTCGCTGGTGGGGACGGATCCCGTTTATCTTTTATCTGGTGTCGATGTTTGTCGGTTGGCTGGAGCGTAAACGCTCACCGCTCGATCCGGTAGTGCGATCGCTTGTCAGCGCGCGCATTGCGCAAATGTGCCTGTGTGAGTTTTGCGTGGATATCACCAGTATGAAAGTCGCCGAGCGCACTGGCAGCACCGATAAACTGCTGGCAGTGGCTGACTGGCGGCAAAGCCCGCTCTTTAGCGATGAAGAACGGCTGGCGCTGGAGTACGCCGAAGCCGCAAGCGTAACGCCGCCAACAGTCGATGCAGCCCTGCGTACCCGACTGGCTACGCATTTTGACGCCCAGGCGCTCACCGAACTGACGGCATTGATCGGCCTGCAAAATCTGTCAGCCCGTTTTAATTCTGCCATGGACATTCCCGCTCAGGGGCTGTGCCGTATTCCTGAAAAACGTTCTTAAGGAGAGATGATGCGCCATTGTGGGTGGTTGCTGGGATTGTTATCGCTGTTTTCTCTGGCAACACATGCCAGTGACTGGCAGGAAGTTAAAAATGAGGCCAAAGGGCAAACCGTCTGGTTTAACGCCTGGGGCGGCGATACCGCAATTAACCGCTATCTCGACTGGGTTAGCGGCGAGATGAAAACCCATTATGATATAAACCTGAAGATTGTCCGCCTGGCGGATGCCGCAGACGCGGTGAAGCGCATTCAGACCGAAGCCGCAGCCGGGCGCGAGACAGGCGGTTCGGTGGATCTGCTCTGGGTGAACGGCGAAAACTTCCGCACCTTAAAAGAGGCCAATTTACTGCAAACCGGCTGGGCTGAGACTCTGCCAAACTGGCGTTATGTCGATACACAACTGCCGGTACGGGAAGATTTTTCTGTACCTGTCGAAGGCGCAGAATCGCCGTGGGGCGGCGCACAACTGACGTTTATCGCCCGCCGCGATGTTACGCCACTGCCACCACAAACACCGCAAGCCTTACTGGAATTCGCTAAAGCCAATCCTGGCACGGTTACCTATCCGCGCCCGCCAGACTTTACTGGCACCGCATTTCTTGAACAGTTACTGATTATGCTGACGCCAGATCCCGCAGCATTAAAAGAAGCGCCGAACGATGCGACTTTCGCCCGTATCACTGCGCCCTTGTGGCAATATCTTGATGCGCTGCATCCGTATCTATGGCGCGAAGGAAAGGATTTCCCACCTTCGCCCGCGCGGATGGATGCTCTGCTGAAAACTGGCACATTGCGCCTGTCGCTGACCTTTAATCCTGCACATGCCCAGCAAAAAATCGCCAGTGGCGATTTGCCGGCAAGCAGTTACAGTTTTGGCTTTCGCGAGGGGATGATTGGCAACGTGCATTTCGTCACCGTTCCTGCCAACGCGAATGCCAGTGCTGCGGCGAAGGTGGTTGCCAATTTCCTGCTCTCACCTGATGCACAGCTACGTAAAGCAGACCCTGCTGTCTGGGGCGATCCATCGGTTCTCGATCCACAAAAACTGCCTGACGGGCAGCGCGAAATATTGCAATCAAGAATGCCGCAGGATCTGCCGCCGGTACTGGCTGAACCGCACGCAGGTTGGGTAAATGCGCTGGAACAAGAATGGCTACACCGTTACGGTACGCATTAATCTTGTTGCTGTGGGCGATGGTGGCGGTGATTTATGCACCGCTGATCCCGGCGGCGTTCACGCTGATATCGCCTGCTTTGTCGTTGGCACACTGGCAGGCGTTATTTGCCGATCCGCAGCTACCGCAGGCATTACTGGCGACGCTGGTGTCAACAACCATCGCGGCGCTCGGCGCATTGACGATTGCCCTGCTGGTAGTTATGGCGCTGTGGCCTGGGCCGAAATGGCAGCGTATGTGCGCCCGTCTGCCGTGGCTGCTCGCCATTCCCCATGTGGCTTTTGCCACCAGCGCCCTGTTGCTGTTTGCTGAAGGTGGCCTGGTTTATCAGGTTTTTCCTTTTCTCACTCCGCCGATGGATAAATTGGGTATTGGGCTGGGCCTTACCCTGGCGGTGAAAGAAAGCGCATTTCTGCTGTGGATCTTAGCGGCAGTATTGAGCGAGAAACGGCTGTTGCAGCAGGTTATTGTACTGGATTCGCTGGGCTACAGCCGCTGGCAATGTCTGAACTGGTTGTTGTTGCCCTCCGTCGCGCCTGCACTGGCAATGGCGATGCTGGCTATTGTGGCATGGTCGTTGTCGGTCGTGGATATGGCAATTATTCTCGGGCCGGGTAATCCACCGACGCTGGCGGTAATTAGCTGGCAGTGGCTAACCCAGGGTGGCATTGACCAACAGACAAAAGGCGCGCTTGCCAGTCTGCTGCTGATGCTGTTACTCGCCGCCTACGTTTTGCTTGGTTATCTGTTATGGCGCGCCTGGCGACGCACGATCCCCCAGGAAGATGGCGTTCGTAAGCACGCCACTCCTTTATTACCCGGTAATACACTGGCGATTTTTTTACCCTTAACCGGTGTGCTCTGTGTGGCTCTGCTGGCGATCCTCGCGGATCAGTCGACGATCAATAGTGAAGCGCTCATCAACAGCCTGACAATGGGGCTGGTGGCGACGTTTATCGCTTTGGTCCTGTTACTGCTGTGGCTGGAATGGGGGGCAAAGCGTCGCCAGTTGTGGCTCTGGTTGCCCATTTTATTACCCGCTCTGCCGCTGGTGGCGGGCCAGTACATGCTGGCGCTATGGCTGAACATAGATGGGAACTGGACAGCGGTGGTCTGGGGGCATCTGCTGTGGGTAATGCCGTGGATGCTGTTTATCCTGCAACCCGCCTGGCAGCGCATTGATTCACGGTTAATTTTGATTGCGCAAACACTGGGCTGGTCGCGGGCCAAAATCTTCTTTTACGTGAAATGCCCACTCATGTTGCGCCCTGCGCTGATTACCTTCGCGGTGGGATTTTCAGTCAGTATTGCGCAGTATATGCCGACGCTGTGGCTGGGCGCGGGGCGTTTTCCGACACTCACCACTGAAGCGGTGGCATTAAGCAGCGGCGGCAGCAACGGCATTCTCGCCGCCCAGGCTTTATGGCAACTACTGTTGCCGCTTATTATTTTTGCCCTGACCGCGTTAGTCGCAAAATGGGTAGGTTATGTCAGACAAGGACTCCGCTAATGCTCTGCGTGAAAAATGTTTCGCTACGTTTACCAGAAAGCCGCTTGCTGACAAACGTTAACTTTACGGTGGATAAAGGTGACATTGTCACGTTAATGGGGCCGTCTGGCTGTGGAAAATCTACACTGTTTTCATGGATGATTGGTGCGCTGGCCGGACAGTTTTCTTGTGCAGGTGAGCTATGGCTCAATGAGCAACGGATTGACATGCTACCCACCGCACAGCGTCAGATTGGCATTCTTTTCCAGGATGCACTGTTATTTGACCAGTTCAGCGTCGGGCAAAATTTACTGCTGGCGCTACCGGAGACACTTAAGGGGAATGCCCGACGTAATGCCGTGAATGATGCACTTGAGCGTTCAGGCCTTGACGGAGCTTTCCATCAGGATCCTGCCACTTTGTCTGGCGGTCAGCGAGCGCGCGTTGCTCTGCTACGCGCCCTTCTCGCCCAGCCAAAAGCGTTACTCCTGGATGAGCCGTTCAGCCGTCTTGATGTGGCTCTGCGCGATAATTTTCGCCAGTGGGTGTTCAGCGAAGTTCGCGAACTGGCGATCCCCGTCGTTCAGGTAACGCACGATCTCCAGGATGTTCCTGCTGATAGTTCTGTTCTGGATATGGCGCAGTGGTCAGAAAATTACAACAAACTGCGATAACGCAAAGTTTTTCCCAATGTGTCAGTTCAGAATGGCGCACTCAAAACTACAATGTCGGGATTTTCGATGAAACGTGTTTCTCAAATGACCGCGCTGGCAATGGCTTTAGGGCTGGCTTGCGCTTCTTCGTGGGCCGCTGAACTGGCGAAGCCTCTTACTCTTGACCAGCTTCAACAACAAAATGGCAAAGCGATAGATACTCGCCCCAGCGCGTTTTATAACGGCTGGCCACAAACCTTAAATGGCCCTTCCGGTCATGAACCTGCCGCCTTAAACCTCTCTGCTAGCTGGCTCGACAAAATGAGCACCGAACAGCTCAACGCGTGGATCAAGCAACATAACCTGAAAACCGACGCTCCGGTGGCGCTGTACGGTAATGACAAAGATGTCGACGCCGTCAAAACGCGACTGCAAAAAGCAGGTTTTACGCATATCTCCATCCTGAGTGACGCGCTAAGCGAACCTTCCCGTCTGCAAAAACTGCCGCACTTTGAGCAGCTGGTTTATCCGCAATGGCTGCATGACCTGCAACAGGGTAAAGAGGTTACGGCGAAACCTGCCGGTGACTGGAAAGTCATTGAAGCGGCCTGGGGCGCTCCTAAGCTTTACCTTATCAGCCATATTCCCGGCGCGGATTACATCGATACCAATGAAGTGGAAAGCGAACCGCTGTGGAATAAAGTCTCTGATGAACAACTGAAAGCGATGCTGGCAAAGCATGGCATTCGTCATGACACCACGGTGATTCTATATGGTCGTGATGTATACGCAGCAGCGCGTGTAGCACAGATTATGCTCTATGCAGGGGTGAAAGATGTGCGCCTGCTGGACGGCGGCTGGCAAACCTGGTCCGACGCGGGACTGCCTGTTGAGCGCGGAACGCCACCGAAAGTGAAAGCTGAACCGGATTTCGGCGTGAAGATCCCGGCGCAACCGCAGTTGATGCTTGATATGGAACAGGCCCGTGGGCTGCTGCATCGCCAGGATGCATCGCTGGTGAGCATTCGTTCGTGGCCAGAATTTATCGGTACGACCAGTGGTTACAGCTATATTAAGCCAAAAGGTGAAATAGCCGGAGCCCGTTGGGGACACGCTGGTAGCGACTCGACGCATATGGAGGATTTCCATAACCCGGATGGCACCATGCGTAGCGCCGATGATATTGCCGCTATGTGGAAAGCATGGAATATCAAACCAGATCAGCAAGTTTCATTCTACTGCGGCACCGGCTGGCGCGCGTCCGAAACCTTTATGTACGCACGAGCAATGGGCTGGAATAACGTCTCCGTTTACGACGGCGGCTGGTACGAATGGAGCAGCGATCCGAAAAATCCCGTAGCAACCGGTGAGCGCGGCCCGGACAGCAGCAAATAACATTGCAATTACTGGCGCTGGAGCGACTTCAGCGTCAGATACCCACTCCACACCCGCGTAAAGGTCGTCATCCAGCACAACGCACCAAATACCCACGCAAACCACGGAAAATAAGCTGGCAAGAGGCAACTCAGAACAAACAGCAAAATCGTCTCGCTGCCTTCGGTTAACCCGCCCAGATAATAAAACGATTTATGCGCATAACCGGGATTATCAATCTGATGTTTCGCCGCCAGCGCAGCAAAAGCGAGAAAACTGCTGCCCGTGCCGATAAACGCAAACAGCAGCCAGCCGCCTGCCAGCGCGTTTTGCTCCGGTGCGGCGAGGATAAACCCAAAAGGCACCAGTGCGTAAAAAAGAAAATCGAGAGAAATATCGAGAAAGCCACCCGCGTCGGTAAGTCCTCTTCGCCGCGCCAACGCGCCGTCCAGACCATCAAGCAGCCTGTTCAACAAAATGACGATTAGCGCCGCCAGATACCAGCCCAGCGCCAGAAACGGCAGTGCCAGCACGCCGATGGCAAATCCCACTAATGTTAAACCATCTGGCGTAATGCCGGGTTTATCCAGCACCTTCACACACTGATGCAACAAAGGTTTAATTCGGGGATGAAGATGGCGGTCTAACACAGGCACTCCTTAAATATAAAGCCTTTCTGATTGAGCAACACTGCGGATATTATGGCATTTTTCCTGTATTCGACCGTGTGTAATTTATGAAAATGATTGATGTTGTTGCCGCCATCATCGAACAGGATGACAAAATTTTAATCGCGCAACGCCCTACGCATAGCGATCAAGCGGGATTATGGGAATTTGCTGGTGGTAAAGTCGAACCGGATGAAAGCCAGCGGCAGGCGCTGGTGCGTGAGTTACGCGAAGAATTGGGCATCGAAGCAACTGTGGGTGAGTATGTTGCCAGCCATCAGCGAGAAGTTTCGGGGCGGATTATCCATCTTCATGCCTGGCACATACCCCACTTCCACGGGACGTTACAGGCACATGAACATCAGGCGCTGGTCTGGTGCTCACCTGAAGAGGCGCTGCAATATCCGCTGGCCCCTGCTGACATTCCACTATTAAAGGCGTTTATGGCTTTACGCGCCGCCAGACCAGCGGATTAGTGCCAAGAGTTTTGTCATCCCGCTGGCATTGCAGCAGTATTCCTTCGGCTTTAATTACCGCCCCTTCAGAATAGTTTTGATCCTGATAGACGCAGCACTGATTACAGGGCTGCGCTGACTGCCCGCCTGAACTGAATACTTCAGGCGGTACGTTTACCTCCACGTCCGGACGATAATGCGGGTTAGCCAGTGCAATGAATGGAAATGCCAATGCTAGGGCGAACAATGCTCGACTCACAGGGAACTCCTTAACGTTTTTGTCTCTGTTACTGATAACGGTAGCCTGGCGGCAAAACTTTAGCGTCTGAGTTATCGCTTTTGGTTATGAGATTTCTCCCGTTATTAATTTGCTTTCGTGAGTCATTTTTTTCTTGCTTACCGTCACATTCTTGATGGTATAGTCGAAAACTGCAAAAGCACATGACATAAACAACATAAGCATAATCGTATTAATATATAAGGGTTTTATATCTATGGATCAGACATATTCTCTGGAGTCATTCCTCAACCATGTCCAAAAGCGCGACCCGAATCAAACCGAGTTCGCGCAAGCCGTTCGTGAAGTAATGACCACACTCTGGCCTTTTCTTGAACAAAATCCAAAATATCGCCAAATGTCATTACTGGAGCGTCTGGTTGAACCGGAGCGCGTGATCCAGTTTCGCGTGGTATGGGTTGACGATCGCAACCAGGTACAGGTCAACCGTGCATGGCGCGTGCAGTTCAGCTCCGCCATCGGCCCGTACAAAGGCGGTATGCGTTTCCATCCGTCAGTTAACCTCTCCATTCTCAAATTTCTCGGCTTCGAGCAAACCTTCAAAAATGCCCTGACTACCCTGCCGATGGGCGGTGGTAAAGGTGGCAGCGATTTCGATCCGAAAGGAAAAAGCGAAGGTGAAGTGATGCGTTTTTGCCAGGCCCTGATGACTGAACTGTATCGCCACCTGGGCGCGGATACCGACGTTCCGGCAGGTGATATCGGCGTTGGTGGTCGTGAAGTCGGCTTTATGGCGGGGATGATGAAAAAGCTCTCCAACAATACCGCCTGCGTCTTCACCGGTAAGGGGCTTTCTTTTGGCGGCAGTCTTATTCGCCCGGAAGCAACCGGCTACGGTCTGGTTTATTTCACAGAAGCAATGCTAAAACGCCACGGTATGGGTTTTGAAGGGATGCGCGTTTCCGTTTCTGGCTCCGGCAACGTCGCTCAGTACGCTATCGAAAAAGCGATGGAATTTGGTGCCCGTGTGATTACTGCGTCAGATTCCAGTGGCACTGTCGTTGATGAAAGCGGATTCACTAAAGAGAAACTGGCACGTCTTATCGAAATCAAAGCCAGCCGCGATGGTCGAGTGGCAGATTACGCCAAAGAATTTGGCCTGGTCTATCTCGAAGGCCAACAGCCGTGGTCTGTACCGGTTGATATCGCCCTGCCTTGCGCCACCCAGAACGAACTGGATGTAGACGCCGCGCATCAGCTTATCGCCAATGGCGTTAAAGCCGTCGCCGAAGGGGCAAATATGCCGACCACCATCGAAGCGACTGAACTGTTCCAGCAGGCAGGCGTACTGTTTGCACCGGGTAAAGCGGCTAATGCTGGTGGCGTAGCTACATCCGGCCTGGAAATGGCGCAAAACGCTGCGCGCCTGGGCTGGAAAGCCGAGAAAGTTGACGCACGTTTGCATCACATCATGCTGGATATCCACCATGCCTGTGTTGAGCATGGTGGTGAAGGTGAGCAAACCAACTACGTGCAGGGCGCGAACATTGCCGGTTTTGTGAAGGTTGCCGATGCGATGCTGGCGCAGGGGGTGATTTAAGTCATTAGCGCCGTTTCAGGCGTTTATGCCAGATGCGGCGTGAACGCCTTATCTGGCCTACGAAAACTGACTGCATCAGAGCATTACATTATCACTCCACTGCCCGCCTCTGCTGATGGCGGGCTTTTTTTCGCTGCTCGCTTACGTGATGAAGTCTTTTTATTTCCTTCTCCGCCATCTGGAGCCACTATGCCGCGAAACTGCCGCACCGGCGTACGTTTGGCCTGATCAATCAACTGATACAGCGTCCCCACCAACGGTTGCATAAAGTCCTGATAGCGACACTGCTTTTCGCTGATTTGCGTCAGCACCGATTCCCAGTGCGCGGTCATGTCCGGTCGCGTCGCCATCTCTGGCAGCGAATGGAATAATGCTTTTCCGGCGTCGGTGGAGTGGATATAGCGCCCTTTTTTGGTCAGGAAGCCTCGCTTGAACAGCAGTTCAATAATCCCGGCGCGAGTCGCTTCTGTCCCCAGACCATCGGTGGCACGAAGGATCTTTTTCAGATCTTTGTCCTGCACAAAGCGCGCGATCCCGGTCATCGCCGAAAGCAGTGTTGCATCGGTAAAATGGCGCGGCGGCTGGGTTTGCCGCTCTACCACTTCACCTTTTTCACACAGCAACTCATCGCCTTTCGCCACCACAGGCAGTGGCGTGCCGTCGTTTTCTTCATCGCGCTCTTTGCTGCCTAACAGCGTGCGCCAGCCTGCTTCAGCTAGAAAACGGGCTTTAGCGACAAATTTGCCTTTGGCTATTTCCAGTTCGATAACACACTTGCGGAACACCGCGTCCGGACAGAACTGCATCAAATACTGACGAGCAATCAGGTTATAGACCTTCGCCTCGTTTTCCGTCAGGTTGATGGCAGAACTCCTCGCGGTCGGGATGATGGCGTGGTGCGCATCGACCTTTTTGTCATCCCAACAGCGGTTGCGTATATCTGGATCTACCACTGGTTGCGGCAACAGATCCGGCGCATGGACGCCGATAGCATTCATCACCGCGTGGCGTCCGGCAAAATGTTCTTCTGGCAAATAGCGACAATCGGAACGCGGATAAGTGATTAGCTTGTGCGTTTCGTACAGCTTCTGGCAAATATCAAGCACATTCTGCGCGCTCAGACCAAAGCGTTTTGCCGCTTCAATCTGCAACGCCGAAAGCGAAAACGGCAGCGGCGCGGATTCTGATTCCCGTTTATCGTTATAGCTGGTGACAATAGCCGGTTGACCACTAATGCGGTTAACTACATGCTCCGCCAGCGGACGATGTAACAAGCGCCCTTCTTCATCCTGGTACGGTTCACACGCTTCGCTCGGTTGCCAGATAGCGGTAAACCGCTCATCGGCAGGTGTCACGATATGCGCTTTGACTTCAAAGAAGTCTTTAGCCACGAAGTTTTCAATTTCTTCATCGCGGCGCACCACCAGCCCGAGCACGGGCGTCTGCACGCGTCCCACGGAAAGCACGCCCTGATAACCCGCATTACGACCGAGAATGGTGTACGCGCGGGTCATATTGATGCCGTATAACCAGTCGGCTCGTGCTCGCGCCAGCGCAGAAACGCACAGTGGTACAAACTCGCTATTGGAGCGAAGACGATCGATCGCCCGCTCAACCGCCTGCGGGTTCAGGTCGTTTATCAAACAACGCTGTACCTGCTGGCGCTTTTCCGGTGCCAGTTGCAGGTAGTCCAGCACTTCATCCACCAGCAATTGTCCTTCGCGATCCGGGTCCCCGGCGTGAACGATTTCGCTGGCTTCATGCAGGAAGCGTTTGATCACATTAAGTTGTTTGGTCACGGAGGGTCGTGGCTGTAATTGCCACTTTTCCGGGACAATGGGGAGATCGGCCAGGTTCCAGCGCGCATAGCGACTGTCGTAGGCGTCTGGCTGCGCCTGCTCAAGCAGGTGACCGATACACCAGGTCACCACCTGGCCATTACCGCACTCGATAAAGCCATCGCCTTTCCGGTGCGGTTTGGGCAGGACATCAGCAATGGCGCGCGCCAGACTCGGTTTTTCGGCAATAAACAACCGCATTGAATTAACGGATCTCAACCATGGCACGACCGCCGCGCGCTGGCACCAGTTCGCCAATCGCCGTCAGTTCAATGCCAAACTCGGCGGCTGTAGCTTTGACCTCATTTTCTGCTTCCGGCATGACCGCCAGCAGCAGACCGCCAGAAGTTTGCGGATCGCACAGCAGATCGCGCACTTCACGCGGCATTTCACCCATCAGATGCCCATAGCTGGCAAAGTTACGTTCGGTGCCGCCAGGCACTGCGCCCAACTTAATGTACTCTTCAACCCCCGGCAGTTTCGGGATCGCGTCATAGTCGACTCGCGCCTGCACACCAGCACCCTGACACATTTCGCTCAAATGCCCCAGCAGACCAAAACCAGTCACGTCAGTCATCGCTTTTACGCCTTCGATGTTGGCAAAGGACGCGCCTGCAATATTCATCCGGCACATCACTTCCGTCGCTAGTCCCTGATGTTCTGGTTTCAGCAGTGATTTTTTCTCAGCCGTAGTAAGAACGCCAATTCCCAGCGGTTTCGTCAGGAACAGTTTGCATCCGGCTTGTGCAGTACTGTTTTTCTTCACCCGCTCGGTCGGTACGATCCCCGTTACCGCCAGACCAAAAATCGGCTCCGGCGCATCGATGGAGTGACCGCCAGCCAGCGCAATACCCGCCTGACGGCATGCATAGCGTCCACCTTCGGTTACTTCGCGGGCAATTTCAGGGGAAAGTTTGTTAATAGGCCAGCCGAGGATCGCAATCGCCATAATCGGTTTGCCACCCATCGCGAAGATATCGCTGATGGCGTTAGTCGCCGCAATGCGGCCAAAATCGAAAGGATTATCAACGATCGGCATAAAGAAGTCGGTGGTACTGATAACGCTGGTGCCATTGCCCAGATCGTACACCGCCGCATCGTCGCGGGTTTCATTACCCACAAGCAAATTCGGATCAACAAACTTCGCCTGCTCACTGTGCAGGATGGTCTCCAACACTTTTGGGGAAATTTTACAGCCGCAACCTGCACCGTGGCTGTATTGGGTCAAACGAATCGAGTTCTCGCTCATGGACATCTCCTGTCAATGCAATCCGGGTATGGTAACCCTCATTCCATGAAGTGATAAGTGAGAGTGTCTGAATTCCTGCGCCTTTGCTCACAATCCAGACAGTTTCGCGACAATTATCAGAAATAAGTCACAAACGGCGTCGGGTCCGGGACGTTTATCGACGTAGATGCTTTCAACTGCGGCGTACCAAGGTAGAGAAAACCGACAATTTTATCCTGCTCACGGCAACCGAATGCTTCACGCACTACCGGACTTTCAGTTAATGCGCCACTGCGCCAGATACCGCCAAACCCCTGGGCAACTGCTGCCATTTGCATCGCCATGACCGCACATCCCGCAGACATTTCCTGTTCCCAGCGCGGGACTTTATGATTTTCTTCGCATTTTGCCACCACCGTTATGATGAGCGGTGCGCGGAACGGCGCATTACGCGCTTTGTCGATAGCTTTGTCATCACTACCGGCAGCAATCGCCCCCTGTTCCAATAATGCGCTGAAACGCTCGCGTCCTTCCCCTTCAATCACAAAAAAATGCCACGGTTGCATGGACTTATGGTCCGGGGCACGCATACCCGCACGCAGGATGTTTTGCAGTTGTTCACCCGTTGGCGCAGGTTCAGCCAGGCGGGAGGCGCTACGGCGATTGATCAATAGTTCGAGTGCATCCATTTGATTAACTCCTGTCATGATATTTATTCACAAAATTAACACGAGAGTGGATTTTGTTACAGCACAGTCCGCAATTCCTGCTGACAAGTGCCGGTTGGGTCATTACGATAACCACATCTATTGCGCCTGTGACAGGTGTGACCTTAAGTTGGGAGAATACATGCGAACCCTTTGGCGATTTATTGCCGGATTTTTTAAATGGACGTGGCGTCTGCTGAATTTCGTCCGTGAAATGGTACTTAACCTGTTCTTTATTTTTCTCGTACTGGTTGGTGTGGGGATCTGGATGCAGGTCAGAGGTGGTGATTCGAAAGAAACGGCCAGTCGTGGCGCGCTGCTGCTGGACATATCTGGTGTAATCGTCGATAAACCCGACAGTTCTCAGCGGTTTAGTAAGCTAAGCCGCCAGCTCCTTGGTGCCAGTTCCGACCGTCTGCAGGAAAACTCACTGTTTGATATCGTCAACACCATTCGCCAGGCGAAGGACGACCGCAATATCACCGGTATCGTGATGGATCTGAAAAACTTCGCAGGCGGCGACCAGCCGTCTATGCAGTACATCGGCAAAGCCCTGAAAGAGTTTCGTGACAGCGGGAAGCCAGTTTATGCCATAGGCGAGAACTACAGCCAGGGGCAATATTATCTCGCCAGTTTCGCCAACAAAATTTGGCTATCTCCACAAGGCGTGGTGGATCTGCACGGTTTTGCTACCAACGGTCTGTACTACAAATCGTTACTGGATAAGCTGAAAGTCTCCACCCATGTGTTCCGCGTGGGTACGTATAAATCTGCCGTTGAACCGTTTATTCGTGATGATATGTCACCGGCAGCCCGCGAAGCTGACAGCCGCTGGATCGGTGAGCTGTGGCAAAACTATCTGAATACTGTTGCCGCTAACCGGCAGATCCCTGCTCAGCAGGTATTCCCTGGTGCGCAAGGGTTGCTTGAGGGTTTAACCAAAACAGGTGGCGATACCGCGAAATATGCGCTGGAAAACAAGCTGGTCGATGCACTGGCATCAAGTGCCGAAATCGAAAAAGCTCTGACCAAAGAGTTCGGCTGGAGTAAGACTGATAAAAATTATCGCGCCATCAGTTATTACGATTACGCATTGAAAACGCCGGCAGATACCGGTGACAGCATCGGTGTCGTCTTCGCGAATGGCGCAATTATGGATGGCGAGGAAACTCAGGGGAATGTTGGCGGTGATACCACTGCGGCACAAATCCGCGACGCTCGCCTTGACCCGAAAGTGAAAGCGATTGTTCTGCGTGTTAATAGCCCTGGCGGCAGCGTTACCGCCTCTGAAGTGATTCGCGCTGAACTGGCAGCCGCCAGGGCAGCGGGTAAGACTGTGGTTGTATCGATGGGCGGCATGGCGGCATCTGGTGGTTACTGGATTTCCACGCCAGCTAATTACATTGTGGCTAACCCCAGCACCCTGACCGGTTCTATCGGTATCTTCGGCGTGATCACTACCGTAGAAAATAGTTTGGATTCGATTGGTGTTCATACCGATGGCGTCTCAACTTCACCGCTGGCGGATGTTTCTATCACCAAGGCACTGCCGCCGGAAGCGCAGCAGATGATGCAGTTAAGCATTGAGAATGGCTATAAACGCTTTATCACGCTGGTTGCTGATGCGCGTCATTCGACGCCGGAGCAGATTGATAAAATCGCCCAGGGCCACGTCTGGACCGGTCAGGATGCAAAAGCTAACGGGCTGGTCGATAGTCTCGGAGATTTCGATGATGCGGTTGCCAAAGCAGCAGAGCTGGCAAAAGTGAAACAGTGGCATCTGGAATACTACGTTGATGAACCGACCTTCTTCGACAAAGTGATGGACAATATGTCTGGTTCTGTCCGGGCAATGTTGCCAGATGCGTTCCAGGCCATGTTACCTGCACCGCTGGCCTCGGTAGCCTCTACCGTTAAAAGTGAAAGCGACAAGCTGGCAGCGTTTAACGACCCACAAAACCGTTATGCGTTTTGCCTGACCTGCGCCAACGTGCGTTAAATCCTGCAAAAATGTGGCCGATATGCTGTCGGCCACACTCCTGAATCGGACTGTCTTTCACTCCCTCTCTCCACTACATTCCCTTGCTCATTTAGCATCTGATATGGAGTCATCAGTGAATAAGGCCCCCTCTTTAATTGCCGCTATCGTCCTCGGACTGGGGATTAGCGCCTGTGGTTATTTTGTTGGCGATGGTGTTAAACATTTAAAAACCAATAACCGTTATGTAAATGTGCGTGGGCTTTCTGAAAAAGAAGTTCGCGCAGATACGGCAGAATTAACAATTGCGATTAACTTTAAGGGTAATATTCCCGGCGAACTGTTCCCGAAACTGGAAGACGCGCAGAAAAAAATTGTTGCCGAACTCAATGCTCAGGGGATTAACGAGAAAGAGATAACCCTGGGCCAATGGACAAGCAAGCGAACAGATTCCTTTTATCTGAAAGATGATCCCACAATGCCACGCTATAACGCAGACGGGTCAGTGACGATAAAAACCCATAATGTTGCTGCTGTCGAAAAAGTCGTCGCGAAATTAAACGAACTGCAAGTCGCTACGGAGGGCGCTATCGCTGAGAGCAAAGTCGCCTATCGCTTTAATGGTATTGGCGCACTGCGCGCTGAGATGATTGCCGCCGCCACCAAAGATGCACGCAACGCAGCATTACAATTTGCAACGGACTCAGGTAGCCAGGTGGGGTCAATTAGCGATGCCTCACAAGGCGTGTTCCAGATCTTCGCCAGTGGCAGTGATGAAGATGATCCTACGGCGATTAATAAAACGGTACGCGTAGTAACCACCGTAACCTATGCGTTGCAGGATTAACCACTTTTCTCCGGCGGGACACTAATCCCTCCGTTCTGCCGGACTTTTCTCATATCCACAGAGTATCCAGGTGCGCTCGCTGCCCCTCACGTATATACTTTTGCTCTTTCGATATCATTCATATCAATATCATGCAAAAGAAATCAATTTACGTCGCCTACACGGGCGGGACCATCGGGATGCAGCGTTCCGAGCAGGGTTATATTCCGGTGTCAGGTCATCTACAACGCCAACTGGCGCTGATGCCGGAATTCCATCGCCCGGAGATGCCAGATTTCACCATTCATGAATATACGCCGCTGATGGACTCTTCAGATATGACGCCAGAAGACTGGCAGCATATTGCTGAAGATATTAAAGCGCATTATGACGACTATGATGGTTTTGTCATTCTGCACGGCACCGACACGATGGCGTATACCGCCTCTGCGCTGTCGTTCATGCTCGAGAATCTCGGTAAACCGGTCATTGTGACAGGGTCACAAATCCCGCTGGCTGAGTTACGCTCTGACGGACAAATTAATCTGCTGAATGCGTTGTACGTTGCGGCGAATTATCCTATCAACGAAGTAACTCTCTTTTTTAATAATCGACTTTATCGTGGCAACCGTACCACCAAAGCCCATGCCGATGGTTTTGATGCGTTTGCCTCTCCAAACCTTCCTCCGTTACTGGAAGCAGGTATCCATATTCGTCGTTTGAATACGCCACCCGCCCCGCACGGTGAAGGGGAATTGATCGTTCATCCAATCACCCCACAACCGATTGGCGTAGTGACGATTTATCCAGGGATTTCTGCTGACGTCGTGCGCAATTTTCTGCGCCAACCGGTGAAGGCATTGATTCTGCGCTCATATGGCGTGGGTAATGCGCCACAAAACAAAGCCTTCCTGCAAGAATTACAAGAAGCCAGCGATCGCGGAATTGTGGTAGTCAACCTGACACAATGTATGTCCGGCAAAGTGAACATGGGGGGTTATGCCACTGGTAACGCCCTCGCCCATGCCGGCGTTATTGGCGGTGCAGATATGACTGTAGAAGCCACGCTAACCAAACTGCATTACCTGCTTAGCCAGGAACTGGATACTGAAACCATTCGCAAGGCCATGAGCCAAAACCTGCGCGGCGAACTGACGCCGGATGATTAAGGAGACTGCAATGCCCCCTCGCGCCCTGTTACTGGTCGATTTACAAAATGATTTCTGTGCTGGTGGCGCGCTCGCCGTGCCGGAAGGTGACAGTACGGTGGATGTCGCTAACCGCCTGATTGACTGGTGCCAGTCGCGCGGTGAAGCGGTTATCGCCAGTCAAGACTGGCACCCGGCGAATCACGGCAGTTTTGCCAGTCAGCACGGTGTAGAGCCTTATACGCCAGGCCAACTCGACGGTTTGCCACAAACCTTCTGGCCAGATCACTGTGTGCAGAACAGTGAAGGCGCACAATTACATCCGTTACTGAACCAAAAAGCGATCGCAGCGGTGTTCCATAAAGGCGAAAATCCTTTAGTTGACAGTTACAGTGCCTTTTTTGATAACGGCCGTCGGCAGAAAACCACGCTCGATGACTGGTTACGCGATCATGAAATCGATGAATTGATCATTATGGGCCTGGCTACTGACTATTGCGTGAAGTTTACCGTGCTGGACGCGTTACAGTTAGGTTATAAGGTTAATGTGATTACCGATGGTTGTCGTGGCGTGAATATCCAGCCACAGGACAGTGCGCACGCGTTTATGGAGATGTCAGCAGCTGGGGCAACGCTATATACGCTGGCAGACTGGGAAGAGACGCAGGAGTAATATTAGTTGAATACATCTCTGGCCTACATTTCCTCATTGACATCGTAGGCCAGGTTATACTCGTCAGTGTTGCATTTAACCTATCAACCGCTAAATCGAACAATCAAGACGTCAAACAAGTATTTTTGTTCGCACTTAATAACAGACTCAAAAAGCTGAATAATTCAATCATTTAAACATGGCAATAGGCTTTGCTGAGATACCAAAATCTTCTTTTAACTGTTGTTTGCTCTTCATAACCATCTGACCATGTGTGTCAATTGTCATATGCTGTGCTTCGGTATTATGGCGGGCTTGCCACAGCATCACCAGCTGTAGGCAGTTCTCTTTTTGTTCCTCGGTCAGCGCAACGCCATCTGGCCACTTACCCAGTTCAACGGCTGTCGACAAACGCTGGTATACCTCAGGCGTCATGCTGTTGATAATGTCATCAAGATTCATAAATTTTCCGCTCCTGTGGAATAAGTTGCTGAATCGTTTTTTCAACCGTTGATTTCTTCGCCGTTTTCGCCATCGGTAAAGCGTAAAGAGGCTGAGTTAACACAATAACGTTCACCCGTTGGCTGTGGCCCGTCGGGGAAGACATGCCCCAGATGGGCATCACAGTTACCGCAACGAATTTCTATGCGCTGCATTCCATGTGACAAGTCTTTGATATAACGAATGGATTCTTCACTCACCGGTTCGTAGAAACTGGGCCAGCCACAGCCGGAATCATACTTGGTTTGGGAATGAAACAGCGGGGCATCGCAGATCAAACAGTGATATACGCCGTCACGCTTGTTATGCAGTAAACGACCCGTAAATGGCGGCTCTGTCCCATGATTCTGCGTCACGTAGAACTGCATCTCGGACAAATTTTTTTTCAGTTCTTCTGCCGAAGGTTTATTAGCCATTTGCTCACATCTCACTTTAATCGTGCTCACATTACGTGACTGATTCTAACAAAACATTAACACCAACTGGCAAAATTTTGTCCTAAACTTGATCTCGACGAAATGGCTGCACCTAAATCGTGATGAAAATCACATTTTTATCGTAATTGCCCTTTAAAATTCGGGGCGCCGACCCCATGTGGTCTCAAGCCCAAAGGAAGAGTGAGGCGAGTCAGTCGCATAATGCTTAGGCACAGGATTGATTTGTCGCAATGATTGACACGATTCCGCTTGACGCTGCGTAAGGTTTTTGTAATTTTACAGGCAACCTTTTATTCACTAACAAATAGCTGGTGGAATATATGACTATCAAAGTAGGTATCAACGGTTTTGGCCGTATCGGTCGCATTGTTTTCCGTGCTGCTCAGAAACGTTCTGACATCGAGATCGTTGCAATCAACGACCTGTTAGACGCTGATTACATGGCATACATGCTGAAATATGACTCCACTCACGGCCGTTTCGACGGTACCGTTGAAGTGAAAGACGGTCATCTGATCGTTAACGGTAAAAAAATCCGTGTTACCGCTGAACGTGATCCGGCTAACCTGAAATGGGACGAAGTTGGTGTTGACGTTGTCGCTGAAGCAACTGGTCTGTTCCTGACTGACGAAACTGCTCGTAAACACATCACCGCTGGTGCGAAAAAAGTGGTTATGACTGGTCCGTCTAAAGACAACACTCCGATGTTCGTTAAAGGCGCTAACTTCGACAAATATGCTGGTCAGGACATCGTTTCTAACGCTTCCTGCACCACCAACTGCCTGGCTCCGCTGGCTAAAGTTATCAACGATAACTTCGGCATCATCGAAGGTCTGATGACCACCGTTCACGCTACTACCGCTACTCAGAAAACCGTTGACGGCCCGTCTCACAAAGACTGGCGCGGCGGCCGTGGTGCTTCCCAGAACATCATCCCATCCTCTACCGGTGCTGCTAAAGCTGTAGGTAAAGTACTGCCAGAACTGAATGGCAAACTGACTGGTATGGCGTTCCGCGTTCCGACCCCGAACGTATCCGTAGTTGACCTGACCGTTCGTCTGGAAAAAGCTGCAACTTACGAGCAGATCAAAGCTGCCGTTAAAGCTGCTGCTGAAGGCGAAATGAAAGGCGTTCTGGGCTACACCGAAGATGACGTAGTATCTACCGATTTCAACGGCGAAGTTTGCACTTCCGTGTTCGATGCTAAAGCGGGTATCGCTCTGAACGACAACTTCGTGAAACTGGTATCCTGGTACGACAACGAAACCGGTTACTCCAACAAAGTTCTGGACCTGATCGCTCACATCTCCAAATAAGTTGAGATGACTCTGTGATCTAAAAAGAGCGACTTCGGTCGCTCTTTTTTTTACCTGATAAAATGAAGTTAAAGGACTGCGTCATGATTAAGAAAATTTTTGCCCTTCCGGTCATCGAACAAATCTCCCCTGTCCTCTCCCGTCGTAAACTGGATGAACTGGACCTCATTGTGGTCGATCATCCCCAGGTAAAAGCCTCTTTTGCATTACAGGGCGCACACCTTCTCTCGTGGAAACCTGCGGGTGCAGAAGAAGTTCTGTGGTTGAGTAACAACACACCGTTCAAAAATGGCGTCGCCATTCGCGGTGGCATACCGGTTTGCTGGCCGTGGTTTGGTCCGGCTGCACAACAAGGTCTGCCTGCGCACGGTTTTGCCCGCAACCTGCCGTGGACGCTGAAATCACATCGTGAAGATGCTGATGGTGTAGCGCTGACTTTTGAATTGACACAAAGCGAAGAGACGAAAAAATTCTGGCCGCACGACTTTACGCTGTTAGCGCATTTCCACGTGGGTAAAACCTGTGAAATCGATCTTGAAGCACACGGCGAATTTGAAACTACCTCTGCTCTGCATACCTACTTTAACGTGGGTGATATCGCTAAGGTAAGCGTCAGTGGACTAGGCGATCGCTTCATTGATAAAGTAAATGACGCGAAAGAAGATGTACTGACCGACGGTATTCAGACCTTCCCTGACCGTACCGATCGCGTGTATCTGAATCCGCAAGATTGCAGCGTAATTAATGACGAAGCGCTGAATCGTATTATCGCCGTAGGCCACCAGCATCATCTGAACGTTGTAGGCTGGAACCCAGGACCGGCGCTTTCAGTTAGCATGGGCGATATGCCGGATGATGGCTACAAGACCTTTGTTTGTGTAGAAACGGCATACGCTTCAGAAACGCAAAAAGTCACCAAAGAGAAACCTGCACATCTGGCGCAATCCATTCGCGTTGCGAAACGTTAATTTGCGTTAATATTGTGTGCCGGGTGCGATGCATCCGGCACGTATCAACATCACACCATATCCAACGCAGTTTTTCCTTTTGGTGCCGGATACGCTTTGTCCAGCATAACTAATTCCGCTGACGAAAGTTCAACCTCAAGCACATCCGCATTTTGTTGGACATGTGCGACAGTTGCCGCTTTTGGAATCGCCATCACACCCTGATGGCTGATTACCCACGCCAACAATACTTGTGCCGCACTGATATTGTGAGCATGTGCAATTTCGTTGACTACCGCATTTTTTAACAGTCCATTGCGCAACCGGCCGGCCTGGGCTAATGGACTGTAAGCCATCACCGGCATCTGCTGTTTCTGGCACCAGGGCAGTAGATCGTACTCAATCCCTCGTGAACCGAGATGGTAAAGCACCTGATTAGTGGCACACTGATTTCCCCCCGGCAGCTGCCAGAGTTCCTGCATATCGGCATAATCAAGGTTAGAAACGCCCCAGCGGCGGATTTTTCCCTGGGCGATCAATTTTTCCATCGCTGCGACAGTCTCTTCGAGAGCGAAACTGCCAGACCAGTGTAATAAGTAGAGATCGAGATAATCAGTATTGAGACGGCGTAAACTGGCTTCGCATGCATTTATCGCTTTTTGCCCGCCAGCATTCCACGGATAGACTTTAGAGACGAGAAAGACGTTCTCACGCAGACCGATTAATGCTTCCCCAACCACTTTTTCGGCACCGCCATCGGCATACATTTCGGCGGTATCAATGAGGGTTAAACCGAGTTCAATGCCCGCGCGTAGTGCAGCAACTTCTGTTTTACGCTGACTGGCATCTTCGCCCATATACCATGTTCCCTGCCCTATGGCTGGCAGTGAGACATCGCCACTAAATTGAATCATTTTTTGTTGCATTGTTTCCTCCCAGGTATAGCACCACCGTAATGCAAAACAGGGCGTTACGCCCTGTTTTTATGCACAAAATGCCCTGGAAAGATGCATTATCAGAATTTGTAGGTGATCCCGGTAGAAATCAGGCCAGTCCAGGATTTATCTACCATCGGGCTGTCAGTAACTTCATCAGACAGACGAGTGTAGCGTGCGGTGCCGTAAACACTCCAGTCGCCGAGGAAGTTGTAGCTGGCACTTAGCTCCAGGTAAGGGTTCCAGCTGTCATTCGGGTTATAGCCACGCAGACCGCTGCGCGCAGACTCTTTGCGCGATACGCCATAATAGTATTCGTTCTGGTTTTCGCTGTTCCACTGCACACCAATACCCGGAGTCACGGTCAGGCCACCGTTGGTGTAACGATACAACCAGGCCATATCCCAGACGATGCCGTTGCTGTTATCCAGGGTATCGCCAGCCAGGGTGGTACGCAGGTAACCGTACTGGGTAAAGTGAGCATAAGACAGACCAGCCATCATGGTGCTCTTACGGTCATCCAGGTGACGCATTTGGTGATCGCCACTGTCTTTAGCTTTGAAGTAAAGCGGCGACCAGTAAGCGGTAATTGAAAGTTTATCCGTTGCGTCATTCCACAGGTAGTAACCACCACCTAAGCCACGGAACCAGAAGTTATCGCCTTCATAGTTGATTACCGGTACTGGGTAAACATCGGTATCGTAATCTTTATATGGGTGTTCAACGACACCTACGCCTGCGCCCAGGGAAAATTTACCTTCAGCGTGCGCTACGCCTGCAGACGTTGCGATAAGCACTCCAAGTGCCAGAAGTTTGAGTTTGGTCACAATTAATCATTCCTTAAACAAATGTTTAGCGGGCGACAAAGTTTACCCGTCAATACATCGAAACCCAACCTTTTTACGTTTTCATTTTTTAAAGTAACTGTTTAATTTTCCTGACGCAGATGACACCACGCTTACAGCCAAATGAATTACGCGTTACTGGCGACCCTGGTCTTTACATTAATTATGCAAATTTTATGGATGAGTTGTTGATATGCCATTGAAATTAAGAAAGCCGTGCAGGCAAGTTTTCCATTTGCCATCTACGCTTAATTTTGAAGGTGTATCACCGGGCACGTTGTTCTCATCGTCGATAAAATGGCATGAGAGTTGCTGTGTTTTAGCAAGAGACGTCGTTCAGTTTACCTCTTCCGGGAGCCTCTACTATTCATATGAACGGCTCTTAACCTGTGCTAAAAAACGAAAGGACGGCATACCATGAATATATTCGATCACTATCGCCAGCGATATGAAGCTGCCAAGGACGAAGAGTTCACACTGCAGGAGTTTCTTACCACTTGTCGGCAAGATCGCAGTGCTTATGCCAACGCGGCTGAGCGGCTATTGATGGCTATCGGTGAGCCTGTCATGGTCGATACAGCCCAGGAACCCAGACTTTCTCGACTCTTTTCTAACCGGGTCATTGCACGTTACCCGGCCTTTGAAGAGTTTTACGGCATGGAAGACGCGATTGAACAGATTGTCTCTTATCTGAAACACGCGGCTCAGGGGCTGGAGGAGAAGAAACAAATCCTGTATCTGCTGGGGCCTGTGGGTGGGGGTAAATCATCGCTTGCTGAGCGACTGAAATCATTAATGCAGCTCGTGCCGATCTATGTATTAAGCGCTAACGGTGAGCGGAGCCCGGTCAACGATCATCCGTTCTGTCTTTTCAATCCGCAAGAAGATGCGCAGATTCTGGAAAAAGAGTATGGCATTCCTCGACGCTATCTTGGCACCATCATGTCGCCGTGGGCAGCAAAACGCCTGCATGAATTTGGTGGCGATATTACTAAGTTCCGGGTGGTAAAGGTCTGGCCGTCAATTCTGCAACAAATTGCTATCGCCAAAACGGAACCTGGCGATGAGAACAACCAGGACATCTCAGCGCTGGTAGGGAAAGTCGATATCCGTAAACTCGAACACTACGCGCAGAACGATCCGGACGCCTACGGATATTCCGGTGCACTATGCCGCGCCAACCAGGGGATCATGGAGTTTGTCGAGATGTTTAAAGCACCGATTAAAGTGCTGCATCCCCTGTTAACCGCCACTCAGGAAGGTAACTACAACGGGACGGAAGGTATCTCCGCCCTGCCGTTTAACGGGATTATTCTCGCCCATTCGAACGAATCCGAATGGGTCACTTTCCGTAATAACAAGAACAACGAAGCCTTCCTCGATCGTGTTTATATCGTGAAGGTGCCATATTGCTTGCGTATTTCCGAAGAGATCAAAATCTACGAGAAATTGCTTAATCACAGTGAACTGACTCACGCCCCATGCGCACCTGGCACGCTGGAAACGCTGTCTCGTTTTTCCATTCTTTCGCGTCTGAAAGAGCCGGAAAACTCCAGCATTTATTCGAAGATGCGGGTTTATGATGGCGAAAGTCTGAAAGACACCGATCCGAAAGCCAAGTCGTATCAGGAATATCGTGACTACGCAGGCGTTGATGAAGGGATGAACGGTCTGTCCACGCGTTTTGCGTTTAAGATCCTCTCTCGCGTGTTCAACTTCGACCACGTGGAAGTGGCAGCAAACCCTGTTCATCTGTTCTACGTCCTGGAACAGCAGATCGAGCGCGAGCAGTTCCCTCAGGAGCAGGCTGAGCGTTATCTCGAGTTCCTGAAAGGTTACTTGATTCCGAAATATGCTGAGTTTATCGGTAAAGAGATTCAGACTGCGTATCTTGAATCCTATTCTGAATATGGACAAAACATTTTTGACCGTTATGTCACGTATGCAGATTTCTGGATTCAGGATCAGGAGTATCGCGACCCGGATACCGGGCAGCTATTTGACCGCGAATCTCTCAACGCTGAGCTGGAGAAAATTGAGAAACCGGCGGGGATCAGTAATCCAAAAGATTTCCGCAACGAGATTGTCAACTTCGTACTGCGCGCCAGAGCGAATAACAGCGGACGCAATCCGAACTGGACCAGCTATGAAAAACTGCGCACGGTTATTGAGAAGAAAATGTTCTCTAATACCGAGGAGCTGTTGCCGGTTATTTCGTTTAACGCCAAAACGTCAACCGACGAGCAGAAGAAACACGACGATTTTGTCGACCGTATGATGGAAAAAGGCTACACCCGTAAACAGGTGCGTTTACTGTGCGAATGGTATTTGCGCGTACGTAAATCGTCTTAACAACCATGGCCCGGTACGCATGCTACCGGGCCTACAACGACAGCGAACCGTGGGCCAGAGAAGCGGCAACACAGGCGTAGCAAACAGTTGGCAAATGTAGTACGGGGGGCATATGACCTGGTTTATTGACCGGCGTCTGAACGGCAAAAACAAAAGCATGGTGAATCGCCAGCGTTTTTTACGCCGTTATAAAGCGCAAATTAAACAGTCGATCTCCGAGGCCATTAATAAGCGTTCGGTGACTGACGTCGACAGCGGCGAGTCCGTATCCATTCCAACGGAAGATATTAGCGAACCGATGTTTCATCAGGGACGTGGCGGCCTGCGCCACCGCGTTCATCCGGGCAATGACCATTTCGTCCAGAATGACCGCATTGAACGCCCCCAGGGCGGCGGCGGTGGTTCCGGCAGTGGTCAGGGCCAGGCCAGCCAGGATGGTGAAGGTCAGGATGAATTTGTCTTTCAGATTTCGAAAGATGAGTATCTTGATCTGCTCTTTGAAGATTTGGCCTTACCGAATCTGAAACAAAACCAACAACGCCAGCTGACCGAATATAAAACGCATCGGGCGGGTTATACCGCTAACGGCGTTCCTGCCAATATCAGCGTTGTGCGTTCATTGCAGAACTCACTGGCGCGACGCACAGCCATGACGGCGGGCAAGCGGCGGGAACTTCATGCGCTGGAAGAGAATTTGGCCATCATCAGCAACAGTGAGCCTGCGCAACTACTGGAAGAGGAACGTCTGCGCAAAGAAATTGCAGAATTACGTGCCAAAATTGAACGCGTCCCTTTTATTGACACCTTCGATTTACGTTACAAGAACTACGAAAAACGACCCGATCCCTCCAGCCAGGCAGTGATGTTTTGCCTGATGGACGTTTCGGGTTCAATGGATCAGTCCACTAAAGATATGGCTAAGCGTTTTTATATTCTGCTGTATCTGTTCCTTAGCAGAACGTATAAGAACGTGGAAGTCGTTTACATCCGGCACCATACCCAGGCGAAAGAAGTCGATGAACATGAGTTTTTCTACTCACAGGAAACTGGCGGTACCATTGTTTCCAGCGCCCTGAAACTGATGGATGAGGTGGTGAAAGAGCGTTATAACCCGGCGCAATGGAATATTTACGCGGCACAAGCATCGGACGGCGATAACTGGGCCGATGACTCTCCACTTTGCCATGAAATCCTGGCGAAAAAATTATTGCCCGTTGTTCGTTATTACAGCTATATCGAAATTACCCGTCGCGCTCATCAGACACTGTGGCGAGAATATGAACATCTGCAATCTACTTTCGACAATTTTGCGATGCAGCATATCCGCGACCAGGATGATATTTATCCGGTGTTCCGTGAACTATTTCATAAACAAAATGCAACAGCTAAAGACTAAAACTGTCAGCCGGGTCATTATCGCCTGGCTGATTTTTAGCTCACTGTAAATTATCTCATTTATTACATACATTAGCTTACAATCGCTTTAAATATGACAGCATAACCTTTACACAATTTAGTTTCAGAAAACAATCATTCGGAAAAATGATTCGGTCAACACGTATTTCCCTGGGGTTATTCTTTAATTATTTTTTATCGTCAACGAAAATTGATCTTGGTCAAAACCATATATCTCTGCCATCAATAAAATCCAGCACTCACATTGCTCTCCTTTTTATGGCTTCTATGGGTACACAAAAATTAAAAGCTCAAGGCTTTTTTATTTTCAGCTTATTGCTGACGTTAATTTTATTTTGCATTACTACCTTATATAACGAAAACACCAATGTAAAACTCATCCCACAGATGAATTACCTGATGGTTGTTGTGGCTTTGTTTTTCCTTAACGCCGTCATTTTTCTTTTCATGTTAATGAAGTATTTCACTAACAAACAAATTTTACCAACACTCATTTTAAGCCTTGCATTTTTAAGTGGCCTTATCTATTTAGTTGAAACCATTGTAATTATCCATAAACCAATCAACGGCAGTACACTGATCCAGACAAAGTCGAATGATGTTTCTATTTTCTATATTTTCCGCCAACTCAGTTTCATTTGTTTAACCTCGCTGGCGCTCTTTTGTTATGGGAAAGACAACATCCTTGACAACAATAACAAAAAAACTGGCATTCTGTTGCTGGCGCTGATTCCTTTTTTAGTTTTTCCCCTTCTGGCACACAATCTGAGCAGTTATAACGCTGACTATTCTTTGTATGTCGTCGATTACTGTCCGGACAACCATACTGCGACCTGGGGAATCAACTATACAAAAATATTGGTTTGTTTGTGGGCATTTTTACTGTTCTTTATTATCATGCGTACACGATTAGCCAGCGAACTATGGCCGTTAATAGCATTATTATGTCTGGCATCGCTATGCTGCAACTTACTTCTACTGACTCTGGATGAGTATAATTACACCATCTGGTATATCAGTCGCGGGATTGAAGTTTCCAGTAAACTGTTTGTTGTGTCTTTTCTGATTTATAACATTTTTCAGGAACTGCAACTCTCCAGCAAACTGGCAGTTCATGATGTACTGACCAATATTTATAATCGGCGCTACTTTTTCAACAGCGTAGAGTCATTATTGTCGCGACCTGTTGTTAAGGACTTTTGTGTCATGCTGGTTGATATTAATCAGTTCAAGCGCATCAATGCCCAATGGGGACATCGTGTGGGTGATAAAGTGCTGGTTTCAATTGTCGATATTATCCAGCAAAGCATCCGCCCCGATGATATTTTAGCGCGACTGGAGGGTGAGGTGTTTGGCTTGCTATTTACCGAACTCAATAGTGCCCAGGCAAAAATCATTGCGGAACGTATGCGTAAAAATGTCGAACTCCTGACCGGTTTTAGTAACAGATATGATGTTCCTGAACAAATGACCATCAGTATTGGCACGGTTTTTTCAACGGGTGACACGCGTAATATCTCGCTTGTCATGACGGAAGCAGATAAAGCCTTACGCGAAGCGAAAAGCGAGGGGGGCAACAAAGTGATTATTCATCATATTTAAGTGCAAAAATATTCAGAGCCATGCTTTTTGCGTGGCTTTTGCATACAATTTATTACTATTACCCCTAAATTTCCCCTCCCCAGCGGCGCAGAGATGAGTATAATTAGCGCCCCTGTGCCAGGCCGCAATCGAACTTTATCTGGTTTTCTCGTTTCACTAACCGAAGGAGTGCCATTTATCATGAAATTGCACCATAGAATGCTCCGGCATTTTATCGCCGCAAGTGTCATTGTGCTGACATCTTCCTTCCTTATTTTTGAACTTGTCGCCAGCGACAGAGCAATGAGTGCCTATCTGCGCTATATCGTGCAGAGAGCAGACTCCTCCTTTCTTTATGATAAGTATCAGAATCAGAGCATTGCCGCGCATGTGATGCGCGCTCTCGCTGCTGAGCAGTCGGAAGTGTCGCCAGAACAGCGGCGCGCCATCTGCGAGGCTTTTGAGTCTGCCAATAATACCCATGGTTTAAACCTGACTGCCCATAAGTACACGGGCTTACACGGTACACTACAAACCGCATCCACTGACTGCGACACAATTGTGGAAGCTGCGGCACTATTACCCGCTTTTGATCAGGCAGTGGAAGGCAACCGCCACCAGGATGATTATGGTTCAGGTCTTGGAATGGCCGAAGAGAAATTTCACTATTATCTCGATCTCAATGACCTCTATGTCTATTTTTATGAGCCGGTTAATGTTGAGTACTTTGCGATGAATAACTGGTCCTTCCTGCAGTCAGGAAGCATTGGCATCGATCGCAAAGATATTGAAAAAGTTTTTACCGGTCGCACCGTATTATCGAGCATTTACCAGGATCAGCGTACTAAACAGAACGTGATGAGTTTGCTGACGCCAGTGTATGTTGCAGGGCAGCTAAAAGGAATTGTGCTGCTGGATATTAACAAAAACAATCTGCGGAATATCTTTTACACGCATGACCGCCCTCTCCTCTGGCGTTTTCTCAATGTCACGCTAACCGATACAGATTCTGGGCGCGACATTATCATCAACCAGAGCGAAGATAATCTGTTCCAGTATGTCAGTTACGTCCATGACTTACCGGGCGGCATTCGTGTATCGTTATCCATTGATATTCTTTACTTTATCACATCTTCGTGGAAAAGCGTTCTGTTCTGGATTTTGACGGCGTTAATTTTGCTGAATATGGTGCGGATGCACTTCCGTTTATACCAAAATGTGTCGCGAGAAAATATTAGTGATGCGATGACCGGACTGTATAATCGCAAAATATTAACCCCTGAACTGGAGCAGCGGTTGCAAAAACTGGTGCAATCTGGTTCTTCGGTGATGTTTATTGCAATTGACATGGACAAGTTAAAGCAAATAAATGACACGCTCGGTCATCAGGAAGGAGATTTAGCGATTACGTTATTAGCTCAGGCGATTAAACAGTCGATTCGTAAAAGTGATTATGCCATCCGACTCGGTGGCGATGAATTCTGCATCATTCTTGTCGATTCGACGCCGCAAATTGCAGCACAACTGCCTGAACGTATCGAAAAACGTCTGCAACATATCGCGCCGCAGAAAGAGATCGGCTTCTCTTCCGGTATTTATGCGATGAAAGAAAACGATACGTTACATGATGCGTATAAAGCTTCCGATGAGCGTTTATATGTCAATAAGCAGAACAAAAACAGCCGTTCATGATAATCTTCTGTGGTTGTTTGCTTGTAATCTCAGGAGCATGAAATGACTGAAATGGCTAAAGGAAGCGTGACGCATCAGCGGTTAATCGCTTTATTATCACAAGAAGGAGCTGACTTCCGCGTCGTTACCCATGAGGCGGTAGGTAAATGCGAAGCGGTGTCAGAAATTCGTGGCACCGCTTTAGGCCAGGGGGCTAAGGCACTGGTATGTAAAGTCAAAGGCAATGGCGTAAATCAACATGTTCTGGCGATCCTCGCTGCCGATCAACAGGCCGATCTGAGCCAACTTGCCATCCATATAGGCGGATTACGCGCTTCGTTGGCCAGCCCGGCGGAAGTCGATGAACTCACAGGCTGTGTCTTTGGCGCGATCCCCCCTTTCAGCTTCCATCCAAAACTCAAACTGGTCGCCGACCCATTGCTCTTCGAGCGATTCGATGAAATCGCCTTTAATGCAGGCATGCTGAATAAATCCGTTATTTTGAAAACTGCGGATTATCTGCGCATTGCGAAACCAGAACTGGTGAATTTCCGCCGCACTGCGTAACTAGCCTGTCCGTTCAATAAGCAGAACGGACAAAACTAGCACAACAGCAATAACAAAAAACGATGACGTGATAATCAGTGTCTCAACGAACATTTGATCGTTCATGGTATGCCCCGGGAGATAACTGTTTTCACGTTATTGATAGCGTGTACAAATGGCAGTTTGATGACAGTTCGCCTGATTTTTTATGCAAAAAACGTAAAGATTTTCTACTTCCTTCCTGCAGCAAGCGTAAAGTAAGCAGGCTTATTATTTTTTGGCAAGGAAACCACGATGTTTGATGTCACTTTGCTGATCCTGCTCGGGTTAGCTGCGCTGGGCTTTATCAGTCATAACACCACTGTCGCCGTTTCAATTCTGGTGTTAATCATTGTCCGCGTCACACCGTTAAGCACCTTTTTCCCGTGGATTGAAAAACAGGGGCTAAGTATCGGGATAATCATTCTGACGATTGGCGTTATGGCCCCCATCGCCAGCGGGACGCTACCGCCCTCAACCCTGATTCACTCATTTCTGAACTGGAAATCGCTGGTGGCAATTGCAGTAGGCGTTATTGTCTCCTGGCTAGGTGGGCGCGGCGTGACGTTAATGGGCAGCCAGCCGCAACTGGTCGCCGGGCTGCTGGTGGGCACTGTTTTGGGCGTGGCGCTGTTTCGCGGCGTACCGGTTGGCCCGCTTATTGCCGCGGGTCTGGTTTCGCTGATTGTGGGGAAACAGTAGTTAATCCCGCAATATATCGGCCTGGCGTTTGCCCCAGGCCTTTCTTAAACATAGTAATAAAGGCCGTTGTTGAATCATACCCCAGCGTATGTGCAACTTTCTGTACTGTATCGCCTTTTACTAATCCCTGAAGCGCCATAATCAGCTGTAACTGCTGACGCCACTGGCGAAAACTCAACCCCGTCTCTTTCACTATCAGCCGGGCAAGATTGCGTTCACTCATCGCAAAAAAGCCAGCCCATTGCCCCAATGAGCCCCACTCGACGGGCTCTTTCGCCATCATCTCCACCATCGTGCGGATTTTAGGATGAGAAGAAACGGGCAGGTGCAGCTGTTGTTGTGGCTGCTGAGGGAGTTCATCAAACAGGACCTGAATTAATCTGCGGGTCATCGGCTCAGCACGCTGAGTCGTCGTCCTGTTTGCCAGGGTTAAAATTAATTCCCGGCATAAGGGCGATATTTTCAATGTGCAACATGTTGTCGGCATTGTCACTGCGCTGGGTTCGATAAACAGAAAACAGAGTTCAGCGTTAGCTGTCACTTGATTGCTATGTTTCACCCCGCCCGGTATCCAAACCGCATATTGTGGCGGCACCATCCACAAAGCATTTTCCACCGTACAGGTAATTGCACCATGTAGTGCCAGTATCAACTGCCCTTTGCGGTGCTTATGTACAGAACTGGTTAACTCATCCGTTCCGGCGTGAATACAAAATGCGACCGCGGCTTCATGGTGTCGGTCGGGTTCATAGCCATTGAGATTCAACCTGTGCATCATTTTGTCCGAATTTAGCGATATTTTGTCATTTTAGCTTGATTCAACATAACAATAAAAACGGTAAGGTACAGCCTCGTTTGTAACAATGAGAAGCATATGACCTGTTCAACTTCATTAAGCGGTAAAAACAGGATTGTCCTTATCGCTGGCATTCTGATGATTGCCACAACATTACGCGTCACCTTTACCGGCGCAGCACCGTTACTGGATACGATTCGTTCCGCTTACTCGCTAACGACGGCGCAAACCGGCTTATTGACCACCCTGCCATTATTAGCCTTTGCGCTAATCTCACCGCTGGCCGCCCCGGTGGCGCGACGTTTTGGTATGGAACGTAGCCTGTTTGCCGCGTTACTTTTGATCTGTGCTGGTATTGCAATTCGCTCTCTCCCTTCGCCTTACTTATTATTTGGCGGTACAGCGGTCATTGGCGGTGGGATTGCATTAGGCAATGTCTTACTGCCAGGATTAATTAAACGCGATTTCCCTCATTCCGTCGCCAGACTTACCGGCGCATATTCCCTGACAATGGGAGCTGCGGCGGCACTGGGATCGGCTATGGTCGTGCCGCTGGCTTTGAACGGTTTTGGCTGGCAAGGCGCGTTGCTCATGCTGATGTGTTTTCCTCTGCTGGCTCTTTTTTTATGGCTGCCACAGTGGCGAAGTCAACAACATGCAAATTTGAGTACCTCACGCGCCTTACATACTCGGGGTATCTGGCGTTCGCCGCTTGCCTGGCAGGTAACATTGTTTCTTGGGATCAACTCACTCGTCTATTACGTGATTATTGGCTGGCTTCCGGCGATCCTCATCAGTCACGGCTATAGCGAAGCACAGGCGGGTTCACTGCATGGTTTGCTGCAACTAGCCACAGCAGCTCCCGGTTTGCTGATCCCACTTTTCTTACATCATGTGAAAGATCAGCGTGGTATTGCAGCGTTCGTTGCCTTGATGTGCGCAGTGGGCGCGGTTGGGCTCTGCTTTATGCCAGCACACGCGATCACCTGGACTCTGCTTTTCGGTTTTGGTTCCGGCGCAACAATGATACTGGGGTTGACGTTCATTGGTCTGAGGGCAAGTTCGGCGCATCAGGCGGCGGCACTCTCGGGGATGGCACAATCCGTCGGGTATTTGCTGGCAGCCTGTGGGCCGCCGCTGATGGGCAAAATACACGATGCTAACGGTGACTGGTCCGTACCACTGATGGGAGTTGCAATACTTTCACTACTGATGGCGATTTTCGGACTTTGCGCCGGAAGAGACAAAGAAATTCGCTAATATCCGGTGCTATAGTGACGTGACAAATCATGCGTGAAAAGGAGAACAAATACGATGAATATTCAGTGCAAACGCGTTTATGATCCGGCTGAACAGAGCGATGGTTATCGCGTACTGGTCGACCGCCTCTGGCCGCGTGGTATCAAAAAAACCGATTTAGCCCTTGATGAGTGGGATAAAGAAATCACGCCGTCAACGGAACTGCGCAAAGCCTTTCACGGCGAAGTCGTCGATTTTGCAACCTTTCGCGAGCAATATCTTGCAGAACTGGCGCAACACGAGCAAGAAGGAAAGCGGCTGGCAGACATCGCCAAAAAACAGCCGCTAACCCTGCTCTACTCAGCAAAAAACACCACGCAGAACCATGCGCTGGTGCTGGCAGACTGGCTACGTAGCTTGTGATTTTAGTGCAGCATCCGGCGGTTATTTTTCACCAGCCGGATGGTCCCGTCGCCACAATGCCCATTCATCAATCGTTTCACCGCCCGGTAATTTGCAATTGTTGCTGACCCCTTGCGCTGTCTGCACAGGAATGAGCGTCCCGCCCTTCTGCTGGCAATAGACCGACGCCGGATTTGCCATACCAATCTGCGGCGGTTTAGGTGCTTCTGGCTGAGAAGGGGTTGAACAACCAGCCAGGACCAGCAAGCAAGGCAGAACAAAACTGATAATTTTCATTTATTGATCTCACATATTTATCCAGGCTTAGAGTATCGCGGTATCGTTTTGTTTTGCAGCACTATTTTTATTACATTCACTCAAATCATATTACGCCTTGTTTCATCTTTGTTGTTGATGTTTTATCATGCCTGCAAAGATTAAATAATCAGCATTTACCCGCCGTATCCTGGAGTTGTTTCGTGTCAGATCAGATTATCGCCCGCGTCTCGCAATCCCTTGCCAAAGAACAGTCACTGGAAAGCCTGGTCCGACAGCTTCTGGAGATGCTGGAAATGGTCACTGATATGGAATCAACCTACCTGACCAAAGTGGATGTCGAAGCGCGCCTGCAGCATATAATGTTTGCCCGTAACAGCCAGAAAATGCACATCCCGGAGAATTTTACCGTCTCGTGGGATTACTCGTTATGCAAACGCGCCATTGATGAAAACTGCTTTTTCAGCGATGAAGTCCCCGACCGTTGGGGCGACTGTATTGCGGCACGCAATCTTGGCATCACCACATTTCTGAGCACGCCAATTCACTTACCGGATGGATCATTCTATGGCACGCTTTGCGCCGCCAGCAGTGAGAAGCGCCAGTGGAGTGAACGCGCGGAACAGGTTTTGCAGTTATTCGCCGGACTGATTGCACAATATATTCAAAAAGAGGCGCTGGTTGAACAGCTGCGCGAAGCCAATGCCGCACTGATTGCGCAATCGTATACCGACTCGTTAACCGGGCTACCGAATCGGCGGGCGATTTTTGAAAACCTGACGACGCTGTTTTCTCTTGCGAGGCATCTTAACCATAAGATAATGATCGCATTTATCGATCTGGATAACTTCAAATTAATCAATGATCGTTTTGGTCATAATAGTGGCGATCTGTTTCTTATTCAGGTTGGCGAGCGCCTTAATACGCTCCAGCAAAATGGCGAAGTTATTGGTCGTCTCGGCGGTGATGAGTTTTTGGTTGTTTCACTGAACAATGAGAATGCGGATATTCCATCGCTGCGAGAACGTATTCAACAGCAAATACGCGGAGAATATCACTTAGGTGATGTTGATTTGTATTATCCTGGTGCCAGTCTTGGCATAGTAGAAGTCGATCCTGAAACGACCGATGCAGACAGCGCCCTGCATGCTGCCGATATCGCGATGTATCAGGAGAAAAAACACAAACAGAAAACACCTTTTGTCGCGCATTCAGCGCTACATTCCTGAGGCGTATTCACATCCTTTTGATTGGTGATAACATGCGAATCGGTATTATTTTTCCGGTTGTAATCTTTATTACAGCGGTCGTATTTTTAGCATGGTTTTTTATTGGCGGCTATGCTGCCCCGGGAGCATAAAGATGAAAAAAACAACGATTATTATGATGGGCGTAGCGATTATTGTCGTTCTCGGCACTGAGTTGGGATGGTGGTAACGTCACATCTAAAAAATAGCAAAGGCTGCCTGTGTGCAGCCTTTGTGCAATTTACGCGTTAACTTTTGATCTTTCTGTAGATAAACAGCACGACAATCGCACCAATAACGGCAACCACGAAGCTGCCAAAATTGAAGCCATCGACTTTACCAAAGCCAAACAGCGTGCTGATCCATCCGCCGACTACGGCACCGACTATCCCCAGCAGGATAGTCATAAAGAATCCACCACCATCTTTACCTGGCATGATCCACTTCGCCAGAATACCGGCAATAAGCCCAAAAATAATCCATGACAGAATGCCCATTGTTTCCTCACTTATCTGTTTTGCATTAGCGGGTTAGTCGCTGATAAAAAGCATAGCACAACATCAGGAGGGCAAGATTTGTGACAAGCATCACGGAGGATTTTTTTGCGATGGCGCAGAAATTGCGCCATCTACGATCAGTGATAATTACCAACCACAAACATCATGTTCGTTTTCCGTGTCATAAGAACGCACGGTATTCACCAGATCTTTTATCACTTCAGCCGCCACTTCTGGCACCAGCAAAGTCATCGGCGTCTCTGTTTCATAATCGACAGAAACGCCATTACTGTTATTGGTGACGGTCACGGTATACGTTGCTTTGCCCATGATTCATTTCCCGTTATGAATGACTTTTCGTTGTTGCGCGCCTTCCATCAGGACTTCAGGAGCAACGAAGAAGTCAATGTTGAAATAAGTGTCGTCAGTCATGGCTTCAATGTTGTGCCACTTTTCTGGAGGGAACACCGCAAACTGCCCCGCTTCGATAAGGATCACTTGATCAGGCTCTGTACTGTGTTCATCAGCGTAGCCGAGATATTTGACCGCCCCATGCATAACGGAAAGGCGTGGGTATACCCCTGGGCGCGTTCCTTTATCAAGATGACGTTCGAATATTCCGGCAGGCGCAGTTTGTTTATTCCAGAAAGGCGTTGAGCGCGTATGAATATAATTCTGTGGGATTTGCAGCATCCTTTTCCCTCCTTCGGTGAATGCGCTGAAAACGGTTTATTTCAGCCGTTTCAGGGTACGCCTGATAATTTGCATTTTAAATACCATTTATTGGTTACTATTTAGCACCGTATCAGAGAAGAATCAGGGAGGATTACAGGTTGGAAGCCCGCGACAACGCGGGCTGAATGCATCAGGACTGGAGCGTCGCCAGTCGGGCGGCGAAACCCACAAAGATCAAACCAATCAGTGAGTTGCCCACTTTAGCCAGTTTCTTTTTGGTACGTATATACTGCGTGACAAAAGCACCAGAAATAATCAGGAAGCTCAAATAGCAGAAACTCACCAGTTCCAGCGTCGTCGCCAGAATAAAGAATGAAATTCCCGTATGTGGGGCATTAACATCGATAAACTGTACAAAAAACGACACATAGAACAAAATGGCTTTCGGATTAGTCAGGCTCAAAATTAACGCGCGCTTAAAGATGGCACCGTATTGGGGCTCGTCGGATTTGACCTCGCTATTTTTACCCTTCAGGGTCGCGTAGAGAATTTTACTCCCCAGGTAGAGCAAATAAAACGCACCGAGATAACGTACAATGTTGAATAATATCGGGGTGGTTTTAATTAATGTCGCCACTCCGGCCCATGCCAGAAACATCAATACTGCATCGCCAATAAATACGCCACAGGCCGCAAGATAGCCGCCTTTGATACCGCTACTGACGCTATTTTTGAGTACAAACAGGGTATTTGGCCCTGGCACCAACACAATAAAAATGGCTCCAACCAGATAGGTCCAGTAATTCAGTACCCCGTATTCAGCGAACACATTAACCTCTTTAATTATCTATCGATCATGCGCGATTAAAGGTGAATATGCTAACCAATCTCTAGCGGCTTAGAAAGGAGAAAATCAGGGTTTAACCTGATATCAACACGATAATTGAATCATTAATCAGGCGTGGTCCAGTGAAAAATTCGGGTAGTGCTCGGCAAAATACTGGCGTAAAAATTCTACCGTTATCCGCACTTTCGCTGACGTCGCCAGCCTTGAAACATAAACGGCCCAGACATTTGCTGGCTGGTAATACTCCGGTAGCACTTGCACTAAATGACCACTGGCAATATTTTCGCTGACATCCCACCAGGAGCGTAGCGCAATCCCCTGACCATCAAGACACCACTGATGAACAATTTCTCCATGATTAGACGACAGCGGGCCGGTGACTTTAATCGCATGGTGGCCTTCTTTATTGCGTAATTGCCAGATACCAAAAGGATGATCGCGCTCTTTAATGACCAGGCACGGCAATGCAGAAAGGTCGGTTAAATGTTTCGGCGTGCCATATTGCGCAATAAATTCCGGCGATGCGCAGAGAATACGGTAATTGGTCGCCAGTTTGCGGGCGATTAAGTTAGGTGCAATGTCATCACCAATACGAATATCGAGATCAACACCTTCATTGACCAAATCGACCAGTCGGTCTTCCACATCAAAACGTAACTCCAGTTGCGGATACGCCTTCGCCAACGCCGATAACGCCGGAGCCACCACCTGCCGTCCAAAACCAAAGCTGCTGATAATACGCAACATCCCCTGCGGCACCTGACGCACGTCAGAAAGCTCGTCCATCATCTGGCCGACATCCTGCAAAATCCGCTGCGCCCATTCATAAATCCGCTCTCCTTCTTCGGTAATAGTGACGCGGCGGGTGGTACGGTGTAACAACACCACATTTAGCGTTTGTTCCAGCAAGGCAATGCGTTTGCTGACAAAAGCCGGTGAAACACCCAATTCTTCTGCCACGGAGGCAAAACCAGCCCGGCGAGCCACCAGCATAAAGACGCGCAAATCGTTCAGCAGCGGTAAATTATTCATGATTCGTGTTTTATGTTTCACCAGTTACGGGGATTAATTCCTTTTCAGTCAATTATAGGATGAGGGTATTGTCAATTTTGATGGTCAGGAAGTGAGAACCCAATGATGAAAACGATGCGTATTGCTGCGATCCCGGGAGACGGGATTGGCAAAGAAGTCCTTCCTGAAGGGATTCGCGTGTTACAGGCTGCCGCTGAGCGCTGGGGCTTCGCCTTGAGTTTTGAGCAAATGGAGTGGGCGAGCTGCGAGTATTACAGCCATCACGGTAAAATGATGCCGGACGACTGGCATGAGCAACTTAGCCGTTTCGACGCCATCTATTTTGGTGCCGTCGGCTGGCCGGATACCGTTCCGGACCATATTTCGTTGTGGGGTTCGCTGCTGAAATTTCGTCGTGAGTTCGACCAGTACGTCAACCTGCGCCCGGTTCGTCTCTTTCCTGGCGTTCCCTGCCCGCTGGCGGGAAAACAGCCTGGCGACATCGATTTTTACGTGGTCAGGGAAAACACCGAAGGCGAATATTCCTCGCTCGGCGGTAGAGTGAATGAAGGTACAGAGCATGAAGTCGTCATTCAGGAATCGGTATTTACTCGTCGTGGTGTCGATCGTATTTTGCGCTATGCCTTTGAACTTGCGCAAAGCCGCCCACGTAAGACGCTAACTTCTGCCACTAAATCGAACGGTTTAGCCATCAGCATGCCGTACTGGGATGAGCGAGTGGAAGCAATGGCTGAGAATTACCCGGAGATCCGCTGGGACAAGCAGCATATTGATATTCTCTGCGCACGTTTTGTGATGCAGCCGGAACGCTTCGATGTGGTGGTGGCGTCTAATTTGTTTGGCGATATTCTTTCCGATCTTGGCCCGGCCTGCACCGGCACCATCGGCATTGCCCCATCCGCCAACCTGAATCCGGAACGCACTTTCCCGTCGCTCTTCGAGCCAGTCCACGGTTCCGCGCCGGATATCTACGGGAAAAATATTGCTAACCCTATCGCCACGATTTGGGCCGGTGCAATGATGCTTGATTTCCTCGGCAATGGCGATGAGCGTTTCCGGCAAGCACACAACGGTATTCTGGCCGCGATTGAAGAAGTGATTGCTCACGGTCCGAAAACACCTGATATGAAAGGCAATGCCACCACGCCACAGGTTGCCGACGCGATTTGCAAAATTATTTTGCGTTAAGGTCAAACCAGTTTATTTGAACCGCGTCACTGACGCGGTTTTTTTATTCGTTCTTTGCAGTAAATAACCTGCGTCATTTCACCTTTTATTGTTTCCGTTTCGTGTTTTATGGCTTTCCGTATTCTTAATTGTTTAATTTATGTAACATGTAAATAATCAATTTGTTAAACACAACATACAACTCATACCCTGCAAATAATTACAACTGGCAAAAGCCAGAGACGGGCTTTTATGCCCAGGAGATGACTCATGATGAGCAATGTTAAGAAAAAAGATGTGCCGTTGATAAGCATCAGCCTGGTGGCCATTCTTTTCATCGCAGCTGCATTAAGCCTTTTCCCACAACAATCGGCCGACGCGGCCAACGCTATATACACTTTTGTCACGCGTACGTTAGGTTCCGCCGTACAGGTATTGGTTTTGCTGGCAATGGGACTGGTGATTTATTTAGCCACCAGTAAATACGGCAATATTCGTCTTGGCGAAGGAAAACCGGAATACAGCACGCTCTCCTGGCTGTTTATGTTTATTTGTGCAGGTTTAGGTTCTTCTACGCTTTATTGGGGGGTTGCTGAATGGGCCTATTATTATCAAACGCCTGGATTAAATATCGCACCGCGTTCACAACAGGCACTCGAATTTAGCGTTCCCTACTCCTTCTTCCACTGGGGCATCAGCGCCTGGGCAACTTATACGCTGGCCTCATTAATCATGGCTTATCACTTTCATGTGCGGAAAAATAAAGGGCTGAGCCTTTCCGGCATTATTGCTGCTATTACCGGCGTTCGTCCGCAAGGCCCGTGGGGAAAACTGGTTGATTTGATGTTCCTGATCGCCACTGTCGGTGCGCTGACTATTTCCCTGGTCGTCACCGCCGCAACCTTTACTCGTGGACTTTCCGCACTGACCGGTTTACCAGATAACTTCACCGTTCAGGCTTTTGTTATCCTGCTTTCCGGCGGCATTTTTTGCCTAAGCTCGTGGATTGGTATCAACAACGGTTTGCAACGTCTGAGCAAAATGGTCGGCTGGGGGGCGTTCCTTCTGCCATTGCTGGTCCTGATTGTCGGCCCAACCGAATTTATTACCAACAGCATCATCAATGCCATCGGCCTGACCACCCAAAACTTCCTGCAAATGAGTTTATTTACCGATCCACTTGGCGATGGTTTATTTACCCGCAACTGGACCGTTTTCTACTGGCTCTGGTGGATCTCTTACACGCCCGGCGTAGCAATGTTTGTCACTCGCGTATCGCGTGGTCGTAAGATCAAAGAAGTTATTTGGGGCTTGATCCTCGGAAGCACCGTCGGCTGCTGGTTCTTCTTCGGCGTAATGGAAAGCTATGCTATTCATCAGTTTATCAATGGCGTGATCAACGTCCCGCAAGTGCTGGAAACGTTGGGCGGTGAAACTGCCGTTCAACAAGTTCTGATGTCATTGCCAGCCGGTAAATTATTCCTCGCCGCATACCTGGGCGTGATGATTATTTTCCTTGCCTCGCATATGGATGCGGTGGCCTACACTATGGCGGCGACCAGTACGCGAAATCTTCAGGAAGGTGACGACCCTGACCGTGGTCTTCGCCTATTCTGGTGCGTGGTGATCACCCTGATCCCACTGTCTATCTTATTTACTGGCGCATCGCTGGAAACCATGAAAACCACTGTGGTACTAACAGCCCTGCCCTTCCTCGTTATTTTACTGGTGAAAGTCGGTGGATTTATTCGCTGGCTGAAGCAGGATTACGCCGATATCCCGGCTCATCAAGTTGAAGATTATCTCCCGCAGACACCGGTAGAAGCATCGGAAAAAAATCCGCTGATCCCGGCAGGAACGGTATTCAAAGGCGACAACTGAACGCCATCATCCTAACGATAAAGGTATCCCTATGAGCAATCTGAGCCCTGACTTAGTACTACCTGAAAATTTTTGCGCCAACCCGCAAGAAGCATGGACTATTCCGGCCCGTTTCTATACCGATCAGAACGCCTTTGAACATGAAAAAGAGAACGTCTTCGCCAAAAGCTGGATTTGCGTCGCTCACAATAGCGAACTGGTGAATGCCAATGATTACGTGACGCGTGAGATCATTGGCGAAAGCATTGTTCTGGTACGCGGTCGTGATAAGGTTTTGCGCGCGTTCTATAACGTTTGCCCGCACCGTGGTCATCAGTTATTGAGCGGCGAAGGGAAAGCGAAAAATGTGATTACCTGCCCGTATCACGCCTGGGCATTCAAACTCGATGGCAACCTGGCCCATGCGCGTAACTGCGAAAACGTCGCTAATTTCGACAGCGACAAAGCGCAACTGGTCCCGGTGCGTCTGGAAGAGTATGCCGGATTCGTCTTCATCAACATGGACCCTAACGCCACCAGCGTGGAAGATCAGTTACCTGGTCTGGGGGCAAAAGTGCTGGAAGCCTGCCCGGAAGTCCACGATCTGAAACTAGCGGCCCGCTTTACCACCCGCACGCCTGCCAACTGGAAGAACATTGTCGATAACTATCTTGAGTGCTATCACTGTGGTCCGGCACATCCAGGCTTTTCTGACTCCGTTCAGGTTGACCGTTACTGGCACACCATGCACGGCAACTGGACGCTGCAATACGGCTTTGCCAAACCATCCGAACAATCTTTTAAATTTGAAGAAGGTACGGATGCGGCATTCCACGGTTTCTGGCTGTGGCCGTGCACCATGCTGAACGTCACACCGATCAAAGGGATGATGACGGTCATTTATGAATTCCCTGTAGATTCTGAAACCACCCTGCAAAACTACGATATTTACTTCACCAATAAAGAGTTAACTGACGAGCAAAAATCGTTGATTGAGTGGTATCGCGATGTGTTCCGCCCGGAAGATTTACGTCTGGTTGAAAGCGTACAGAAAGGGCTGAAATCGCGTGGCTACCGTGGTCAGGGGCGCATCATGGCCGACAGTAGCGGTAGTGGCATTTCCGAACATGGTATCGCCCATTTCCATAATCTGCTGGCGCAGGTGTTTAAGGACTAATGACATCGGCGGCGGTATTTTCCGCCGCTGGGCTGATTTTTGATGGAGTACAGCAATGTCAGACTATCAAATGTTTGAAGTACAGGTGAGTCAGGTTGACCCCCTTACCGAACAGGTGAAACGCTTCACGCTGGTGGCAACCGATGGCAAACCATTACCTGCGTTTACTGGAGGAAGTCACATCATTGTGCAGATGAGCGATGGTGATAACCAGTACAGCAATGCGTACTCACTGCTGAGTTCGCCACTCGATACGTCTCGTTATCAGATTGCCGTTCGGCTGGAAGAAAACTCGCGCGGTGGTTCGCGCTTTTTGCATCAGCAGGTGAAAGCAGGCGATCGGTTGACCATTTCGACGCCTAATAATCTGTTTGCGCTAATTCCCTCGGCCAGAAAGCATCTATTTATCGCGGGCGGTATTGGTATCACCCCTTTCCTGTCGCACATGGCAGAGTTGCAATACAGCGACGTCGACTGGCAGTTACATTACTGCTCGCGAAATCCAGAAAGTTGCGCATTTCGTGATGAGCTAGTCCAGCATCCGCAGGCCGAGAAAGTCCATTTGCATCATTCATCAACCGGAACACGACTGGAATTAGCGCGATTATTGGCGGATATCGAACCTGGCACACATGTTTATACCTGTGGCCCCGAGGCGCTAAATGAGGCGGTAAGAAGTGAAGCTGCGCGTCTGGACATCGCCACCGATACGCTGCACTTTGAGCAATTTGCTATCGAAGACAAAACCGGCGATGCATTTACGCTGGTGCTTGCCCGTTCCGGAAAAGAGTTTGTGGTGCCGGAAGAGATGACTATTTTGCAGGTTATTGAAAATAGTAAAGCAGCGAAAGTGGAATGTTTATGTCGTGAAGGGGTATGCGGAACCTGCGAAACGGCAATACTGGAAGGTGAAGCTGACCATCGGGATCAGTATTTTAGCGATGAAGAGCGTGCCAGCCAGCAAAGTATGTTGATCTGTTGTTCACGCGCGAAGGGTAAACGCCTGGTGTTGGATTTGTAGTTTGCCGAAGCCGGATGTGGCGCTGAGCGCGCCCAGTCCGGCTTCGGAAGATTTTACTGTGGATATTCCTGCAATAAATTGTGTAATGCTTCCGCCATCAGCTCACCACGCCAGCCGGAAATCAGCTCCGGCAAATTGTTCTGCGGTTTCAGTTTCCAGTGCCAGTTCAGCAGCTGGTTGATTTGCCGACGCGATGCCAGCAATTCGGCGCTGATCTTGTGTGTTTCGCTCACGTCAGTAATCAGCGACTTAATCGCTTTAAACGCTTTACGATAACCCGGCATGTCCATCAGGTTAAGCATCGGCTGCGGTAAGGCCTCTTCCGGCAATGTCTGCGCTTTTTCCACCAGCGCCAGCAGCGTTTTACCGTGAAAGCGGATTTCGCTACCGGATAAGCCCAGGCTATCCAGTTCGCCAAGACTTCCCGGCATATAACGTGCTACCGACCACAAATGCTCTTCACGCACAACAAAGTTCACTGCCAAATCGCGCTCCCGCGCCTTGCGCAGTCGCCAGTCGGCTAACAGTTGCAAACAGGCTAGCTGGCGTGTGCGTAACTGCCAGGCATTGGTGATATCACGCCAGGCATCTTCCGGTGCAACGACTTCCTGACGACGCATTTGCATCAGGCGGCATTCATCCAGCGCCGCAGGTAGCCAGCCGGAGGCCTCCGTTTCTACCATAAGCTTTGCGGTGATCGGTAACAGATACCAGACATCCGCCGCTGCGTATTCACACTGACGTTCAGTCAGCGGTCTGGCCAGCCAGTCGGTGCGCGATTCACTCTTGTCCAGCGTAACGCCGGAATACTCTTCCACCATGGAAGCAAAACCCCATGACATCGGGCGTCCGCAGAAGGCAGCAAGGATTTGCGTGTCAATCAGGGGTTGTGGTAATTCGCCAAAGACATTGAGGAACACTTCCAGATCTTCACTGCCCGCATGGAGAAATTTTGTGATGGACTGATCGCGCAGTATCGCTTTCAGCGGTGACCAGTCGGAGATCCCGAGAGGATCAATTAGCGCCAGATGCTCACCATCAAAAAGTTGAATTAGACCCAGTTGCGGGTAATAGGTGCGCGTACGAACAAATTCAGTATCCAGGGCTATCGCCGGAAAGGCACGGACGGCTTCACACAAAGAAGCCAGCGCATCGTCCGTGGTAATCATTTGGTAATTCAAATTGTATTCTCTTTAGTGGGCGTCAAAAAAAACGCCGGATTAACCGGCGTCTGACGACTGACTTAACGCTCAGGCTTTATTGTCCACTTTGCCGCGCGCTTCGTCACGTAATTCTCGTCGCAAAATTTTTCCGACGTTAGATTTCGGTAACTCATCACGAAACTCCACCAGCTTCGGTACTTTGTAGCCCGTGAGCTGACGGCGGCAAAAGGTCACCAGTGACTCTTCGGTAAGCGATGGATCTTTTTTCACTACGAAGATTTTCACCGCTTCACCACTGGAGCCGGAAGGTACGCCAACAGCTGCGACTTCCTGTACGCCAGGATGCTGCATGACGACATCTTCAATTTCGTTGGGATAGACATTAAAACCGGAAACCAGAATCATGTCTTTTTTACGATCGACAATGCGCAGGAATCCTTCTTCATCCATCACCGCGATATCGCCGGTGTGTAACCAGCCATTTTTGATGATTTCATCGGTAGCATCCGGACGCTGCCAGTAACCCAGCATCACCTGCGGTCCTTTGACACAAAGCTCACCCGGTTGACCCGGTGGTACTTCATTATCATCATCATCCACCAGTTTGGCTTCCGTCGACGGCACCGGCAAACCGATGCTACCACTATGATAATCAATATCATACGGGTTAACGCTGACCAGCGGCGCACACTCGGTCAGGCCATAACCTTCCAGCAGATACTGTCCGGTCAGTTTCACCCAACGTTCAGCCACCACTTGTTGAACAGGCATACCACCGCCTGCAGAAAGATGCAGACTGGAGAAATCCAGCTGCTGGAACTCTTTATTGTTCAGCAACGCATTGAACAAGGTGTTAACGCCGGTTATCGCGGTAAACGGATATTTCGCTAACTCTTTTACCAACCCCGGAATATCGCGCGGGTTAGTGATAAGCAGGTTCTGCCCACCCAGTTCAATAAACAGCAGGCAGTTAATGGTCAGAGCAAAAATGTGATACAGCGGCAGTGCCGTCACCACCAGCTCTTTGCCCGGATGCAACAGCGGCCCATAAGTCGCGTTAACTTGTTCCAGATTCGCCAGCATATTGCGGTGAGTCAGCATCGCGCCCTTCGCCACACCAGTGGTACCGCCGGTATATTGCAGGAAAGCTAAATCTTCTGGCACCAGTTCGGGTTTGACGTACTGCATCCGGTAGCCGTTATGCAGTGCGCTGCGAAATGAGATGGCATCTGGCAGATGGTATTTCGGCACCAGACGCTTGATGTATTTAACAACGAAGTTGACTACCGTGCCTTTTGCCGTGGATAGCTGATCGCCCATACGGGTCAGAATAACGTGCTGAACGGCGGTTTTATCAACCACTTTTTCCAGAGTGTGGGCAAAATTAGACACGATAACAATCGCTGATGCGCCGCTATCGTTAAGCTGATGCTCCAGCTCACGCGGGGTATACAACGGGTTAACGTTTACAACGATCATCCCGGCACGCAAAATGCCAAACAGCGCCACCGGATATTGCAATAAATTAGGCATCATCAACGCAACGCGATCGCCTTTCTTCAGTCCCAACCCTTGTTGCAAATAAGCGGCAAACGCGCGACTGCGTTCTTCCAGTTTGCGGAAGGTCATCACCTCCCCCATATTCACAAACGCGGGTTGATCGGCGTAGCGCGCGACCGACTGCTCAAACATATCTACCAGAGATTGATAACGGTCAGGGTTGATCTCCGTCGGAACGTCCGCGGGATAACGGTTAAGCCAAACCTTCTTCAATTCTTCACCTCTAAAATGCGTGTTCGTCGTCATCGCAACCCCAAATGATATACATGCTGTTAACATAATATTAACTCATCATACCAGCTTGATAATTACCCAACGAAAAGGTTGCGAAGCGCGTCACTATTTATTTTTATCTTTACCGTAAGAATGCAGAAACAGCGGACCAGCCGCTGTTTCTTTTTCTTTAAAAACAAGCAATTATTCAGTTACAACAGTTTGTACTCTCGCGGGGCCGGGATTATACCAGCCCCATCCACCGTAGCCATAGGGCCAGCCACGACCGCCATAAAACCATGGATCAATCGGCTGAGGCGGCATAATCACCTGCTGGGTTAAATGCCAACGTTTGTAACCCGTTACCTGCATCACCATAAATTTATAGGGCGTGTTGCCGATTTTGCCGTCAACCGCACCGGTGATTGGTCCAACTACCGTGACCAATTGTCCACGAAAATCTAGCGGATCCAGAAAACCGTTCACATCGGCATAAATGCGACCGCGAGAAGGTTCTCCCAGCGTCGGTCTGGCTCCACTGTCCAGCGGTACGGTGGCAATTTCCAGGCGGGTTTTCCCTTGCTGGTTTTGTACCGCAACCACTTTGCCGCCAAAGCGTGCCTCCTGACCAACGTACAGCTGCGGCGCACTCATTACCCGAACTAAATCTTGTTGCGGCGTGGGACTGTTGCCTTTAATGGCGTCCGGCACAGTGACACAACCGCTGAGCATTAGCGCAAACGTACCTGCCAGTATGCCTTTGATAACATTCTTTTGAACCGCCATGATGCGACTCCTTTTTTTCTCAGGGCATACTCTTAAGATTCATTCTTTGCCCGGAAGTTTCTTCCATGCGACGTTGTTACGTAAATAAACCGGTTCGGCATGTTCCACCGCCACCGTTTTACCCTCGGCAAACATCTGACAAGCAATCGGCAGCATATCTTCTGCAGCGGGCAGTAACACTTCGCCATCGCGCAGGGCCAAACCGCTCTCTTTACCGAGATCCGGCCAGGCTTGCCAGCCCGTCCCTACCGTCACCCATTCGCCGGAAAGCTGTTGCATCCGTTCATGAACGAGTTCAGGTTTGAGTACGGCTTCGGTTTCTTCACCGTGCCAGATACCATTTTCATCACGCTGATATTCGGCCCAGTAAACTTCGCCCATTCGCGCGTCAATGGCTGCCAGCACGCGGGTTGCGCCGTTTTTGCGCCACGCCCCTTGCGCCATCGTCATTAGCGTGGAGACGCCAATCATCGGTAATTCCGCGCCAAGCGCCAGCCCTTGCGCAATGCCAATACCAATGCGCACGCCGGTAAAGCTACCGGGGCCGCGCCCGTAAGCCAGAGCATTTATGTCCGTCAGGGAAGTTCCGCTGGTGGTCAGGATATCCTGCACCATCGGTAAGATTCGTTGAGTATGTTCACGAGGGCAAAGCTCAAAATGAGCGTTGACAGTGCCGTCGTTCCACAGGGCGACAGAGCAGGCCTCTGTCGCGGTATCGATAGCCAGAATTCGCATGGGTCTTCGTGCTTAGATCAATAAAAAGGCGCGCATCATACCATACTCCATCACAAATTACCTGGAGGATGGTATCGCAAGGAAACGAACCGCACGGGCAATGTCACGGGTGCGCGGCGCTGGCGGCAGACTGGCGAGAAACGTCGCGCCGTAAGGGCGCATCACCAGCCGATTGTCGCAAATCACCAAAACCCCTCGATCGTCGGCGTCGCGAATCAGTCGCCCTACTCCCTGCTTGAGAGTAATGACCGCATCCGGCAGTTGTACTTCATCGAACGGGTCACCACCGCGCAAACGGCAATCTTCCATGCGCGCTTTTAACAACGGGTCATCCGGGGAGGTAAACGGCAACTTGTCGATAATCACCAGTGACAATGTATCGCCACGCACGTCCACCCCCTCCCAGAAACTGCTGGTCGCCACAAGCAGCGCGTTACCGGCGCTGACAAACTGCTGTAGCAGTTGGCCTTTGCTGGTTTCCCCCTGCAACAACACGGGAAGCGTCATGGTAGCGCGGAACTGCTCGGCCAGATCGCGCATCATGGCGTGCGAGGTACAAAGCATAAAACAACGACCGTTGTTAGCTTCGATGATCGGTCGCAACATTGCCGCCAGTTGCCGTGCGGAGCCCGGTTGATTGGTTTGCGGCAGGTTGCGCGGCACACAGAGTAACGCCTGGCGGCTGTAATCAAACGGGCTGGGTAACAGCAACGACTCTGCCTGTTCAATGCCAAGCCGCGAGGTAAAATGATGCAGATCGTCATTCACCGACAGCGTTGCTGAGGTAAAGATCCAGCTACCTGGTTTTTGCGCCATTAATTCTTTGAATTTATCCGCCACGCTAAGCGGCGTGAGTGCCAGAGTAAAATGGCGCGAAGTGCATTCGTACCAGTAGCTGTAGCCCGGCTGATTGATCTCTTTTAGCCGTTTCAGCCGCGTACGATACAACGTGGCGCGCTCAAATGCCGCATCCAGCAAGACGGAACGCCCCAGCGACAGTTTCGCCACGTCATAACAAAGTTCCAGGGTGTCATCGAGCAGTAAAAATGCTCGCTGAATTTGCGGATTAGCTAACAGTTCGCGCAGGTTGCCACGATAACCTGGCTCACCTAATTGCAGGCGAAAATCCTGCGCGCTCTGGGCAAGGCGGTCGGCGCACTTTTGTAACTGCTGGGTGTCTTTTAATTCGGTGCGGTAGGCGATGGTGATGTCTTTTGCCAGGTCGAGCAGTTGTCGACTGGAGAGTGACTGACCAAAATACTGGCTGGCAATGTCAGGCAGTTGGTGGGCTTCGTCGAAGATCATCACGTCAGCTTCCGGGATCAGTTCGCCAAATCCACTCTCTTTCACCACCATATCCGCCAGAAAGAGATGATGGTTTACCACCACCACATCGGCGTCCATCGCTTTTTTGCGTGCTTTGACCACAAAGCAATCTTTATACATCGGGCAGTCGCTGCCAAGGCAGTTGTCGTTGGTGCTGGTGACCAGCGGCCACGCCTGTGAATCTTCCGCCACGCTGACGCAGGTGCTGATATCACCATCGACTGTTTGATTAGACCAGGAGCGCAGCAGGATCACATCGCTTAAAATTTGTACCGGTAGATCGCCACCCGCCAGCGCCTGCTGTTCGAGACGTTCGAGGCAGAGGTAGTTAGAGCGCCCTTTCAGCAACGCCACGTTGCCCGTATATTTCAACGCCTTTGAAACCGTTGGCAAATCGCGGCTGTAGAGCTGATCCTGCAACGCTTTTGAACCGGTCGAGATAATGACTTTCTTTTTCGCCCGCAGCGCAGGGGCCAGGTAAGCGTAGGTTTTGCCCGTACCGGTTCCGGCCTCCACCACCAGCGGCTGGCTTTTATCTATCGCCCCGGCGACGGCTACCGCCATCTGACGCTGTGGTTCTCGCGGCTTAAAGCCTGGTATCGCTTTCGCCAGCTGACCGTCTGGTGCAAAATCGTCCGTCACACTACCCCCTGTTGATTTGAACAGGGATTATGTCAGGATGAGGGCGCTTTCGCCAGTTGAAGTGGTGACGGCGACCTCACATTGTGGCAGTCTTTGCAGCACGAAAATGGAAGGATAATGAGGACAAAATGATGACTATCGTTCGTATCGATGCTGAAGCCCGCTGGTCTGATGTAGTAATCCACAACAACACGCTCTACTACACTGGTGTACCGGAAAACCTCGACGCCAATGCCTTTGAGCAAACCGCCAACACGCTGGCGCAGATTGACGCCGTGCTGGAAAAACAGGGCAGCAATAAATCGAGCATTCTGGATGCCACCATTTTCCTGGCTGATAAAAACGACTTCGCGGCGATGAATAAAGCGTGGGATGCCTGGGTTGTCGCGGGTCATGCGCCGGTGCGCTGCACGGTACAAGCGGGTTTGATGAACCCGAAGTATAAAGTTGAAATTAAGATTGTGGCTGCGGTGTAAGCTTTATCGAAGCAAAATAAGTCAGACGATAATTTATCGATAATACTGGTCGGTTTTACATAAATCGACCAGAGATTAAGATATTACTGTTGATGCTCCTGCTAATTCATTATTTATTTTTATAATTTCAATTTTAGCTATAAAACTAACTATATAAATAAACATAACAATGCCGTTGTGTTCGCCCTTCGATTAGCATCTCTGGTTTTCTTTCTTAGCTGAACATCTGGTTATAGCGTGAGAACTGACCGTTAATTTTCTCCCTCTTACTGGATAACACACCATGAGCTGCTACCTTTAAAACACCTGAATGTCAACAGGTTAACTCGTGCCATATCGTTATAATCCCTTTGATATTAGATGCAAATTAAGGTCATATATAGCCTTATCGATAACATGGTTAATTTTAAGGATAAGAATATGCCTGCTGTAATAGATAAAGCCCTGGATTTCATTGGTGCCATGGATGTATCAGCGCCAACACCAAGTTCGATGAATGAAAGCACGGCGAAGGGAATCTTTAAATATTTGAAAGAACTGGGAGTACCCGCGAGTGCCGCTGATATTACGGCGCGAGCTGACCAGGAAGGCTGGAACCCTGGGTTCACGGAAAAAATGGTTGGATGGGCAAAAAAAATGGAGTCTGGTGAACGCTCTGTGATTAAAAATCCTGAATACTTTTCAACATATATGCAGGAAGAACTAAAAGCACTGGTCTGAGTTAAATTTACATCAGCATAAATGGGGCAGGACGCTTTTAACCACATATAAAAAGCGTCCTTTTTCTCACAATCAAATAATCATCGGCTTCTATAACGAAATCAATACGGATTAGAGTCTTACTCGTCTTCATCCTCAAAACGCGCCACAATTCGTTCGCCAGAGTGGTTGGCACGCAGCTCTTCGGCCACCAACGCGATTGCCTGGCCGCTGCTCATCCCTTGTGCCATCAGTTCCTGGATCCGCTCGACGGCTTTTTGCTGCTGTTCATGGGTGAGTGAAGGTAAACCTGCAAACATTGTTAACTCCTGCTAAATTGTTGGCGCTAATTATTTCATGCTACCCGGCACTTAGCCAGTAGAGTCAGGACTGATGAAGACGTTATCTCCCGCTGTGATTACTTTACCCTGGCGTCAGGACGCCGCTGAATTTTATTTCTCCCGCTTAAGCCACCTGCCGTGGGCGATGCTTTTACACTCCGGCTATGCCGATCATCCATATAGCCGCTTTGATATTGTGGTCGCCGAGCCGATTTGTACTTTGACTACTTTCGCTAAAGAAACCGTTGTTAGTGAAAGCGAAAAACGCACAACGACCACTGATGACCCGCTACAGGTGCTCCAGCAGGTGCTGGATCGCGCAGACATTCGCCCAGCGCATAACGAAGATTTGCCATTTCAGGGCGGCGCGCTGGGGTTGTTTGGCTACGATCTGGGCCGCCGTTTTGAGTCACTGCCAGAAATTGCGCAGCAAGATATCGTTCTGCCGGATATGGCTGTGGGTATCTACGACTGGGCGCTCATTGTCGACCACCAGCGTCAAACAGTTTCTTTGCTGAGTCATAATGATGTCAATGCCCGTCGGGCCTGGCTGGAAAGCCAGCAATTCTCGCCGCAGGAAGATTTCACGCTCACTTCCGACTGGCAATCCAATATGACCCGCGAGCTGTACGGCGAAAAATTTCGCCAGGTACAGGAATATCTGCACAGCGGTGATTGCTATCAGGTGAATCTCGCCCAGCGTTTCCATGCGACCTATTCTGGCGATGAATGGCAGGCATTCCTTCAGCTTAATCAGGCCAACCGCGCGCCATTTAGCGCTTTTTTACGTCTTGAACAGGGCGCGATTTTAAGCCTTTCGCCAGAGCGGTTTATTCTTTGTGATAATAGTGAAATCCAGACCCGCCCGATTAAAGGCACGCTACCACGCCTGCCCGATCCTCAGGAAGATAGCAAACAAGCAGAAAAACTGGCGAACTCAGCGAAAGATCGTGCCGAAAATCTGATGATTGTCGATTTAATGCGTAATGATATCGGTCGTGTTGCCGTAGCAGGTTCGGTAAAAGTACCAGAGCTGTTCGTGGTGGAACCCTTCCCTGCCGTGCATCATCTGGTCAGCACCATAACGGCGCAACTACCAGAACAGTTACACACCAGCGATCTGCTGCGCGCAGCTTTTCCTGGTGGCTCAATAACTGGAGCACCGAAAGTACGGGCTATGGAAATTATCGACGAACTGGAACCGCAGCGACGCAATGCCTGGTGCGGCAGCATTGGCTATTTGAGCTTTTGCGGCAACATGGATACCAGCATTACTATCCGCACGCTGACTGCCATTAACGGACAAATATACTGCTCTGCGGGCGGTGGAATTGTCGCCGATAGCCAGGAAGAAGCGGAATATCAGGAAACTTTTGATAAAGTTAATAAGATATTACGCCAACTGGAGAAGTAAGACGTGGAATACCGTAGCCTGACGCTTGATGATTTTTTATCGCGTTTTCAACTTTTGCGCCCGCAAATTAACCGGGAAAACCTAAATCATCGTCAGGCTGCCGTGTTAATCCCCATCGTCCGCCGACCGCAACCGGGGTTGTTGCTGACTCAGCGTTCGATTCATCTGCGTAAACACGCCGGACAAGTGGCATTCCCTGGAGGTGCAGTCGATGACACGGACACATCAGTTATCGCCGCCGCGCTGCGCGAAGCTGAAGAAGAGGTCGCTATACCGCCTTCCGCCGTTGAAGTTATCGGCGTGCTGCCGCCCGTCGATAGCGTAACTGGCTACCAGGTAACCCCGGTGGTCGGCATTATCCCGCCCGATCTACCGTATCGCGCCAGTGAAGATGAAGTCTCCGCTGTGTTTGAAATGCCCCTCGCCCAGGCGCTGCATTTAGGCCGTTATCACCCGTTAGATATCTACCGCCGTGGCGATTCACATCGGGTATGGCTGTCCTGGTATGAACAGTATTTTGTATGGGGAATGACCGCAGGCATAATTCGTGAGCTGGCGCTGCAAATTGGTGTGAAACCCTGACTATACTTATCTTTACATCTACAAAACACTACTTGAGACAATCATCGCAATATTAGTTAAATCGCGGTTTTTGATTAGTTTAATTCATGTGAATAGTTAAGCCAGTCGCCGCGTTCCCTCTTACACTATGCGCTGTTATTCGTTCGTTACTGGAAGTCCAGTCACCTTGTCAGGAGTATTATCGTGATTAGTCTATTCGACATGTTTAAGGTGGGGATTGGTCCCTCATCTTCCCATACCGTAGGGCCTATGAAGGCGGGTAAACAGTTCGTCGATGATCTGGTCGAAAAAGGCTTACTGGATAGCGTTACTCGCGTTGCCGTGGACGTTTATGGTTCACTGTCGCTGACGGGTAAAGGCCACCACACCGATATCGCCATTATTATGGGTCTTGCAGGTAACGAACCTGCCACCGTGGATATCGACAGTATTCCCGGTTTTATTCGCGACGTAGAAGAGCGCGAACGTCTGCTGCTGGCACAGGGACGGCATGAAGTGGATTTCCCGCGCGACAACGGGATGCGTTTTCATAACGGCAACCTGCCGCTGCATGAAAACGGTATGCAAATCCACGCCTATAACGGCGATGAAGTCGTCTACAGCAAAACTTATTATTCCATCGGCGGCGGTTTTATCGTCGATGAAGAACACTTTGGTCAGGATGCCGCCAACGAAGTGAGCGTGCCGTATCCGTTCAAATCTGCCACCGAACTGCTCGCGTACTGTAATGAAACCGGCTATTCGCTGTCTGGTCTCGCTATGCAGAACGAACTGGCGCTGCACAGCAAGAAAGAGATCGACGAGTATTTCGCGCATGTCTGGCAAACCATGCAGGCATGTATCGATCGCGGGATGAACACCGAAGGCGTACTGCCAGGCCCGCTGCGCGTGCCGCGTCGTGCGTCGGCCCTGCGCCGGATGCTGGTTTCCAGCGATAAACTGTCTAACGATCCGATGAATGTCATTGACTGGGTAAACATGTTTGCGCTGGCAGTTAACGAAGAAAACGCCGCCGGTGGTCGTGTGGTAACTGCGCCAACCAACGGTGCTTGTGGCATTGTTCCGGCAGTGCTGGCTTATTATGACCACTTTATTGAATCGGTTAGCCCGGACATCTATACCCGTTACTTTATGGCTGCGGGCGCGATTGGTGCACTGTATAAAATGAACGCCTCTATTTCCGGTGCGGAAGTCGGTTGCCAGGGCGAAGTGGGTGTTGCCTGTTCAATGGCTGCTGCGGGCCTTGCCGAGCTGTTGGGCGGTAGCCCGGAACAGGTTTGTGTGGCAGCGGAAATTGGCATGGAGCACAACCTCGGTCTGACCTGTGACCCTGTTGCAGGGCAAGTTCAGGTGCCGTGCATTGAACGTAACGCCATTGCGTCAGTCAAGGCGATTAACGCCGCGCGGATGGCCCTGCGTCGCACCAGTGCGCCGCGCGTCTCGCTGGATAAAGTCATCGAAACGATGTACGAAACCGGTAAAGACATGAACGCCAAGTACCGCGAAACGTCTCGTGGTGGTCTGGCAATTAAAGTCCAGTGTGACTAATACTTTATCCTCGCCCATCTGCAACGGATGGGCGAATTTATCCCTGCTTTCTCGTCTGCTGTAATTTTCCCCACTACACTTCCACTGTTGCGTCAGGCGTTTGTCGCCATACGCTTACAGGGTGGCCCGCATGCAAAAAGCACAACGGATCATTAAAACCTATCGCCGTAATCGAATGATTGTTTGTACGATTTGCGCACTCGTTACGCTCGCTTCGACCCTGAGCGTGCGATTTATTTCACAGCGTAACTTAAATCAACAACGGGTAGTACAATTCGCCAATCACGCTGTAGAGGAATTAGATAAAGTACTGCTTCCCCTACAGGCAGGTAGCGAAGTCTTACTTCCGCTAATTGGTCTGCCCTGCTCTGTCGCCCATTTGCCATTACGTAAACAGGCGGCAAAACTCCAAACTGTGCGATCCATTGGCCTGGTGCAAGACGGCACACTTTATTGCTCCAGCATTTTTGGTTATCGCAATGTGCCCGTCGTGGACATTCTGGCTGAACTTCCTGCACCGCAACCACTTTTACGACTGACGACCGACCATGCCCTGATTAAAGGCAGTCCGGTTTTGATTCAATGGACGCCTGCAGCGGGCAGTAGCAATGCTGGGGTCATGGAGATGATCAACATCGACTTACTGGCGGCAATGCTGCTTGAGCCACAACTGCCGCAAATCAGTAGCGCCAGCCTGACGGTGGACGATCGGCATTTGCTCTATGGTAATGGGCTGGTAGATTCCCTTCCGCAACCTGAAGACAATGAAAACTATCATGTTTCTTCGCAACGCTTTCCTTTTACCATTAACGTTAATGGTCCGGGGGCTACGGCGCTGGCATGGCACTATCTTCCAACACAATTACCGCTGGCGGTGCTGCTAAGTTTACTTGTGGGCTATATCGCCTGGCTGGCGACCGCTTACCGGATGAGTTTTTCCCGTGAAATCAATCTGGGCCTGGCGCAACATGAGTTCGAATTGTTCTGCCAGCCTTTGCTTAATGCGCGCAGCCAGCAATGTATTGGTGTAGAGATTTTGCTGCGCTGGAACAATCCACGTCAGGGCTGGATTTCACCGGATGTGTTTATTCCTATCGCGGAAGAACATCATTTAATTGTGCCACTGACCCGCTATGTGATGGCAGAAACCATCCGTCAGCGGCATGTTTTCCCAATGAGTAGTCAGTTTCATGTTGGCATTAACGTCGCACCCAGCCATTTTCGCCGTGGTGTGCTGATAAAAGATCTCAATCAGTACTGGTTTAGCGCTCACCCGATTCAGCAACTGATCCTCGAAATCACCGAACGCGATGCCTTACTGGATGTTGATTATCGGATTGCCCGCGAGCTGCATCGTAAAAACGTCAAACTGGCGATTGATGACTTCGGCACCGGCAACAGTTCATTTTCCTGGCTTGAAACATTACGTCCTGACGTGCTGAAAATTGATAAGTCATTTACCGCAGCTATAGGTTCTGACGCGGTTAACTCGACGGTGACCGATATCATCATCGCACTGGGGCAAAGACTGAATATTGAACTGGTGGCGGAGGGTGTGGAAACACAAGAACAGGCGAAGTATTTGCGCCGTCATGGCGTGCATATTTTGCAAGGGTATTTGTACGCACAGCCGATGCCGCTACGTGATTTTCCCAAATGGCTGGCGGGCAGCCAACCGCCGCCCGCCCGGCATAATGGACATATCACGCCCGTTATGCCGTTACGTTAACGCTTACTCATCTTCATCGTGCGCCGGTTGCTCTTTAACAATGCGAACCAGATCAACACGATAATCATTGGCTTCAATGATGGTGATATGCAGTGGCCCTACATCAATCACATCGCCCACACGGGGAATGTGACCATTTGCCGAGATCACGAGGCCCGCGACCGTCGCGATATCATCGTCATCGGCAAGGTGCTCAACATCAAGCGCCTGCTGCAAGGCATGCAAATCTGTACCGCCTTTTACCAGCCAGCCGTCACCATCGGTAATGATTTCCGGCGTTTCGTCAGCGTCCGGGAATTCACCCGCAATGGCTTCCAGCACATCCAGCGGCGTGACCAGGCCTTGTACCACACCAAACTCGTTGGTCACGATAACGAAGCTCCCGCGAGCACGACGCAGCACGCCCAGTAGGTTGATCGGGTCAAGGGTTTCAGGGACGATAATCGCCGGAGACGCCGAAGCAATCGCCGCCACATCAACACCTTCTTCGAGCGCCACCAGCAGTTCTTTAGCACGTACGATACCGATGATTTCATCCAGTTCACCGCGACATACCGGGAACAGACTGTGCGGTGAGGAGAGCAGCTGCTCACGGATTTCATCCACCCCGAGATTAGCGTCAACCCAGCTTATTTCACCGCGCGGCGTCATGATCCCGCGCAGAGAACGCGACGCCAGCGTCAATACACCGTTAATCATGTAACGTTCTTCTTCGGCAAACGCACCTTCCGGGATCGGCATCGGTATCGGGTTATCGGCATCGTGCTGAACATTGGCCTGACGTTTCCCGCCCATCAAACGCAGGATGGCATCGGCAGTACGCGCACGCAGCGGCAAAGTCGACTGGTGACGAATAAAGTTGCGACGCGCAATCTGGTTAAACACTTCGATGATGATCGAGAAGCCAATCGCGGCATACAGGTAACCTTTCGGAATGTGGAAACCGAAACCTTCTGCCACCAGACTCAGACCAATCATTAACAGGAAGCTCAGACAGAGCACCACTACCGTTGGATGCTGATTAACAAATCGCGTCAGCGGTTTCGATGCCAGCAACATGACCGCCATCGCAATCACCACCGCAGCCATCATCACCGGTAGATGGTTAACCATCCCTACAGCAGTAATCACCGCATCCAACGAGAAGACGGCGTCAAGGATGACGATCTGTGTGACGACCACCCAGAAACTGGCGTAGCCTTTACCGTGGCCGGAATCATGATCGCGGTTTTCCAGCCGTTCATGCAGTTCGGTTGTTGCTTTGAACAGCAAGAATATCCCCCCGAACAACATAATCAGGTCGCGTCCGGAGAAGGAGAAATCCATGACGGTAAAGAGCGGTTTGGTCAGCGTGACCATCCATGAAATCAGCGACAGCAGCCCCAGACGCATAATCAGCGCCAGTGATAATCCCAGCAAACGCGCTTTATCGCGTTGTTTTGGCGGCAGTTTGTCAGCAAGAATGGCGATGAAGACCAGGTTATCGATACCCAGCACAATTTCGAGAACAACAAGCGTGAGTAGCCCCGCCCAAATTGAGGGGTCCATTAAGAATTCCATGACAAGCTCCTGCTTAAGGAATAGCTATTCGGCGCCAGAAATAATGCAGGCGTAACGACAAAAGGCAAACGAAAGGTGCGGCATAAAGTGCCAGAAAAGCAGGCGTTAAAAGGCCTGATGCTGAAATGACGTCGGTGACGATCCATACTGCGGGCTACTGCCCCATACTCCATGGTTGTTAAACGGGAGTTAAACATATCAGAGACACATCTGATTTGGCAAAGATTTACCTTCCTTTGCAAACGAATGTGACAAGGATATTTTACCTTTCGAAATTTCTGCTAATCGAAAGTTAAATTACGGATCTTCATCACATAAAATAATTTTTTCGATATCTAAAATAAATCGCGAAACGCAGGGGTTTTTGGTTGTAGCCCTTATCTGAATCGATTCGATTGTGGACGACGATTCAAAAATACATCTGGCACGTTGAGGTGTTAACGATAATAAAGGAGGTAGCAAGTGACCATTGCTATTGTTATAGGCACACATGGTTGGGCTGCAGAGCAGTTGCTTAAAACGGCAGAAATGCTGTTAGGCGAGCAGGAAAACGTCGGCTGGATCGATTTCGTTCCAGGTGAAAATGCCGAAACGCTGATTGAAAAGTACAACGCTCAGTTGGCAAAACTCGACACCACTAAAGGCGTGCTGTTTCTCGTTGATACATGGGGAGGCAGCCCGTTCAATGCTGCCAGCCGCATTGTCGTCGACAAAGAGCATTATGAAGTCATTGCAGGCGTTAACATTCCAATGCTCGTGGAAACGTTAATGGCCCGTGATGATGACCCAAGCTTTGATGAACTGGTGGCTCTGGCAGTAGAAACAGGCCGTGAAGGCGTGAAAGCACTGAAAGCCAAACCGGTTGAAAAAGCCGCGCCAGCACCCGTTGCCGCAGCACCAAAAGCGGCTCCAACTCCGGCAAAACCAATGGGACCAAACGACTACATGGTTATTGGCCTTGCGCGTATCGACGACCGTCTGATTCACGGTCAGGTCGCCACCCGTTGGACCAAAGAAACCAATGTCTCCCGTATTATTGTTGTTAGTGATGAAGTGGCTGCGGATACCGTTCGTAAGACACTGCTCACCCAGGTTGCACCTCCGGGCGTAACAGCACACGTAGTTGATGTTGCCAAAATGATTCGCGTCTACAACAACCCGAAATATGCTGGCGAACGCGTAATGCTGTTATTTACCAACCCAACAGATGTTGAGCGTCTCGTTGAAGGCGGCGTGAAAATCACCTCTGTTAACGTCGGTGGTATGGCATTCCGTCAGGGTAAAACCCAGGTGAATAACGCGGTTTCGGTTGATGAAAAAGATATCGAGGCGTTCAAGAAACTGAATGCGCGCGGTATTGAGCTGGAAGTCCGTAAGGTTTCCACCGATCCGAAACTGAAAATGATGGATCTGATCAGCAAAATCGATAAGTAACGTATTGTGTTGATTATCACTCAGTTTTCACACTTAAGTCTTACGTAAACAGGAGAAGTACAATGGAGATTACCACTCTTCAAATTGTGCTGGTATTTATCGTAGCCTGTATCGCAGGTATGGGATCAATCCTCGATGAATTTCAGTTTCACCGTCCGCTAATCGCGTGTACCCTGGTGGGTATCGTTCTTGGCGATATGAAAACCGGTATTATTATCGGTGGTACGCTGGAAATGATCGCGCTGGGCTGGATGAACATCGGTGCTGCCGTTGCGCCTGACGCCGCTCTGGCTTCTATCATTTCTACCATTCTGGTTATCGCAGGTCATCAGAGCATTGGTGCGGGTATCGCACTGGCAATCCCTCTGGCTGCTGCAGGTCAGGTACTGACCATCATCGTTCGTACTATTACCGTTGCTTTCCAGCACGCTGCGGATAAGGCTGCTGATAACGGCAACCTGACAGCGATTTCCTGGATCCACGTTTCTTCTCTGTTCCTGCAAGCAATGCGTGTGGCTATTCCGGCCGTCATCGTTGCGCTGTCTGTTGGTACCAGCGAAGTCCAGAACATGCTGAATGCGATTCCGGAAGTGGTGACCAATGGTCTGAATATCGCCGGTGGCATGATCGTGGTGGTTGGTTATGCGATGGTTATCAACATGATGCGTGCTGGCTACCTGATGCCGTTCTTCTACCTCGGCTTCGTAACCGCAGCATTCACCAACTTTAACCTGGTTGCTCTGGGTGTGATTGGTACTGTTATGGCAGTGCTCTACATCCAACTTAGCCCGAAATACAACCGCGTAGCCGGTGCGCCTGCTCAGGCCGCTGGTAACAACGATCTCGATAACGAACTGGACTAACAGGTGAGCGAAATGGTTGATACAACTCAAACTACCACCGAGAAAAAACTCACTCAAAGTGATATTCGTGGCGTCTTCCTGCGTTCTAACCTCTTCCAGGGTTCATGGAACTTCGAACGTATGCAGGCACTGGGTTTCTGCTTCTCTATGGTACCGGCAATTCGTCGCCTCTACCCTGAGAACAACGAAGCTCGTAAACAAGCTATTCGCCGTCACCTGGAGTTCTTTAACACCCAGCCGTTCGTGGCTGCGCCGATTCTCGGCGTAACCCTGGCGCTGGAAGAACAGCGTGCTAATGGCGCAGAGATCGATGACGGTGCTATCAACGGTATCAAAGTCGGTTTGATGGGGCCGCTGGCTGGTGTAGGCGACCCGATCTTCTGGGGAACCGTACGTCCGGTATTTGCAGCACTGGGTGCCGGTATCGCAATGAGCGGCAGCCTGTTAGGTCCGCTGCTGTTCTTCATCTTGTTTAACCTGGTGCGTCTGGCAACCCGTTACTACGGCGTAGCGTATGGTTACTCCAAAGGTATCGATATCGTTAAAGATATGGGTGGCGGCTTCCTGCAAAAACTGACGGAAGGGGCGTCTATTCTCGGCCTGTTTGTCATGGGGGCATTGGTTAACAAGTGGACACATGTCAACATCCCGCTGGTTGTCTCTCGCATTACTGACCAGACGGGCAAAGAACACGTTACCACTGTCCAGACTATTCTTGACCAGTTAATGCCGGGCCTGGTACCACTGCTGCTGACCTTTGCTTGTATGTGGCTGCTGCGCAAAAAAGTTAATCCGCTGTGGATCATCGTTGGCTTCTTCGTCATCGGTATCGCTGGTTACGCTTGCGGCCTGCTGGGACTGTAAGATTGTTGTACACTACCGGGGCCTTTTGGCCCCGTTTTTTTATCTGGAGGATTAATGACAATCACGGACCTGGTACTGATTCTTTTCATCGCCGCACTCCTGACCTTCGCGATCTACGATCAGTTCATCATGCCCCGCCGCAACGGCCCCACCCTGCTGGCAATTCCTTTGCTCCGACGTGGCCGCATCGACAGCGTTATCTTCGTAGGACTGATTGTCATTCTTATCTATAACAACGTCACGAATCATGGCGCGCAAATAACGACATGGTTATTAAGTGCACTGGCTCTAATGGGGTTTTATATTTTCTGGATCCGCGTTCCGAAGATCATCTTTAAACAAAAAGGTTTTTTCTTCGCCAATGTCTGGATTGAATATAGTCGAATTAAAGCGATGAACTTGTCTGAAGATGGCGTGTTAGTGATGCAATTAGAACAGCGCCGGCTGTTAATCCGCGTTCGAAATATCGACGACCTGGAGAAAATTTATAAACTTCTTGTTTCCACTCAATAAGTTATGAATTTAGCCAAAGCTATGCTTGCTGTATTTTAAATAATCAGACATAGCTTAGGCTATATTATCCCATCCCTTATTTGTTATTTATTTTAACGTTTCATTGATATATAAATCTAAATGAAAATCGTTATCAATTAACTGCTGAAATAATATATCCCAACAGTTGTTTTATATTCTAAAAATATGTTAATGTTGCGCCCTCATTTGGGGAGTAGCCGATTTCCAGATTCCGGAAATGTACGTGTCAACATACTCGTTGCAAAACGTGGCACGTACGGACTGAACACTTTCAGTCAGGCGAGACCATATGCACATCAATCGCTATGCCTGCATGAACGCGAAAATCATCGCGGTTTGTTGTTCATGTATGCATGTTTGCTGGGGGCGATGATGTGTTTTATGGATACCCCGGTCAGGACGTTGTCATGAATATCACTGCTACTGTTCTTCTTGCGTTTGGTATGTCGATGGATGCATTTGCTGCATCAATCGGTAAAGGTGCCACCCTCCATAAACCGAAATTTTCTGAAGCGTTGCGAACCGGCCTTATTTTTGGTGCCGTCGAAACCCTGACGCCGCTGATCGGCTGGGGAATGGGCATGTTAGCCAGCCGGTTTGTCCTTGAATGGAACCACTGGATTGCGTTTGTGCTGCTGATATTCCTCGGCGGGCGAATGATTATTGAGGGTTTTCGTGGCGCAGATGATGAAGATGAAGAACCGCGCCGTCGACACGGTTTCTGGCTACTGGTAACCACCGCGATTGCCACCAGCCTGGATGCCATGGCTGTGGGTGTTGGTCTCGCCTTCCTGCAGGTCAACATTATCGCGACCGCATTGGCCATTGGTTGTGCAACCTTGATTATGTCGACATTAGGGATGATGGTTGGTCGCTTTATTGGCTCAATTATTGGGAAAAAAGCAGAAATTCTCGGCGGGTTGGTGCTGATCGGCATCGGCGTCCAGATCCTCTGGACGCACTTCCACGGTTAATAAGAACGCTGCCAGAGGTGAATATTAAAGTCCGTCTGGCAGTCGAACACTTCTTTTGCTGCCAGTGTTTGCCAGACTTCTGGCTTCGCACGCCAGGCAAACGGCGTCATCTGCAATAATGCGACGGCTTCATCACCGCGAAGACGCATCGGATAACACAACTCAGCACTCTGCTGTAATGTAAAACCTTCGAGTTGTTCTGCATGAGGTGCATGAAGATGTACTTCATTGTAAATCAGCCCCTTCAGCTCCATCAAATGTCGCGGTCCCGGCGTGGCAGTAATGACCCAACCGCCAGGCTTCACTACTCGCGCTAACTCTTCTGCTTTACACGGCGCGTAAATACGTATTATGGCGTCCATACTGGTATCGGAAAACGGCAAACGGTGGCTGGAAGCAACACAAAAAGTGACCTGCGGATAGCGTTTCGCCGCCGCTTTTATCGCTACCTTCGAGACATCCAGGCCAAACGTGGTGATTTCGGGCAACGCATCGGCAAATGCGTGTGTGTAATACCCTTCACCACAGCCAATATCCAGCACCGCCGTGGCCTTTTCATCAAGCCGTTCCTGCAGTTGGGCGACAATTGCATCACGCAGTGGCTGATAATGTCCGGCATCTAAGAATGCGCGGCGTGCTTGCATCATTTCCGCGCTGTCGCCCGGATCACGAGACCGTTTATGCTGAACGGGCAGCAAATTGACATACCCTTCTTTCGCCATATCAAACTGATGTCGCTGGGGACAGATATAGCTGTTTTTTTCACGCGAAAGAGGCTGATGGCAAAGTGGACAGGAAAACGACATGACAACTCCGGCAGGATACTAAAGGCCGCAAGTGTAACGCGAATCACGCGGCGGGCAAATATCCGAACGCCAGGAGCGAAGATAAAACAAAGTAAAAAGCCTCGCATTCGACGAGGCTTTATAGCGAGATTGAAGTGTCTTCACACTTCAGATCAGTGGATTCGATCAGATAGCTGTTACGTTAACAGCTGCCGGACCTTTCTGACCGTCCTGAATTTCGAACTCAACGTTCTGACCTTCAGCCAGAGTTTTGAAGCCATTACCCTGGATAGCGGAGAAGTGTACGAACACGTCTTTGCTGCCATCAGCCGGAGTAATGAAGCCAAAACCTTTAGACTCGTTGAACCACTTAACCTGACCTTTAATCTTTGCCATTTGAAAAATTCCTTAGATTGTTTTCTTCGCCCGCAGGCATAACATAGATAAAACTGACACATTACTGCATGAGGCACCAATATAAGGCTCGGCAGAGAAGCGGTATTCAACGTCAACGTGTTTACTCAGGACTTCTTTACTGAAAATGCCACACATAAACAGAACTGTACCTCGTTTAACCCGAAATCTGTTATCACATACAACGTTAATTATGGCAAGCCATTTTTAAACATGTCTCGATCAGACGCACAAATCTCGATACGTCTTCCACTTTTTTTGCACACTTATGCAACGGAATACGCGCCGATATATCATTGTGCTTAACCTTGCCAGTTCAGGCAGATACTTAAACTGACGTATTTTCTAACATAGTTCAATAAGTTCAGTTGTTCCAGGCCAATGGGAGAAGTTATTACATAGTGCGTGCAATATCACATTTTCTGCTATGCAATGAATAAAAAGTTATATCACTTTTTCTCATAAAACAGTCAGTTAACGGCTATCAATCACCCCAAAGAGAAGTCAATCGCCAAAGATATTGTAAATTTAAAATAAGAAAAATTGATGAATGCGCAAAAAAATCAAGAGAGAAACGTTTCGCTAATAAATAATAACACGCTTAATCACAAATCCGATGTAAACATCCTAATAAATTAATGGGCTAAATATCTTTTTCTGATATCCCGTTACGCAAATAAATAATATGATAATTATTTGAAGTCAGACCAGAGTTTTAATTTGAAGCAGTTGCACCATGACAGTGCGTATAATCAGGATGAATTGAGTAACCCTTCAACGACGGGGTTACTCAAGATTGAGGAAGGATTACCGTTCGGCGACCAGACGAATAATATCTTCGTCTTCAACCGATTTTTGACTCTCAACGGTCTTTTTATCTTCTTTCTCAGGTTCGTTTGCTTCGCACAAACGACGTAACAGTGCATTTTGACGTTTTTGCTGATCCAGCAACGCCTCAAGCAGTTCAATCTGTTCGTTAGTTCGTGAACTGGCACGATTGATAAAAAACCACAAGATGAGCCCGATAAGAAGAACCAACACCGATACAACCAAAGACGCAATGTTCATCACGCCTGAATTTACAACTTCGTTCATTTCACCACCTCTGAGTAGAGGCGCTATTCTACCACTGCTGGAGAGGAAGAAAATCTAGTGCTGAAAAAATGATATCACCACGGGATAAACTGGTTAATGGCACAAATTCCGCTGAAAAATTGTACATCCTGATCGCACATCATGTTGAATACCTGCGCCCAAAGCAGCAAGCAAGCCAACACCACGACAACCAGAACGACCCATCGAAACTTTTTCACTCCAATCTCCGTTTCACCTACCTTATGTCATTAAACTAGCATGTGTTAGTTAAACAGCGCCTAACTATGTCGATATTCGTGCTTTTTCAGAATGAGTCGCTTGCTTCAGCGCATATTGCCGCTACGATTAAGCGAACATAAAAAGAGAAGAGGTTGTAATGCGATTCATCATTCGCACAGTTATGCTGATAGCACTGGTATGGATAGGATTATTACTCAGCGGATATGGCGTTTTGATTGGAAGCAAAGAGAATGCCGCGGGATTAGGTTTGCAATGTACCTATCTGACCGCCAGAGGCACCAGCACGGTACAATACCTGCACACTAAAAGTGGTTTTCTGGGGATAACAGATTGCCCGTTGTTACGTAAAAGCAATATTGTGGTCGATAATGGTTAAGGGTAATAAATAATCAGATTCTCACTCATAAGTAAAATATTCTTATCGCAAGTGCGTTTAATATAACGCCACCTTCAACTTTATTTTTCTCATGCTAAATAAAGAACCTGTCTGTTTGATATTCAGACAGGTTCTTACTCTCATCAGAACGGATAGTCGTGATAACCCATTTGGGCAGAAATTTTGCGCGCCGCGGTATGCAACATTGCGACATATTCCTGTAAACGCTCTTCAGAGAAACGCAACGTCGGGAAGGAGATGCTCAGACCGGCAATGACCACGCCAAAGCGATCAAATACCGGAACCGCAATGCAACGCAGTCCTTCTTCCTGCTCTTCGTTATCTTCGCCATACCCCTGCTCGCGCACCAGGTCCAGAACGGGTAATAACGCTTCTGTACTGGTGATGGTCCGTTCGGTACTGCGTTTATACTCCACGCCCTCAAGAATTTGCTTCACTTCATCGCGATCGCGCCATGCCAGCAGTACCTTACCAATCGCGGTGCTGTACAGCGGATTACGACGCCCAATCCGTGAATACATGCGCAAATTGTACATAGAGTCAATTTTGTGGATGTAAACAATACTGTCTTCGTCGAGAGCACCGAGGTGGATCGTTTCTTTGGTCAGGCGGGAGATCTCACGCATCTGGATATCTGCACTACGAATTAAATCGACGTTTTGTAACGCACGAGCGCCCAGTTCAAACAATTTCAGGGTCAGCGAATATTTCTCCGACTCCCCTTCCTGCGCCACATAACCCAGGGTTTTCATGGTCTGTAAAAAGCGATAAACGGTGCTTTTTGACATCATGACGCGCTGCGACAGCTCGGTTATCCCTATTTCGCGCTCTTCACCCAGCGCCTGCAAAATGCCAAAAACTTTCAGCACGGAAGATACAGAATCAGGCTGTTTATCCAGATCTGCATTAGCCATTTATCACCTCATTGCGAGTGTTTTATAAAAATCAGAACTGTTTTTTATTATAATTTCGCACCTGGGTGGTCGCAATCCATCTTTTGCCGGTTAGTTACAATTCTGCGACATCCACCGTGAATATCAGTGCTAGAATCTTACCCCTGTTGATTATTCACCAAAGATATAAAATTCCTATGCCAAAAGTTCAGGCCGACGGCCTGCCATTGCCCCAGCGATACGGTGCGATATTAACCATTGTGATTGGTATTTCGATGGCTGTGCTTGACGGCGCAATCGCCAACGTCGCCTTGCCAACAATCGCCACAGACCTTCATGCCACACCGGCCAGTTCCATCTGGGTAGTGAACGCCTATCAAATCGCCATTGTCATCTCCCTGCTCTCGTTTTCGTTTCTGGGCGATATGTTTGGCTATCGACGTATTTATAAATGCGGTCTGGTCGTTTTTCTGTTGTCTTCACTGTTCTGCGCCCTTTCTGATTCGCTACAAATGCTCACCCTTGCGCGTGTCATACAAGGTTTCGGCGGTGCAGCGTTGATGAGCGTTAATACCGCACTTATCCGCCTGATCTATCCACAACGTTTTCTGGGTAGAGGGATGGGCATAAACTCGTTTATTGTTGCCGTCTCTTCTGCTGCCGGGCCGACAATTGCTGCAGCAATCCTCTCCATCGCATCCTGGAAATGGTTATTTTTAATCAACGTACCGTTGGGTATTATCGCCCTGCTTCTGGCCATGCGTTTTCTGCCACCCAATGGCTCTCGTGCCAGTAAACCCCGTTTCGACCTGCCCAGCGCCGTGATGAACGCGTTAACCTTCGGCCTGCTTATTACTGCATTGAGTGGTTTCGCTCAGGGGCAATCGCTGACGTTGATTGGCGCGGAACTGGTGGTAATGGTTGTCGTTGGTATTTTCTTTATTCGCCGCCAGCTTTCTCTTCCCGTACCGCTGCTACCGGTGGATTTACTGCGTATCCCGCTGTTTTCGCTTTCTATTTGCACATCTGTTTGCTCTTTCTGCGCACAAATGCTGGCAATGGTTTCCCTGCCCTTTTACCTGCAAACCGTGCTCGGGCGTAGTGAAGTCGAAACAGGTTTACTTCTGACACCGTGGCCGTTAGCAACAATGGTGATGGCTCCGCTGGCAGGCTATTTGATTGAACGCGTACATGCAGGATTGCTGGGTGCTTTAGGGTTGTTCATCATGGCTGCGGGGCTTTTTTCCCTGGTTCTGCTGCCCGCGTCACCTGCGGATATCAATATTATCTGGCCGATGATCTTATGTGGCGCTGGATTTGGCTTATTCCAGTCACCCAATAACCACACCATTATTACCTCCGCTCCGCGCGAACGTAGCGGTGGGGCCAGTGGCATGTTAGGGACGGCTCGTCTATTGGGTCAGAGTAGTGGCGCGGCGCTGGTGGCGCTGATGCTAAATCAGTTTGGTGATAATGGTACACACGTCTCGCTGATGGCTGCGGCTATTCTGGCAGTGATTGCTGCCTGTGTCAGTGGCTTACGTATTACCCAGCCACGATCCAGGGCATAAAAAAAGCGCGTCGATCAGGACGCGCTTTTTAGTATTTACTTCATATTACTTCAGGTATTCACCCGTACGCAGAGCTTCAATACGTTTATCCAGCGGCGGGTGAGTCATGAACAACTCACTGAGCGATTTCGACTTCCCGTTAATACAGAAAGCCATCATGCTGGTTGCTTCTTGTGGTTCATAGCTGGTTTTCAGACGTTGCAGCGCGGCAATCATTTTCTCACGACCAACCAGTTTTGCTGAACCCGCATCGGCGTGGAATTCACGGTGACGCGAGAACCACATGGTGATAATGCTCGCCAGAATACCAAACACCAGTTCCAGCACCGTCGCGACGGCAAAGTAGATCAGTGGGTTGCCGTTGCTCTCTTCACCTTCGTCACGGTTACCGCCCATGAAGCCAGCAGCCAGCTGCGCCAGAATACGTGAAATAAAGATAACGAAGGTGTTCACCACGCCCTGAATCAGCGTCATGGTGACCATATCACCATTGGCGATGTGACTGATTTCGTGAGCAATTACCGCCTCAGCTTCATCCGGGCTCATGTTCTGCAACAAACCGGTGCTGACAGCAACCAGAGAGGCATCACGGCGCGCACCGGTTGCAAAAGCGTTGATGTCCGGCGCATGGTAGATAGCCACTTGCGGCATAGCGATCCCCGCCTGACGAGCCTGGGTTGCTACAGTATTGACCAGCCAACGTTCCCTTTCGTTACGCGGTTGCTCGATCACTTCCCCGCCAACAGATCGTAATGCCATCCATTTGGACATCAGAAGCGAAACGAAGGAACCACCAAAACCGAACAGCAAGGCCATGATCATCAGCCCCTGAACGCTGCTCGACTGTATCCCTGTCAGGCTCAGTACCAGCCCGAAAACGACCATTACGGCCAGGTTCGTTAGCAGGAAGAGCGCGATTCGCATCATAATTTTCTTTTTACCTCAGTTTAACAAAACGCAATATGCGATACCCACATCGTATGGGTTACGCGACTATTTTCAAGTCTGGATAGTGCGTAAGTCACCAGAAAGACACAACTTTACATTTTGTAGCATCTGATTTACGGCATCTTGCCGCTGTTAAAAAATCAGGCACAATTTCTTGTGCCTGATTGATGTTACTTGACGGGAGCGGGTTGTTCCGCGGGTCTGGCTTTTTCAAGCTTCGCCAAATCGAGTGCGATATTCACCGTCTCATCCAGATAAGGATCCGGTTCCTGGTAATCTTTCGGTAGATCATCCAGCTTCTTCAACTCCGGTTTACCTTCGCGTTTAAAGCGTTCGTTCAAACGCGCCAGACGCGTCGCATCATCTTCATTATTCTCTTTCTCACGCACCGCGTAATTCAGAGAAACGATATTGCGCTTGTCCTTCATGGCGTTGAAGCGCGCGATATCCTTCATGATGTTCTGGAACTCAGGATCTTTCGCGATACGCGCATTATGCGCCTTCAGCAACTCCGGTTCAAAGGCCGTTAAATCGCCTGATTTCACATAGGTTGCAGCATCAATGCTATCCCACGGCAGCGCGTTATCTTCAAATTTCTCTCCCGTTTCCGTTTCTTCATTACCTGTCGGCATGATGATGTCTGGCGTTACGCCCTTACGTTGCGTACTGCCGCCGTTAACGCGATAGAATTTCTGGATCGTGTATTGAACAGAACCCAAAGCTGGCCATTCAGGACGTAACATCTGATCGTAAATACGGTTCAATGAACGGTACTGCTGGACAGTGCCTTTACCAAATGTCGGTTCACCCACAACCAGCGCACGACCGTAATCCTGCATTGCCGCAGCAAAGATTTCTGAAGCCGAAGCACTAAAGCGGTCAACCAGCACCACCAGCGGGCCTTTATAGAAGACCTGACCGTCGGTATCGCTGTCTTCACGAACTTTACCGTTGTTATCACGAACCTGAACAATCGGACCTGCAGGAATAAACAGGCCTGAAAGCGATACTGCCTCGGTCAACGCCCCACCGCCATTGCTACGCAGGTCGATGATCACACTGCTGACATTCTGTTTTTCCAGTTTCTGCAGTTGTACTTTGACATCATCTGTCAAACCCACATAGAAGCCAGGAATATCCAGCACGCCAACTTTCTCTTTACCGACGGTCTTCACCGACATTTTAACCGCGCGGTCTTCGAGGCGAATACGTTCACGGGTCAACGTTACAGTACGGGTCTTGGTCCCTTTACCAGCAGGTAAAATTTCCAGACGAACTTTACTGCCCTTCGGCCCTTTAATTAAGGCAACCACGTCATCAAGACGCCAGCCAATCACGTCAACCATCGGCTTGCCTGTTTGACCAACACCGACAATTTTGTCACCAACGCTGATAGCTTTACTCTTCGCTGCCGGGCCACCTGCCACCATCGAATTGATAACGGTGTAGTCATCATCCATTTGCAGCACTGCGCCAATACCTTCCAGCGACAAACTCATTTCAGTGTTGAACTGTTCGGTATTACGCGGGGAAAGATAGTTGGTATGCGGGTCTATTTCACGAGCAAACGCCGTCATTGCCAGCGAGAAAACATCTTCGCTGTTGGTTTGCGCCAGACGACGAATGGCAAATTTGTAGCGGCGAGTCAGAGTTTCACGAATTTCTTTATCCGTTTTTCCTGTCAGCTTAAGACTTAACTCGTCGAATTTGACTTTACTGTCCCACAGCGCGTTCAACTCAGCCTCGTTTTTCGGCCAAGGAGCTTTGCTGCGGTCAAGGTTATAAGTGTCGTTGCCGGTAAAATCCATCGGCTTTTCCAGTACCGACAAAGCGTACTGGTAACGTTCAAAACGGCGCTTTTGCGCCAGATTGTAGAGATCGTAGAAAACGTCGAGTTTGCCTGAACGAAGTTCATCGCCTAACTCGGTTTTCTTTTTCGCGAACTGTTCAACATCGCTTGCCAGCAGCACGTTGTGGCTGTAATCGAGCAGATTCAGGTAGCGGTCAAAGATTTTAGCCGAAAATGCCTGATCGAGGTCGAACTGGCGATAATGAGAACGGGTGAAGCGCGACGTTACGCGCTCACTCACCGTCGCATGCTGCGTCTCTTCCTTTAACACCGGAATTTGATCAGCACGCGTGATATCTTCTACAGCGAAGGTCTGGCCTGCTATTGCAAGCAGGCCAGCTAACGCGGTAAGCCTAAAAAACATGTTCATGCCTGGCCCGGCCTCCGTTTCAGAACACCAGGTGTTCTGCGCGCACAATCAAAGACATACCCGAATTCAGTTGGACGCGGACGCCGTCTTTGGTGATTTCTAATACGGTGGCATCCATCGCGTTTTGACCCGCTTTCACCTTCAGGGCTTGTCCGACAGTCAGAGCTGAAATGTCAGAAACTGGGGTGTGCTGTTCTTCGCGAGGTGCTTTTGCTGTTTTTGGCGCTTTCTCTACCGACTTTTGCGCACGTGGTTTACGCTCAGCGCCTTCTTTGCGGCGTGGCGTGGTCGGACGTGGCTTGCGTTCGCGGCGCGGTGCGTCTTCTTTCTCACCAGCAGCTGCGGCAGCTTCGCGTTTTTTCGCTTGCTGCTCAGCACGCTGTGCCTGAACACGTGCTTTCGCTTCTTCAAGCTGCTTGCGAGCATGCTCTACATGTTGCTCGTCCAGCTCACCGCATGGGTTGCCGTCAAGATCGACACGCGTTGCGCCGGGTTTAACACCGTAAAGGTAACGCCAGCTCGAGGTATAGAGACGTAAAGCGGATCGCAATTGCGTTTTGCTCAGGTTCATTTCCCCGGCAACACGATCGACCAAATCCTGAAAAATACCGATTTTCAGCGGACGCGCTTCACCTTCCGCACTGAAACAGTGGGGAAAACGTTCGGCCAGAAACGCGATTACTTCTTTACTGCTATTCAACTTAGGTTGATTTTCCATGAAATTTCCTGATTACAACGGACGTAGCCAACAAGCGCAGGCATGAACAGGCGTCATTATAATGACGCCATCAGTAAATGCTACGTTATCCGTTGATTATCCTGCGACGCTCGCAAAGAATTTTTTGTAATCCGTCATTGCAAGCACCTTTTCAAGCTGTGCCACAAGCTGACGTAAGCCCTGCTCGTCCTCGTCTGTAAAGCGACCAAAGACGGTACTGTCGATATCGAGAACACCAATAATCTGATTTTTCACCACCAGCGGCAGGACAATTTCAGAATTACTTGCTGCATCACAGGCAATATGTCCGTCAAAAGCGTGAACATCCTCGATTCGCTGCACTTCATTACGGGCAACTGCAGTGCCACACACACCGCGCCCGACGGGGATGCGTACACAAGCAATTTTGCCCTGAAACGGTCCGAGAACCAACGTCTCGTCCTCAAGTAAATAAAAACCTGCCCAGTTTACGTCAGTGAGACGCTCATATAACAACGCACTGGTGTTCGCAAGCGTTGCCAGAAAACTGGTTTCTCCCGCCATCAGCGCGTTAAAGTCACGGTTTAAATCCGCGTAAAATTCTGTTTTGTTCATTATGTAATCACTTGGTTGTCTTACCTGGAACTGCCAGCCTATTAAAATAAGCATTAAATGCGTTAATGCTCAAGATCATTCCCATCATGGGTTAAGATTAATGTTAATTCTTATTACATTTGGCACGTCATGGCTCTTAACACACCACAAATTACGCCGACAAAAAAGATAACAGTGAGGGCAATTTGCGAGGAACTGCCGCGTGGTGATTACCAACGTTGCCCGCAATGTGACATGCTGTTTAGCCTACCCGAGATAAACTCTCATCAAAGTGCCTATTGTCCGCGCTGTCAGGCAAAAATTCGTGACGGGCGCGACTGGTCGCTAACGCGCCTGGCAGCAATGGCATTCACCATGCTGTTGCTGATGCCGTTTGCCTGGGGCGAACCGCTGTTGCATATCTGGCTGTTAGGTATTCGTATTGACGCCAATGTCATGCAAGGCATCTGGCAAATGACCAAACAGGGCGATGCAATAACGGGGGCGATGGTCTTTTTTTGCGTTATTGGTGCCCCCCTTATTCTGGTGACCTCCATAGCTTATTTATGGTTTGGTAACCGACTGGGAATGAATCTACGCCCGGTACTGCTGATGCTTGAGCGATTGAAAGAGTGGGTGATGCTGGACATCTATCTGGTCGGTATTGGCGTTGCTTCTATAAAGGTGCAGGATTATGCGCACATTCAGGCGGGTATTGGTCTGTTCTCTTTTGTTGCATTAGTGATATTGACCACGGTGACGTTGTCACATCTTAATGTCGAGGAACTGTGGGCGCGATTTTATCCACAGCGCCCCGCTACGCGTAGGGACGAGAAACTTCGTGTCTGCCTGGGATGCCATTTTACCGGCTATCCCGATCAGCGTGGTCGCTGCCCGCGTTGCCATATCCCGCTACGCCTGCGTCGCCGTCATAGTCTGCAAAAGTGCTGGGCGGCGCTGTTAGCATCAATCGTGTTGTTGTTACCTGCCAACCTGTTACCTATTTCTATCATTTATCTGAATGGTGGGCGGCAGGAAGATACGATTCTTTCCGGGATTATGTCGCTGGCAAGTAGCAACATTGCGGTCGCCGGAATCGTGTTTATCGCCAGTATTCTGGTGCCATTTACCAAAGTGATCGTCATGTTCACTTTACTGTTGAGCATTCATTTTAAATGCCAGCAAGGTTTACGCACACGCATTCTGTTACTGCGGATGGTGACCTGGATCGGTCGCTGGTCGATGCTCGACCTGTTTGTCATATCTTTAACCATGTCGCTAATTAATCGCGATCAGATCCTCGCTTTTACTATGGGACCGGCTGCGTTTTATTTCGGCGCAGCGGTAATTTTGACTATTCTTGCTGTGGAATGGCTGGACAGCCGCTTACTTTGGGATGCACATGAGTCAGGAAACGCCCGCTTCGACGACTGAAGCGCAGATTAAAAATAAACGCCGTATCTCACCTTTCTGGCTGCTGCCGTTCATCGCGCTTATGATTGCCGGTTGGCTGATTTGGGACAGTTATCAGGATCGGGGTAATACCGTCACCATCGACTTTATGTCGGCGGACGGTATCGTCCCGGGCCGCACACCTGTTCGTTATCAGGGCGTTGAGGTCGGAACAGTGCAGGATATCAGCCTGAGCGACGATCTTCGTAAGATTGAAGTCAAAGTCAGCATCAAGTCCGATATGAAAGATGCGCTGCGCGAGGAGACACAGTTCTGGCTGGTGACGCCAAAAGCCTCGTTGGCAGGTGTCTCCGGGCTGGACGCCCTCGTCGGGGGTAACTATATCGGCATGATGCCGGGTAAAGGTAAAGAGCAGGATCACTTTGTCGCACTCGATACCCAACCGAAATATCGGCTGGATAATGGCGATCTGATGATCCACCTGCAAGCCCCCGATCTCGGTTCACTGAACAGTGGTTCACTGGTCTATTTCCGCAAGATCCCGGTGGGTAAAGTCTACGACTATGCCATCAATCCCAATAAACAAGGTGTGGTGATAGATGTCCTGATCGAGCGGCGTTTTACCGATCTGGTGAAAAAAGGTAGCCGTTTCTGGAACGTTTCTGGCGTTGATGCCAACGTCAGTATCAGTGGTGCGAAGGTGAAACTGGAAAGTCTGGCGGCACTGGTTAACGGTGCGATTGCCTTCGATTCACCTGAAGAGTCGAAACCTGCCGAGGCGGAAGATACCTTTGGTCTGTATGAAGATCTGGCCCACAGCCAGCGTGGCGTAATAATAAAACTGGAACTGCCGAGTGGGGCCGGATTAACCGCCGACTCGACGCCGTTAATGTATCAGGGGCTGGAAGTCGGACAGCTGACTAAACTGGATTTAAATCCTGGTGGTAAAGTCACTGGGGAAATGACCGTTGATCCCAGCGTCGTCACGCTGTTACGGGAAAATACCCGCATCGAATTACGTAATCCAAAATTATCCCTTAGCGATGCTAATCTCAGTGCCTTGCTGACCGGCAAAACCTTCGAGTTGGTGCCGGGCGACGGTGAGCCACGTAAAGAGTTTATTGTTGTTCCTGGCGAAAAAGCCCTGCTACAAGAGCCGGATGTTCTGACACTGACCCTGACAGCACCAGAAAGTTACGGCATTGATGCTGGTCAGCCGCTCATTCTTCACGGCGTGCAGGTAGGCCAGGTTATCGATCGTAAACTCACCAGCAAAGGCGTCACCTTTACCGTCGCCATCGAGCCTCAGCATCGCGAACTGGTAAAAGGCGATAGCAAATTTGTCGTCAACAGCCGTGTCGACGTGAAGGTGGGGCTGGATGGCGTTGAGTTTCTCGGTGCCAGCGCCTCAGAATGGATTAACGGCGGGATACGTATTCTGCCAGGCGATAAAGGCGAGATGAAAGCCAGCTATCCACTGTATGCCAATCTGGAAAAAGCGCTGGAGAACAGCCTTAGCGATTTACCCACCACAACCGTGAGTTTGAGTGCAGAGACGCTGCCGGATGTGCAGGCAGGATCGGTAGTGCTATACCGTAAATTTGAAGTTGGTGAAGTTATTACTGTGCGTCCGCGAGCTAACGCGTTTGATATCGATCTGCATATTAAGCCGGAGTATAGCAACCTTCTGACCAGCAACAGCGTGTTCTGGGCAGAAGGTGGGGCGAAAGTTCAGCTAAATGGTAGTGGTCTGACTGTACAGGCATCCCCGCTCTCCAGAGCATTAAAGGGAGCTATTAGCTTCGATAACCTCAGCGGTGCCAGCGCCAGTCAGCGTAAAGGCGACAAGCGAATTCTGTATGCTTCCGAAACAGCGGCCCGTGCGGTTGGAGGGCAAATTACGCTTCACGCTTTCGATGCCGGAAAACTGGCGGTCGGGATGCCAATTCGCTATCTCGGTATTGATATCGGGCAAATCCAGACGCTGGATCTGATTACCGCGCGCAATGAAGTACAGGCAAAGGCGGTACTCTATCCGGAATATGTCCAGACCTTTGCACGCGGTGGTACACGCTTCTCAGTGGTCACACCGCAAATTTCGGCAGCTGGCGTTGAGCATCTTGATACTATCCTCCAGCCGTATATCAACGTCGAACCAGGCCGGGGCAATCCTCGCCGCGACTTTGAATTACAAGAGGCCACCATAACTGATTCGCGTTACCTGGATGGCTTAAGCATTATTGTTGAAGCGCCGGAAGCCGGTTCGTTAGGCATCGGTACGCCTGTGCTGTTCCGTGGTCTGGAAGTCGGTACGGTTACCGGAATGACGCTGGGGACATTGTCAGATCGCGTGATGATTGCGATGCGCATCAGTAAACGCTATCAACACCTGGTGCGTAACAATTCCGTCTTCTGGTTGGCATCGGGTTACAGTCTGGACTTTGGTCTGACGGGCGGCGTCGTGAAAACCGGCACCTTTAACCAGTTTATCCGTGGCGGCATCGCCTTCGCTACGCCTCCGGGTACGCCGCTGGCACCGAAAGCCCAGGAAGGCAAGCACTTCCTGTTGCAGGAAAGTGAACCGAAAGAGTGGCGTGAATGGGGAACAGCGCTTCCCAAATAATGCCCACTGCTCCGGCGTGCCTGCGCCGGAGCGTTTATGCTAAACTGCGTGCCTGTTTTTTTGCCAGTGGTACATGCTCGTGGCCCAACACACCGTTTATTTCCCGGACGCCTTTCTGACACAAATGCGCGAAGCAATGCCTTCGACGCTCTCATTTGATGATTTTCTTGCCGCCTGTCAGCGCCCGTTGCGCCGCAGTATTCGCGTTAATACGCTGAAAATCTCCGTTGCTGATTTCCTGCAATTAACCGCCCCTTATGGCTGGACGCTTACGCCAATTCCGTGGTGTGAAGAAGGTTTCTGGATTGAACGCGACGATGAAGATGCCTTGCCATTGGGTAGTACCGCCGAGCATTTAAGTGGCCTGTTTTATATTCAGGAAGCCAGTTCAATGTTGCCCGTCGCCGCCTTGTTTGCTGACGGTAATGCACCACAGCGGGTGATGGATGTCGCTGCCGCGCCCGGCTCCAAAACGACGCAAATTGCCGCGCGGATGAATAACGAAGGGGCGATCCTTGCCAATGAGTTTTCCGCCAGTCGGGTAAAAGTGTTACATGCCAATATCAGCCGCTGTGGCATCCGTAATGTTGCGCTCACGCATTTTGATGGCCGTGTATTTGGTGCGGCATTACCAGAAATGTTCGATGCCATTTTGCTGGACGCTCCCTGCTCCGGCGAAGGCGTGGTGCGTAAAGATCCCGATGCGCTAAAAAACTGGTCACCAGAAAGCAATCAGGAAATCGCAGCTACCCAACGGGAACTGATCGACAGCGCCTTTCATGCATTACGCCCTGGCGGTACGCTGGTTTACTCGACCTGTACCTTAAACCAGGAAGAAAATGAAGCCGTCTGCCGGTGGCTGAAAGAGACTTACCCCGACGCAGTAGAGTTTTTACCGCTTGGCGATCTCTTCCCTGGTGCAAATAAGGCGCTGACCGAAGAAGGCTTTTTGCATGTTTTCCCACAAATTTACGACTGCGAAGGCTTCTTCGTTGCTCGTCTGCGTAAAACTCAGGCGATCCCCGTCTTTCCCGCCCCAAAATACAAAGTGGGCAATTTCCCGTTTAGCCCGGTGAAAGATCGCGAAGCCGGTCAAATTCGTCAGGCGGCTGCAAGTGTTGGCTTAAACTGGGATGGAAACCTGCGACTCTGGCAACGCGACAAAGAACTGTGGTTGTTCCCGGTGGGCATTGAAGCCTTGATCGGTAAAGTCCGATTTTCTCGGTTGGGGATTAAACTTGCCGAAACACATAACAAAGGTTATCGCTGGCAGCATGAAGCGGTTATTGCCCTTGCCTCCCCCGACAATGTGAACGCTTTTGAACTGACACCGCAGGAAGCGGAAGAATGGTATCGCGGGCGCGATGTTTACCCGCAAGCCGCGCCAGTAGCGGATGATGTATTGGTTACTTTCCAGCATCAGCCGATTGGTTTAGCCAAACGGATTGGTTCGCGACTGAAAAACAGCTACCCGCGTGAACTGGTGCGGGACGGGAAACTTTTTACAGGTAACGCCTGATAGCGCACAAAAAAAGCGCACTTTTTGACTGGCACATTCGGCTGCCTCAACTAGGCTGAAAAATGGTGCGATCGGACTGGTCGTACCACAACCGGCAGCTAAATGGAGAGCACGAAGATGAAAACCAGTGTGCGCATAGGCGCTTTTGAAATCGACGACGGCGAATTACACGGCGAATCGCCGGGTGATCGAACGTTAACCATTCCTTGTAAATCAGACCCCGATTTATGTATGCAACTGGATGCCTGGGATGCTGAAACCAGTATCCCTGCCCTGCTAAATGGCGAACACTCTGTCCTTTACCGTACCCGTTACGATCAACAATCTGATGCCTGGATTATGCGTCTTGCCTGATCCAAAAAGAACCCGTCGGCATGGCGGGTTATTTGTCCTGGTTATTCCCCCGTTGTAAAATCTCTCCTAAACTTAACGGTACGGCACCACACTTCGGGGATGAAATGTTCGCGCTGGTACTTTTTGTTTGCTACCTGGATGGCGGTTGTGAAGATATTGTTGTGGATGTCTACAACACGGAACAACAGTGTCTTTATTCTATGAGCGATCAACGGATCCGCCATGGCGGTTGTTTTCCGATTGAGGATTTTATAGATGGTTTCTGGCGACCTGCACAGGAGTACGGTGATTTTTAATTATTGCAATTGCACAAGAGTCAGTTCTCCCCCAAAGACAGCACCGGTATCAATATAATGCAGGTTGCCAATATCCACGCGATGGCGCAACGGTGTATGACCAAACCAGAAATGATCAGCACCTGTAATTCCCTGCCCTTTTTGGCCTTCACGTAATCGTGAGCGGCTCCACAAGACCTGATGCAAATCGACGTCCTTTTGCCATTCATAAACATCATCCGGATAATCGGCATGGGCAATAACATGTTTGCCGGTGCGACTGTGTACTTCAAGAATAAAGGGCAAATACTGACATTTTTCCAGCGCCGTTTTCGCTTGTTTCTGTTGATTATCTGCCAGCGCAATAAACCAGTCGCCGCCATTCATCAACCACAAAGACATCTGCTGGGATGCCAGCGCATCCATCGCCATCTGTTCATGATTGCCTCTTACCGCACGAACCCAATGTTGTTCCAGTAACTGCAGGCAACGTAAACTTTGCGGCCCACGATCGATAACGTCTCCCACTGAGATAAGTAAATCTCGCCACGGATCAAAACGACAATGCCATAATTTGCGGCGCAACTGCTCAAGACAACCGTGTATATCGCCTGAAAGCCAGATATGTCGCCATTGATGACCCGCAATTCTCTGATAAACGGGCGCAGGCTGTTTCATCAATATTTTCCTCCCGGGCTAAAGATCACATAATCTTAACAAGAATGTTAAAAAACGCTGGACTCAGACAGTAGAGTGTGTGTTATGGTTGACTATAAAGTCAGCGAAGGGAATGCTTCTGGCTTTTAACAGATAAAAAGAGACCGAACACGATTCCTGTATTCGGTCCAGGGAAATGGCTCTTGGGAGAGAGCCGTGCGCTAAAAGTTGGCATTAATGCAGGCTTAGTTGCCTTGCCCTTTAAGAATAGATGACGACGCCAGGTTTTCCAGTTTGCGTGCAAAATGGTCAATAAAAAGCGTGATGGTCATCAGCTTAAATGTTAAAAACCGCCTGTTCTGGTGAAAGAACTGAGGCGGTTTTTTATTGGAAATCAAAAGGCTATTTTAGGTAATTAACAGAGTTTTTCAGCTCGCTCTATAAACGGTGCCAGACTCATTTTTTCACCTGGATTGTTAGGATCATCAATCTGAATCACCGAAATGGGCTGGGCATTGGTCTTCCCGCTGGCGACTTCCTTTTGTGCGATATCGTTCAAAGGATACTGCACGAGGGTACTCGGATTAATAACATACAACGCATGGCCCGGTCGGCATGTCAGCATCACCTCTTCGCGGTTAAATGCCCATTTGTCTTTACCCACTTCAAAACGACTGACGGTAATCACCTGCGGTGCCGCCAGCGCCGCTGCAGAACTGGTGAGTAACAGAAACGCCAGAATACTTTTTTTCATCATTTTCGTAATCCATCAAAAAGGTTCGAGAGTCGCAAGCAGGCTGATGATCACCAGCACTACCGCACCTATCGCCCATTCGAGTTTAGTCATCCACACAAACCAGGGAGCCGCACGATCTTCATCCTGCCTCATGCGCGGTACAAGAACATAACGATTAGCCAGCGCGATGACCACCATAATCATCACCAGGATGGCTTTGAGCAATAAGAGTTGGCCCCAGTAAGTCGTAAGCGTGGGGGGAAATCTGGTAATCAACAATGCATTAAGCACGCCGCTTGCCAGTACGCCGATCACCGCAAAATGCCCGCACCAGGAAAAACGCATCAGCGCCTGAATAGCCTGGTGTCGCCAACGGCCTTTGATGAGTTGCATACACCAGAGCACCGGAAGTAATCCTCCAAACCACGCCGCCGCACAGATCAGGTGAATCGCGTGATTAGTCTGATGGATTTTCGCCGTTACCCCTTCATTCAGCGTCGCATGCCCGACTCCCGCCAGCAGAATAAATTGCGCGGTAGTGAGCATAAACAGCAAACGTGGCATATTCCGCGGTTGCATAAGGGCGACGATCAACGTTACGAGGGCGAGAACAATTTGCCATAACCAGACGCCACCAAACTGCGTTTGCAAAACAGCCTGCCAAATGTTTGGCGAAAATACATCTGACCATCCCGTTCCCATCAACCCGCCCTGAACGGCGAGCATCGCAGTGGCACTGATCAAACTCCAGACGGCAGCGTGCTGTTGTAAACGCAGAAAACGCTTCGTCAGCAAGCGACGAATCGTTAAGGGGGCCAGCCAGGCACCGTACATTGCGAAGCCAAAAACCAGCATCAGCGAGGTGAAATGGATAAATCGCAGCGCGATCCAGGTAAACGCCAGCATGATTTATTTCACGCTAAAGGTGTAGTGTCCTTTCGTTTTATGCCCGTCCACCGAAACAACATGCCAGTCAACGGTGTAGGTTCCGGGTTTCAGCGAATCGGCCAGTGGAACAATCAGTTGCTTTTGGTCCTGCTCATTCCGCTTCGCCGGTAATGTTTTAATATTTTCGTTTTTTGGCCCCGTGATTTTTGCACCACTGAATCCTGTTTCAACGCCTTCCGAGAAGTTTAAAGTGATTGCCTGCGGGGCAGCTGTCACTTGCGCGTTTGCCGCAGGATACTGATGCGTTAAATGCGCATGTGCCCAGACGGAAGGTGTCACCAACGTAGTGGTCAGGATTGCCAGCGCGTAGCGAAGGGAGCGTGCAGTTGAAGTCATATTATCTATTCCTTTTTGTAATAACTTTTTTACAGAGCATAACCTTGTCTAATGTCTGAGTCGAGGATCATCAATTCCGGCTTGCCATCCAGGCTCACTCTTAGTAACTTTTGCCCGCGAATGATGAGGAGATTAAGAATGCTGAAGAATCTGGCTAAACTGGATCAAACAGAAATGGATAAAGTGAATGTCGATTTGGCGGCAGCCGGGGTGGCATTTAAAGAACGCTACAATATGCCGGTGATCGCTGAAGCGGTTGAACGTGAACAGCCTGAACATTTGCGCAGCTGGTTTCGCGAGCGGCTTATCGCCCACCGTTTGGCTTCGGTCAATCTGTCACGTTTACCTTACGAGCCCAAACTTAAATAAAACTTATACAGAGTTACACTTTCTTACATAACGCCTGCTAAATTATGAGTATTTTCTAAACCGCACCCATAATTTGCAGTCATTTTGAAAAGGAAGTCATTATGTCGTTCTGGAAAGTTGCAGCAGCGCAATATGAGCCTCGTAAAACCTCACTGACCGAACAGGTAGCTCATCATCTGGAGTTTGTGAGGGCCGCCGCCAGGCAACAATGTCAGCTGTTAGTTTTTCCATCGCTTTCTTTACTGGGGTGTGATTATTCGCGACGTGCCCTTCCTGCCCCACCCGATCTCTCGCTGTTAGACCCGCTTTGTTATGCTGCAACGACCTTGCGAATGACCATCATTGCCGGCCTTCCCGTTGAATATAACGATCGCTTTATTCGTGGAATTGCGGTGTTCGCACCGTGGCGAAAAACGCCAGGGATCTACCATCAGAGTCATGGTGCATGTCTGGGCCGTCGTTCCAGAACCATCACGGTGGTCGATGAACAACCGGAAGGTATGGATATGGACCCGACCTGTTCACTGTTTACGACAGGGCAATGTCTGGGGGAACCCGACCTACTGGCATCTACCCGCCGCTTACAATTTTTTTCACATCAGTACTCAATTGCCGTGCTGATGGCAAATGCCCGTGGTAACAGTGCACTATGGGATGAACATGGTCGTCTCATCGTTCGCGCCGATCGTGGTTCATTATTGTTAGTCGGTCAGCGTTCATCACAGGGTTGGCAAGGCGATATCATTCCATTACGCTAGGCTTTTTCGGCCTGGAGCATGCCATGTTGCGCATTATCGATACAGAAACCTGCGGTTTGCAGGGAGGGATCGTTGAGATTGCCTCTGTTGATGTCATTGACGGAAAAATCGTCAACCCCATGAGCCACCTGGTGCGCCCCGATCGTCCTATTAGTCCACAGGCGATGGCGATTCATCGCATCACCGAAGCCATGGTCGCCGATAAACCGTGGATTGAAGATGTGATCCCGCACTATTACGGTAGTGAATGGTATGTCGCGCACAACGCCAGCTTTGACCGCCGCGTACTGCCTGAGATGCCCGGTGAGTGGATTTGCACTATGAAACTGGCCCGTCGTCTGTGGCCAGGGATCAAGTACAGCAATATGGCGTTATATAAAACACGGAAGCTCAATGTACAGACGCCGCCGGGCCTGCATCATCACCGCGCGTTGTATGACTGTTATATCACCGCTGCGTTGCTTATCGATATTATGAACACCTCCGGCTGGACGGCAGAACAGATGGCCGATATCACCGGACGTCCATCGTTGATGACGACCTTCACCTTTGGCAAATACCGTGGCAAAGCGGTTTCCGACGTTGCCGAACGCGATCCGGGCTATCTGCGCTGGTTATTTAATAACCTGGACAGCATGAGCCCGGAACTGCGTTTAACACTGAAGCATTATCTGGAAAATACTTAATCTGCTGGCTTAGCGGGTAATGTTCCCTGCGCCAGCGCGACCAGAAAAGCATATTCCATCGCTACGCCTTCGTACGATTTAAAGCGACCAGATTTACCGCCATGGCCTGAGTCCATGTCGGTACAGAGCAATAAAAGATGGTTATCGGTTTTCAGCTCGCGCAATTTAGCGACCCATTTTGCCGGTTCCCAATATTGCACCTGAGAATCGTGTAAACCAGTCGTTACCAGTAAATGCGGATAAGCCTGTGCGGTGACGTTGTCATAGGGGCTGTAGCTTTTCATGTACTCGTAATATTGCGGATCCTGCGGATTCCCCCACTCTTCGAATTCGCCGGTGGTAAGAGGAATTGATTCATCAAGCATTGTTGTTACAACATCAACAAACGGTACCTGGGCGATAACGCCGTGGAACAATTCCGGGCGTTGATTAATTGCAACGCCCATCAACATGCCCCCCGCACTCCCGCCCATCGCATAACAGAGCGAAGGAGAGCCATAGCCCAGTTTTAACAATGCATCGCAGGCATCAAGATAATCATTAAACGTATTTTTCTTCTTCAGAAATTTTCCGTCTTCGTACCATTGTTGCCCCAGCTCACCACCGCCGCGAACATGGACAATGGCGTAGACAAATCCACGATCCAACAAACTCAAGCGGCTAAAACTGAAATCAGCATCAATACTTGCGCCGTAAGAACCGTAGCCATACACCAGTAGCGGGTTGTGTCCTTTGCGAAAATGTTTGCGATGATAAACCAGCGAAACCGGGACTTCGACGCCATCACGGGCGACTATCCACAGGTGTTCACTGCGGTAATTCGCCGCATCAAAACCGGGAACTTCCGTTTGTTTTAATACACGACGCTCACCGGTATCCATATCCAGTTCAAACAAAGTATCTGGTGTGGTCATGGAAGAATAACCATAACGCAATCGCGCGGTTTCAGGTTCTGGATTGTAGGCAATCCAGGTCACATAGGCCGGATCATCAAAGGCAATGCCAATGACTTCCCGGGTCTTGCGGTTGATTTGGCGCAAACTGGTTAACCCGCGCTGACGCTCTTCAACCACCAGCCAGTCGGTAAACAGCGTAAACCCTTCCAGCATAATGTTATCGCGTGGCGGAATTAACTCTTCCCACTGTTGTTCATCACGCATACGGGTACGGTATAAGCCAAAGTTTTTACCATTGCGGTTGGAACGCAGATAAAACCGCTGCTGGTAGTGATCAAGGCTGTATTCGTGATCTTTGCGGCGTGGCAGAAAAACAAACGGCTCAGCATCGGCCATTTCCGCGTCCAACAGGCGAACTTCACTGGTTGTGGCGCTGGCCAGATGAATGACAACATAGTGCTTCGACGTCGTTTTATGCAGGCTGACGTAATAGGTATCGTCTTTTTCTTCGTAAATCAGTTTATCGTGCGATGCCGGCGTACCGATGGCGTGACGCCAGACCTGATAAGGCAGCAGCGTCACCGGATGCTTACGTACGTAGTAAAACGTCCAGGAGTCATTCGCCCAGACAAAGCTGGGTTCAACGTTATCCAGCAGTTCCGGATACCAGTTACCTGTTTCCAGATTACGAAAACGAATGCCGTACTGGCGTCGGGAAAGAAAATCTTCTGCCAGTGCCATAATGGTGTTATCGGGCGTAATCGCCATTCCGCCCATCGAATAAAACTCACTGTGCGCCGCGCGCTTGTTGGCATCGAGCAATGTTTCCCACTCATCCCACTCTTCGCTGAACGCCGATTGACGCTGGTAGATAGCATATTCACAGCCTGGTTCATAAATATGCCGATAGCGGTAGCCATTTTTGATGTAGGGAGCAGAAACTTCTCTTTGCGGAATGCGGTCGATGATTTCCTTTAAGATGCGATCCTGTAAGGCTTGTTGCGAGGCCATCACCCGATGACCGTAACTATTTTCTTGCTGCAGGTAGTCCAGGACTTCCGGCTGAGAACGCGTATCGTCCCGCAGCCAGTAGTAATTATCGATGCGCGTATCGCCATGAAGCGTCATGGCGTGGGGAATGCGAGCGGCTTTTGGTAGCATGTTATTGTTCTTTCTGGTTGAAACATCTTATAAGGGTGGCAAAACTCACCGGGGATGCAAGCGAAACAGGGGAGTCATTGCTTAGATGATGACAGGTAATGGCGCGGATTTCGAATGTTATGCAGACAGAGAAGATCAGCCAGTTCAAATGGCTGTGCGGTTCTGGATAGCCCGAAATAGTCAACTTCAGGCTATCCAGAGAGCGGAATTATTCCACCAAAGTACGTTTTTGCTGTTCGAGATCTCGTTCAATGCCTTCACGAACATCCTGGGGGATTTTCAGCGCGTCACCCAGTGCATTCAGGTAACTGCGTTCCATAAAATGGTCAATATCAATAGCCGCGCAGCTCAGGAAATAGATTTCCAGCGCCTCTTCTTCATTGCGGACCCCGGTAGCCAGGCGTTGTGGATCCAGCGGTTGTTCGATTGCCTGCTCAATGAGTAAACGCCCCTGCTCTTCCACGCCGGCTTCACGCAATTGCTGGTCGATTGCCGCACGTTCTCTGGCATCAATATGACCATCACTTTTAGCGGCAAAGACCAGCGCAAGGATCAAACGTGCCGTACGCTCATCCAGCGGCGTACTTTGCGCGCCAAACTGCGGTTCGTCCTGATGCGCCGCGCGAATTTTATCTTTGTATTTATTCCACAGCACCGTACCCGCTACTGCTCCGCCGCCAAGCAGCAACGCGTTGGTGCCATATTTCGTAAGAAGTTTACGTGCTGATTTATTTGCGACCAGCAGCCCAGCCAGTCCGCCTAATGCGCCAGGCACTAAAAGTTTGCCCAATCCCTGATCCGCAGACGAGGAGGTAGAAGAACTGCTTTGCCCAAGCAGGGATTGCAGTTGATTTAACCAGTTAGCCATATTTGCTCCTCAATAACCATTTTTAGTGCCTGTAGCATAGCGGATGAGGATGTCAGAAAATGTATATCGAGACAAAAGATGCGCAAATAAGCGGGTCGGCAGGCCGTTATTCAAAGAAATTCGCGCCAGGTAAGGTGTTCACTGTATATCAGGTGATAAGGGTATTTTAGGTGAACGTAATTTGACGTTTTGAGTGGCATTGTTTGATGCTGATTGCCCGATGCGACGCTGTTGCGTCTTCCCAGGCCTACGATTGAAGTGCCTTGTAGGGCGGACCAGGCACTCGCGCCGCATCCGCCGACGGTCAATCGAATTATCAGAGGCCATTAACGCCGCTGATATTCCGCCATTCCCGCTTTGCAGTCCACGCTGACCTGGTAATGAATATCGGCACTTTTACCACGCACGGTTAGCGGTACTGACCATTTATCATCTTTACCCTGAATGTCCTGCAAACTGACCCATGCCACAGGATCGGCCTGACCGACAATTTTTTGATCATCTGCCCAGCGCGCCACGCGATTTTGTTGATAATCACGTTTTACGCTCGCGGCAATTCCGGCAGCATCCAGACCTTCACACTTTGGGAAAGTGACCGACTTGCTGGTTTCATTATTGGCAGCGAAAACTGATGCGCAGGCAGAAACCAACAACAGCCCTAAAAACGCCCCTCTTTTTTTCATGTTTTTCTCCATAGCACAATGATTCAGGAGAAAGCATGGTACAAATTGTCAGGAGCGCAAGTTGCTTCAGGCCGCGTGTGAGGCATCTTCCTCTTCGGATTCAGCACCGACGACCTGTGGGGACGGTAATTTGCCGGTTTTCAGAATGGTGCTCAGCACATCTTTTTGTTCTGCCAGCCATAGCGAAAGGGCTTCACGTTGCTCGTCTTCCATTTGCACTGGAGAATTTGTCAGCCAGGTGTCAAGCAGATCCGCCGTATCAAGCATTTTGTCATAAGCATCGGCTTCCTTTTTGCTGGTAAACGACATTTTCTCTTCGCCCTCACGAATGACTACGTATTTAACTTCAACCGCCATTTGCAGCCTCTCATAATAACTGTGATTTTATACAGTATATTTCTTCTAGATTGGGAAATCAACATCAACAATAAAGACACGCGCAAACGTTTTCGTTTATACTGCGCGCGGAATTAATCAGGGGATATTTTTTATGACGTTATTAGGCACTGCGCTGCGTCCGGCAGCAACTCGCGTGATGTTATTAGGCTCCGGTGAACTGGGTAAAGAAGTGGCCATCGAGTGTCAGCGTCTCGGCGTAGAGGTGATTGCCGTCGATCGCTATACCGACGCGCCAGCTATGCATGTCGCGCATCGCTCCCATGTCATTAATATGCTTGATGGTGATGCATTACGTCGTGTGGTTGAACTGGAAAAACCGCATTATATCGTGCCGGAGATCGAAGCTATTGCCACCGATATGCTGATCCAACTTGAAGAGGAAGGAGTGAATGTTGTCCCCTGCGCTCGCGCAACGAAATTAACGATGAATCGCGAGGGTATCCGTCGCCTGGCGGCAGAAGAGCTGCAGCTGCCCACTTCCACTTATCGTTTTGCCGATAACGAAAACCTTTTCCGCGAGGCGGTTGCCGCCATTGGCTACCCCTGTATTGTTAAACCGGTGATGAGTTCCTCCGGCAAGGGGCAGACGTTTATTCGTTCTGCAGAGCAACTTGCTCATGCATGGGAGTACGCTCAGCAAGGCGGTCGCGCCGGAGCGGGCCGCGTAATTGTTGAAGGCGTCGTTAAGTTTGATTTCGAAATTACCCTGCTAACCGTCAGCGCGGTGGATGGCGTCCATTTCTGTGCACCGGTAGGTCATCGCCAGGAAGATGGCGACTATCGTGAATCCTGGCAACCACAGCAAATGAGCCAGCTGGCTTTGGAACGTGCGCAAGAGATTGCCCGTAAAGTGGTGCTGGCACTGGGCGGTTATGGGCTGTTTGGTGTCGAGCTGTTTGTCTGTGGTGATGAGGTGATTTTCAGTGAGGTCTCCCCTCGCCCACATGATACCGGGATGGTGACGTTAATTTCTCAGGATCTCTCGGAATTTGCCCTGCATGTGCGTGCTTTCCTCGGACTTCCGGTTGGCGGGATCCGCCAGTATGGCCCTGCAGCTTCTGCCGTTATCCTGCCACAACTGACCAGTCAGAATGTCACGTTTAATAATGTGCAGAATGCCGTAGGGGCAGGTTTGCAGATTCGTTTATTTGGTAAGCCGGAAATTGATGGCAGCCGTCGTCTGGGTGTAGCGCTGGCGACCGCTGAGAGTGTTGATGAAGCGATTGAGCGCGCAAAGCACGCCGCAGCACAGGTAAAAGTACAAGCTTAACCCCGGCGAAAAACGCTACAAAAATGCCCGATTCACGATCGGGCATTTTGACTTTTATAGCTTAGCGCCTTCTACAGCTTCACGCGCCAGCTTAGTAATGCGGTCGTAATCGCCCGCTTCCAGCGCATCTGCCGGAACCAGCCAGGAACCACCGATGCAGAGCACGCTTTTCAGCGCCAGGTAGTCACGGTAGTTAGCCGGAGAAATACCACCTGTCGGGCAGAAACGGACTTGGGAGAACGGACCCGCGATCGCCTGCAGGGCTTTCACGCCGCCGTTAGCTTCAGCCGGGAAGAATTTGAACTCTTTCAAACCGTAGTCCATACCCAGCATCAGTTCGGAAACAGTGCTGATCCCCGGAATCAGAGGAATAGTCCCTTCGGTAGCAGCTTTCAGCAGCGGCTCGGTCAGACCCGGGCTAATTGCGAACTGTGCACCCGCTTCGGTGACTTCTGCCAGCTGCTGTGGATTCAGCACCGTACCGGCACCCACAATCGCTTCAGGCACTTCTTTGGCGATAGCACGGATAGCGTCAACTGCACACTCGGTACGCAGAGTCACTTCCAGAACGCGCACCCCACCAGCAACCAACGCTTTTGCCATCGGCACCGCGTGTTCCAGTTTTTTTACCACGATAACCGGTACAACCGGGCCGGTGGTGAGGATTGATTCTGCACTTGTTTTCCAGTTTTTCATCAGAGTTTTCTCTCGCCTGATTACAAATTTGTCGTCTTAAAAAGTGATACAGGTTGCGCCCTGTTCGGCACCGGACAGTTTTTCGCGCAAGGCGCTGAATAATTCACGTCCTGTTCCCACGCGTGACGCGCTCAGGTCAGGAATGTGTGGTTCGCGAGCAGCCAGTTCCGCTTCGTCTACCAGCAGCGTCAGTTCGCCTGTCTGTCCATTCACACGAATGATGTCCCCGTCGCGCACTTTTGCCAGCAGCCCGCCATCGTAGGCTTCTGGTGTTACGTGGATAGCTGACGGCACTTTACCTGAAGCGCCGGAGAGTCGTCCATCAGTAACTAACGCAATTTTGAAACACCGGTCCAATAATACACCAAGTGGCGGCATGAGTTTATGTAATTCTGGCATTCCGTTCGCTTTTGGCCCCTGATGACGGACAACAACGACACAATCGCGGTCCAGCAAACCCGCTTCAAAGGCCGGCATAACGTCATGCTGGCTTTCAAAAACAACCGCAGGCGCTTCAATCACCTGGTTCTCAACCGGCACGGCAGAGGTTTTCATAACCGCGCGGCCCAGGTTACCGCTTAACACTTTTGTCCCACCATGATGAGAGAAAGGTTGTTCGAAGGAAGCGATCACATTGCTGTCGAGTGATTTTTCCGCCCCTTCCCGCCAGTCCAGTTCACCATTATTCAGCCATGGTTCAAGGGTATAACGAGACAGACCAAAGCCTGCCACCGTATTGACATCTTCATGCAGCAGGCCTGCTTTGAGCAGTTCACGCACCAGAACCGGTACGCCACCTGCCGCCTGGAAGTGGTTAATATCGGCCGGACCGTTCGGGTAGAGACGTGCCATCAGCGGTACAACATCAGAAAGGTCAGAGAAGTCATCCCAGTTAATCTGAATACCAGCCGCGCGCGCCATCGCCACCAGGTGCATGGTGTGGTTAGTGGAACCACCGGTCGCCAGCAGTGCAACGATACCGTTCACCACCACTTTCTCATCGATCATCTTACCGATCGGCATCCATTCATTACCATTGCCGGTCATGCGTGTAACCTGGCGCGCAGCGGCAGCGGTCAAAGCATCGCGCAGCGGTGAATCCGGATGAACAAAAGAAGAGCCTGGCAACTGCATCCCCATAAACTCCACCACCATCTGGTTGGTGTTGGCAGTACCGTAGAAAGTACATGTTCCCGGCGCATGATAAGACGCAGCTTCTGACTCCAGCAGCGCCATGCGGTCCACTTTACCTTCGGCATAAAGCTGGCGAATACGCACTTTTTCTTTATTTGGCAAACCGCTTGCCATCGGACCTGACGGCACAAACACCGCAGGCAAATGCCCAAACGACAGGGCTGCCATCGTCAGCCCGGGGACAATCTTGTCGCACACACCGAGGAACAGCGCACCATCAAACATGTTATGGGACAGCCCCACCGCCGCAGACATCGCAATCACTTCGCGGCTTAACAGCGACAATTCCATTCCATTCTGCCCCTGGGTGACACCATCACACATCGCCGGAACACCGCCCGCAACCTGACCAACCGCATTCGCTTCATGCAGGGCTTTACGAATGATTTCTGGATAGTGTTCATAAGGCTGGTGTGCGGAGAGCATGTCGTTATAGGAAGTGATGATGGCGATATTGTTACGCAACATGCTTTTCAAAGAGGCTTTGTCTTCTGGCTGGCAGGCAGCGAAACCGTGTGCCAGGTTACCACATGCCAACTGCGAACGATGAACGGTCGAAGTTTTCGCTTGTTCTATCCGGGCGAGGTAAGCAGAGCGAGTCTCGCGCGAACGTTCAATGATTCGATTTGTTACGCGTAACAATTGTGGATTCATAAAGGCTCCTGAAATTGAGTTGTCAGAGCAGGATGATTCACAACGCGTTTCATTCAGAGGATTTATGACTGAAACGCCTGTAACCGGAGCTCATAGGGCAAAAACGTTTCAGTCAGTGTAATAAAAAAAGCCTCGTGGGTGAATCCACACGAGGCCTGAAAGTGTAAAAATTGTTCTACAATCTGTGCAAGATCATGTTACCGGTAAAATAACCATAAAGGATGAGTGCAGATATTACTCAAACTCATTCCAGGAACGGCCATCACGAGTAATCATCGCCACCGAGGCAACCGGTCCCCAGGTTCCGGCCTGATAGGGTTTCGGCGCATCATTGTCCATCGCCCACGCCTCAGTAATGGAGTCCACCCATTTCCAGGCTTCTTCTACTTCATCACGACGTACAAACAGTGCCTGAATACCACGCATGGTTTCCAGCAGCAGACGTTCATAGGCATCTGCCAGATGCGTTTGATTAAAGGTTTCTGAATAGCTCAGATCCAGCTTGGTGATTTGCAGGTTATGTTTGTGGTCAAGGCCAGGAACTTTATTCAGTACCTGGATATCCACGCCTTCATCAGGTTGTAGACGGATAGTCAGTTTATTCTGAGGCAAATCCTGCCACGACTCTTTGAACAGATTCAGTTCAGGTGTTTTGAAATAGACCACAACTTCAGAACATTTGGTCGGCAGACGTTTACCAGTACGCAGGTAGAATGGCACACCGGCCCAGCGCCAGTTATCAATATCGACGCGGATCGCCACGAAGGTTTCCGTATTGCTGCTCTTGTTCGCGCCCTCTTCTTCCAGATATCCCGGCACTTTTTTGCCCTGGGCGAAGCCCGCAGTATATTGCCCGCGTACGGTTTTTTCGCGCACGTTGGAGCGGTCAATGCGGCGCAGAGACTTCAGTACTTTCACTTTTTCATCGCGGATGCTGTCTGCACTCAGGTCAGACGGCGGAGACATCGCAATCATGCAAAGAATTTGCAGCAGGTGGTTCTGGATCATGTCGCGCATCTGACCGGCTTTATCAAAATAGCCCCAGCGCCCTTCGATCCCCACTTCTTCTGCCACGGTAATCTCAACATGATCAATGGTGCGATTGTCCCAGTTATTCACAAACAGGGAGTTAGCAAAACGCAGCGCCAACAGGTTCAGCACCGTTTCTTTACCAAGATAGTGGTCGATACGGTAAACCTGGCACTCCTCGAAGTATTCGCCAACCTGATCATTGATTTCCTGCGAGGTCGCCAGCGACGTCCCCAGCGGTTTCTCCATGACTACGCGTGCCGGTTTAGCATTCAGTTTTGCCTCGCCAAGCCCTTTGCAGATTGCACCAAAAGTGCTGGGCGGCATGGCAAAGTAGTTAATGGTGATACGATTTTTTTGATCCAGCATCGCACCGAGACGGCTGAATGCAGCTGTGTCATTGACATCGAGATTACAAAAATCCAGACGTGCACTCAGGGTGTCCCATAAACCTTCATCAATGGTTTCTTTCATGAAAGTTTCGAGTGCCTCGCGGACAACTTTGGTATATGCCGCTTTATCCCAGTCAGCACGCCCTACGCCGATAATCCGGGTGTCCGGGTTGAGCTGACCGGCTTTTTCCAGTTGATACAGGGAAGGCAGCAATTTACGACGCGCAAGGTCGCCTTTCGCGCCGAAAATGACCAGGTCACAGGCCTGGGCTGTTTGCGTTACCGCCATGTCATTCTCCTTAAGTTAACTAACCCGGTACTTAAGCCAGGGTATACTTGTAATTTTCTTACGGTGCACTGTACTGCTTTTACGAGCTTGCGAAAACTGTAAACGCTTATCCACCCGTGCGATTACGGTAAAAGCGCGCAAAGTGCGGCAAAACTGATAAAAAAATCATCGTTTTCCATTGGGTAAAAATCTGACACTGATCATGTTATGAAAAAAAATAACAACTTTTTTATCTGCTTTTGTCATTAACACAGCACACAGGCGTAATATCTGACAAAACTGCATTTCGATTTCTTTCAGTGCGGAAATCGTCATTACCCGTGAGTCTCTTTACATCATGAATATGCTGGAAAAAATCCAGTCTCAGCTGGAACATTTGAGCAAATCAGAGCGCAAAGTTGCCGAGGTCATTCTGGCTTCGCCCGATAACGCGATCCATTCGAGTATTGCTGCTCTGGCGCTGGAGGCCAATGTTAGTGAACCGACGGTGAATCGTTTCTGTCGCAGTATGGACACGCGCGGTTTTCCTGATTTTAAACTGCATCTGGCACAAAGTCTGGCGAATGGCACCCCCTATGTTAATCGCAACGTCAATGAAGATGACAGCGTTGAATCATACACGGGAAAAATATTTGAGTCGGCAATGGCGACGCTCGATCATGTCCGTCATTCACTGGATAAATCTGCCGTTAACCGCGCCGTCGACTTGCTCACTCAGGCCAAAAAAATCGCGTTTTTTGGATTAGGCTCTTCTGCTGCCGTTGCCCACGATGCGATGAATAAGTTCTTTCGTTTTAATGTTCCGGTGGTGTACTCCGATGATATCGTGCTGCAACGCATGAGTTGTATGAATTGTAGCGACGGAGACGTGGTGGTGCTGATTTCTCACACTGGAAGAACAAAAAATCTGGTCGAGTTGGCGCAGTTGGCACGCGAAAACGACGCCATGGTGATTGCCCTCACCTCTGCGGGTACCCCGCTTGCCCGAGAAGCAACGCTGGCAATTACCCTCGATGTACCGGAAGATACTGACATTTATATGCCCATGGTTTCTCGACTTGCACAGCTGACCGTGATAGATGTGCTGGCAACAGGTTTTACTTTGCGACGCGGTGCAAAATTCAGAGATAACTTGAAGCGGGTCAAGGAAGCGCTGAAGGAATCGCGTTTTGATAAGCAGTTACTTAATTTAAGTGACGATCGCTAAAAACGACTGTCACTGTTCTAATCTTATACGACATCCGAATGAGATTACTTTATCGCCATAACGGCGTTATTTCATTCGGATTTCATGTTCAAGCAACACCTGGTTGTTTCAGTCAACGGAGTATTACATGTCCAGAAGGCTTCGCAGAACAAAAATCGTTACCACGTTAGGCCCAGCAACAGATCGCGATAATAACCTTGAGAAAGTTATCGCTGCGGGTGCAAACGTTGTACGGATGAACTTTTCTCACGGCTCTCCTGAAGATCACAAAATGCGCGCGGATAAAGTTCGTGAGATTGCCGCAAAACTGGGGCGTCATGTGGCTATTCTGGGTGACCTCCAGGGGCCCAAAATCCGTGTATCCACCTTTAAAGAAGGCAAAGTTTTCCTCAATATTGGGGATAAATTCCTGCTCGACGCCAACCTGGGTAAAGGTGAAGGCGATAAAGAAAAAGTCGGTATCGACTACAAAGGCCTGCCTGCTGACGTCGTGCCTGGTGACATCCTGCTGCTGGACGATGGTCGCGTTCAGTTAAAAGTACTGGAAGTTCAGGGCATGAAAGTGTTCACCGAAGTGACCGTCGGTGGTCCCCTCTCCAACAATAAAGGTATCAACAAACTTGGCGGCGGTTTGTCGGCTGAAGCGCTGACCGAAAAAGACAAAGCAGACATTAAGACTGCGGCGTTAATTGGCGTAGATTACCTGGCCGTCTCCTTCCCACGCTGCGGCGAAGATCTGAACTATGCCCGTCGGCTGGCACGCGATGCAGGATGTGATGCGAAAATTGTTGCCAAGGTTGAACGTGCGGAAGCCGTTTGCAGCCAGGATGCAATGGATGACATCATCCTCGCCTCTGACGTGGTAATGGTTGCTCGCGGCGACCTCGGTGTGGAAATTGGCGACCCGGAACTGGTCGGCATTCAGAAAGCGTTGATCCGTCGTGCACGTCAACTAAACCGCGCGGTAATCACTGCGACCCAGATGATGGAGTCAATGATTACTAACCCGATGCCGACGCGTGCAGAAGTCATGGACGTAGCAAACGCCGTTCTGGATGGTACTGACGCTGTGATGCTGTCTGCAGAAACTGCTGCTGGTCAGTATCCTTCAGAAACCGTTGCAGCCATGGCGCGTGTTTGCCTGGGTGCTGAAAAAATCCCGAGCATCAACGTTTCTAAACACCGTCTGGACGTTCAGTTCGACAATGTGGAAGAAGCTATCGCCATGTCAGCAATGTACGCGGCTAACCACCTGAAAGGCGTTACGGCGATCATCACTATGACCGAATCGGGTCGTACCGCTCTGATGACCTCCCGTATCAGCTCCGGTCTGCCGATTTTCGCTATGTCGCGCCATGAACGTACGCTGAATCTGACTGCTCTCTATCGTGGCGTTACGCCGGTGCACTTTGATAGCGCTAATGACGGCGTAGCAGCTGCCAGCGAAGCGGTTAATCTGCTGCGCGATAAAGGTTACTTGATGTCTGGTGACCTGGTGATTGTCACCCAGGGCGACGTGATGAGTACCGTGGGTTCTACTAATACCACGCGTATTTTAACGGTAGAGTAAGTACGTTGCCGGATGCGGCGAAAACGCCTCATCCGGCCTACAGTTCAATGATAGTTCAACAGATTTCGAATCTTCTGAAGCAAACTTGAACTTATCACACGGCGGAAGCCTCTCCTCGCGAGAGGCTTTTTTTATTTGATGGGATAAAGATCTTTGCGCTTATACGGTTGGATTTCGCCCGGTTTGCGAGTTTTCAGCAATTTTAATATCCAGGTGTATTGTTCTGGTCGCGGACCAACAAAAATCTCGACTTCTTCATTCATCCGCCGCGCAATCGTATGGTCATCCGCCTCTAACAGATCATCCATCGGTGGGCGCACCTGAATCGTCAGACGATGCGTCTTGCCATCATAAATCGGAAACAGCGGTACAACGCGCGCACGACACACTTTCATCAAACGACCAATCGCGGGCAACGTCGCTTTATAGGTGGCAAAGAAATCAACAAACTCACTGTGCTCGGGGCCATGATCCTGATCGGGTAAATAATATCCCCAGTAGCCCTGACGTATCGACTGGATGAATGGTTTAATACCATCATTTCTCGCATGCAGACGACCGCCAAAGCGACGACGCACCGTGTTCCAGACATAATCAAAAACCGGGTTGCCCTGATTATGGAACATCGCTGCCATTTTCTGCCCTTGCGAGGCCATCAGCATGGCCGGGATATCGACGGCCCAGCCGTGCGGCACCAGAAAAATCACTTTCTCGTTATTACGCCGCATCTCTTCGATGATCTCCAGCCCTTGCCAGTCAACGCGCGGCTGAATTTTCTCCGGCCCGCGTATTGCCAACTCAGCCATCATTGCCATCGCTTGCGGCGCAGTGGCAAACATCTCATCAACAATCGCTTCGCGTTCAGCTTCACTACGTTCTGGAAAGCAGAGCGACAGATTGATTAACGCACGACGGCGTGAGCTTTTTCCCAGTCGTCCGGCAAAACGTCCCAGCCGTGCCAGAATGGGATCGCGGAACTTTGGCGGTGTTAAAGCGATACCCGCCATCGCTGCTACGCCCAGCCATGCTCCCCAGTAGCGAGGATGGCGAAAGGATTTATCAAACTCAGGAATGTATTCGCTATTATTTTTTTTCGTTTCCATGCTTTTCCAGTTTCGGATAAGGCAAAAATCAATCTGGTGATAGTGTAGCGGCGCAACTTGCCTCGCACCAAATAAAAAAGCCGGTACTGACTGCGTACCGGCTGCGAATGGATGTTAATTAATCAAACCGTAGCTGCGGCACAATCTCTTTGGCCTGCGCCAGGAATTCGCGACGATCGGATCCAGTCAGTCCTTCGGTACGCGGCAGTTTTGCCGTCAACGGGTTTACGGCCTGCTGGTTGATCCAGACTTCATAGTGCAAATGCGGCCCGGTTGAACGCCCAGTATTACCGGAAAGCGCGATACGGTCGCCACGTTTCACTTTCTGTCCTGGTTTCACCAGAATCTTACGCAAGTGCATATAACGCGTGGTGTAGCTACGACCATGACGAATAGCCACATAATAACCTGCTGCGCCACTGCGTTTGGCAACCACCACTTCACCGTCACCCACTGAAAGCACTGGCGTACCCTGTGGCATGGCGAAATCAACACCTCTGTGTGGCGCAACACGACCAGTCACCGGATTAGTACGACGCGGGTTAAAGTTAGACGAGATACGGAACTGTTTCGCCGTCGGGAATCGCAAGAATCCTTTCGCCAGACCAGTACCGTTACGATCGTAGAATTTGCCATCTTCAGCGCGGATTGCGTAATAATCTTTACCTTCTGAACGCAAACGTACGCCCAGCAGTTGGCTTTGCTCACGTTTGCCATCAAGCATTTCTCGTGACATTAACACCGCAAATTCATCGCCTTTTTTCAGTTTGCGGAAATCCATTTGCCACTGCATGGCTTTAATCACTGCGCTCACTTCGGCGCTGGTTAAACCGGCGTTTCTGGCGCTGGCAACAAAGCTTCCCCCGACGGTACCTTTCAGCAGATTGTTGACCCACTCTCCTTGCTGCATTTCGCTGGTCATTTTAAAACCGTTAGCGGCAGTACGGTCATAGGTTCGGGTTTCCCGACGAGATACTTCCCAGGTAAGGCGCTGCAATTCGCCGTCCGCGGTTAATGTCCAGGAAAGTTGTTGACCGATTTTCAGGTTACGCAATTCTTTGTCAGCAGCAGCCAGTTGGGTGATATCCCCCATATCAATACCATACTGATTGAGAATGCTGCTTAGCGTATCGCCAGTGGAAACAACATATTCATGCACGCCCGCTTCACCGGCGATTTTGTCATCCAGTTCATCCTGGGGAATGGCTTCATCTTCTTGTGCAGCTTGATCAATCGGCTCACTGGCTTCAGGTAAGAGCGAACGAATTTCGTTCTGTTCCAGCTCAATGGTTTTGACAATTGGCGTGGTATCGCGGTGATAAACATAGGGCCGCCAGACAGCGACGGCCAGAGTAAGAACGGTGAGCGACCCCAACATAACGCGGTGTGGTCGCGGTAAATTATTAAACGCCAGGGCGACAGAGCGGGCTATCTGTTGCACGTAATCACTTCCTCATTAATCTCCTTTCAGGCAGCTCGCATACTGGTTGGCTAATTGATTCAGGAATTCTGAATAGCTTGTTTTACCCAGTTTGATATTCGTCCCCAGGGGATCCAACGTTCCCATACGAACGGATGTCCCTCGTGCGACGCTCTCAACGACCGCTGGCCTGAACTGTGGCTCAGCAAAAACGCAGGTTGCTTTTTGCTCAACCAACTGTGTTCTTATTTCATGTAAACGCTGCGCGCCAGGTTGAATCTCAGGGTTAACGGTAAAATGACCAAGCGGTGTCAGTCCGAACTGTTTTTCGAAATAGCCGTAAGCATCGTGAAAAACGAAATAACCTTTCCCCTTGAGCGGCGCGAGCTCGTTACCAACCTGCTTTTCGGTTGAGGCTAATTGTGCCTCAAAATCCTTCAGGTTGGCGTCAAGTTTGGCTCGACTTTGCGGCATAAGTTCCACTAATTTTCCATGGATTGCAACCGCTGTAGCCCGCGCTATCTCTGGGGAAAGCCAAAGATGCATGTTGAAATCGCCGTGATGGTGATCTTCGTCACTTTTTTCCGCGTGGTCGTGATCATCATCATCGCCGTGAATACTTTTCATCAGCAGCGGTTTCACATTCTCTAGCTGCGCAATCGTTACCTGTTTCGCTTCAGGTAATTTACTTACCGGTTTTTGCATGAACGCTTCCATCTCCGGGCCAACCCAAACGACTAAGTCCGCGTTCTGTAAGCGTTTTATATCTGATGGACGCAGTGAATAATCATGTTCTGAAGCGCCGTCAGGTAGTAAAACCTCCGTTTCTGTTACCCCATCAGCAATGGCAGAAGCAATGAACCCAACGGGTTTAAGCGAAGCGACAACGGCAGCATCTGCGGCCTGTGTTGCACCACCCCAGAGAGCGGCGGATAATGCTGCGAAAAGAAGCGTTTTTTTATGTAACATAATGCGACCAATCATCGTAATGAATATGAGAAGTGTGATATTATAACATTTCATGACTACTGCAAGACTAAAATTAACATGACAAGTCTGGTTTCCCTGGAAAATGTCTCGGTTTCTTTTGGCCAACGCCGCGTCCTCTCTGATGTGTCGCTGGAACTTAAACCTGGAAAAATTTTGACTTTACTTGGGCCAAATGGCGCAGGTAAGTCGACACTGGTACGGGTAGTGCTCGGACTGGTAACACCCGATGAAGGGGTTATCAAGCGCAACGGAAAACTGCGCATCGGCTACGTACCGCAGAAGCTGTATCTCGACACCACATTGCCACTGACCGTAAATCGATTTTTACGCTTACGCCCTGGCACACATAAAGAAGATATTTTGCCTGCACTGAAACGTGTCCAGGCCGGGCATCTGATTAACGCACCGATGCAAAAGCTCTCGGGTGGCGAAACACAGCGTGTATTGTTAGCACGAGCATTGTTAAATCGACCGCAATTATTAGTGCTGGATGAACCCACTCAGGGCGTGGATGTAAATGGTCAGGTAGCGCTGTATGACCTTATTGACCAACTGCGTCGCGAACTGGATTGTGGCGTTTTAATGGTCTCTCACGATCTGCATTTGGTAATGGCAAAAACCGATGAAGTGCTTTGCCTGAATCACCACATTTGTTGTTCCGGCACACCGGAAGTTGTTTCCCTGCATCCGGAGTTTATTTCAATGTTTGGTCCTCGTGGAGCTGAACAGCTGGGTATCTATCGCCATCATCATAATCATCGTCACGATTTACAGGGGCGAATTGTTCTGCGTCGGGGAAATGATCGCTCATGATTGAATTACTATTTCCTGGTTGGTTAGCCGGGATCATGCTCGCCTGTGCCGCGGGTCCGCTGGGTTCGTTTGTGGTCTGGCGTCGTATGTCTTATTTCGGTGATACACTGGCTCATGCCTCATTACTTGGCGTCGCGTTTGGTTTGTTGCTGGACGTGAATCCATTCTATGCGGTAATTGCCGTTACGCTGCTGCTGGCGGGCGGTCTGGTATGGCTGGAGAAGCGCCCACAGCTGGCGATCGATACGTTATTAGGGATTATGGCGCACAGTGCCCTGTCGCTGGGCCTGGTGGTCGTTAGTCTGATGTCTAACATTCGTGTTGATTTGATGGCTTACCTGTTCGGTGATTTGCTGGCAGTGACGCCAGAAGATCTCATCTCTATTGCGATTGGCGTGGTCATCGTAGTGGCGATTCTGTTCTGGCAATGGCGCAATTTGCTGTCAATGACGATTAGCCCGGATCTGGCGTTTGTTGATGGTGTGAAATTACAGCGCGTGAAATTGTTGTTGATGTTGGTGACAGCATTGACGATTGGTGTAGCGATGAAATTTGTCGGCGCGTTGATTATTACTTCGCTGCTGATTATTCCTGCAGCTACAGCGCGTCGCTTTGCCCGCACGCCGGAACAGATGGCCGGTGTCGCTGTTTTGGTGGGAATGGTGGCAGTAACTGGCGGTTTAACCTTTTCCGCATTTTACGATACGCCGGCGGGTCCGTCGGTAGTGCTATGTGCGGCACTGTTATTTATTATCAGTATGATGAAAAAGCAGGCCAGCTAATCTGTCGCTGAACACATTTGTCGGATGCGGCGCGAGCGCCTTATCCGACCTACGGTTCGCTACTTTTGGTAGGCCTGATAAGACGCGAACAGCGTCGCATCAGGCTTATCGCCAATGTCGGAAGCGGCTTGAATGCCTTATTCAACTTAAGGCATTTCTGGTGGCGTGATGCCGAAGTGGTTCCACGCCCGCACTGTCGCCATACGCCCGCGCGGTGTACGCTGCAAAAAGCCTTGCTGAATCAAATAAGGTTCCAGTACATCCTCAATGGTTTCACGTTCTTCACCAATGGCTGCCGCCAGGTTATCCAGGCCTACCGGCCCACCAAAGAACTTATCGATTACCGCCAGCAACAATTTGCGGTCCATATAATCGAAACCTTCAGCATCAACATTCAGCATATCCAGTGCCTGGGCGGCGATATCCGCCGAGATGGTGCCATCGTGCTTCACTTCGGCAAAATCGCGAACACGACGCAGCAGACGGTTGGCAATACGTGGCGTACCACGCGCCCGGCGAGCAACTTCCAGCGCGCCATCGTCACTCATCTCAAGCCCCATAAAACGGGCACTACGACTGACGATATATTGCAGATCCGGCACCTGATAAAACTCCAGACGTTGCACAATACCAAAACGATCGCGCAGCGGTGATGTCAGCGAACCTGCGCGCGTGGTTGCACCAATCAGAGTAAACGGCGGCAAGTCAATTTTAATGGAGCGTGCCGCCGGACCTTCACCAATCATAATATCCAGTTGGTAGTCTTCCATTGCCGGATACAACACCTCTTCCACCACTGGTGAAAGACGGTGGATCTCATCAATAAACAGCACGTCATGCGGTTCAAGGTTAGTGAGCATCGCTGCCAGATCGCCCGCCTTTTCCAGTACTGGACCGGAAGTCGTGCGTAAATTCACGCCCATTTCATTGGCGACAATGTTGGCAAGCGTAGTTTTACCTAAACCCGGAGGACCAAAAATCAACAGATGATCGAGGGCATCGCCGCGCAGTTTCGCTGCTTTGATGAAAATCTCCATCTGTGAACGAACCTGCGGTTGACCAACATACTCTTCCAGTAATTTAGGGCGAATGGCGCGATCTGCCACATCTTCCGGCAAAGTGGTACCGGCAGAAATCAGACGGTCTGCTTCAATCATCCTTTACCTCATAACGCGGCGCGTAGGGCTTCGCGAATTAATGTTTCACTGCTGGCGTCAGGGCGAGCGATTTTGCTCACCATGCGGCTTGCTTCTTGTGGTTTATAGCCCAGCGCCACCAGCGCGGCAACCGCTTCCTGTTCAGCATCGTCGGTCGTCGGGCTGGCAGGTGACGTGAGTACCAGGTCGGCAGCTGGCGTAAAGAGATCGCCATGCAAACCTTTAAATCGGTCTTTCATTTCAACAATCAAGCGTTCGGCGGTTTTTTTGCCAATACCCGGCAGTTTCACCAGAGCCCCCACTTCTTCACGCTCAACGGCATTAACGAACTGCTGCGCTGACATTCCGGAGAGGATTGCCAATGCCAGTTTAGGCCCAACGCCGTTGGTTTTGATCAACTCTTTGAACAACGTGCGCTCTTGTTTATTGTTAAAACCGTACAGCAGTTGCGCGTCTTCACGCACCACAAAGTGGGTGAAAACGATCGCTTCCTGACCCGCTTCAGGGAGTTCATAAAAACAGGTCATCGGCATATGCACTTCATAGCCTACGCCGCCCACTTCAATTAATACCAGCGGGGGTTGTTTTTCAATGATGATGCCTCTGAGTCTGCCTATCACATGACGCTCCTGCGTAATGAATCAAAGATAATGCTGTATGATAAAAAAATGCTGGATAGATATCCAGCGAGGGATGATATTAAATCATTTCAGAACTGATAATCCTTTGGCTCACGGTATCTGAAATTTTCTATGAATCACCTTACATCGCACTCTTTCTTTGACTTCTAATGGCCAATTTTTCCACGTTCCTTGCTGGCGTGCTTCCATTCGCGGCATTTTTTTAGTTGGTGAAGGAGTAAGACCGCAAATATAAATGCGCTTATTGCCCATATAGCTATCAGAATCGGCAAAGGGCTGATATTGAAAAACACGTTTTCACAGGGTTTCCCGATGGCGGGGCGATCTTTTACAACCTTCACGCACATGGTGATTCCTGGTTTTATACGCTTGTCCTCAACATGCAAATTCCAGGTCTTACCGTCAATCTGCCAGGTCAGGTCATAGGCATACAGCCCCGAGCAATCAATCCTTCCTCCCCGCAGTAAATTGCAGGAGTGCGAGGCGCTACGCTTAAAATTACTGGTATAACGAATCGAAGAAACTTTTGCGAGCGTAGTCAAGCTATTGCGGTGGTACTCATACTCCTGAACGGCAGCATAACTGGTATAAATCGCTAAAAAGAAGTAAAAGAGCGCAATTGGCTTCCTGAAACGTGGGTAGTGAGCTTTCATGAGATAGCTGCTTAATATCAACGTCCCGGCAAGAGCAAATGAGATTAAAAGCTGATTGAATACGCTTGATAAATTCATCCGCGCCTCTGTATCTGGCAAGCAGGTAGAGGACGATTCATTCAGCGAGTCCCTGAACGCTGAATTTTTGCGGGATCATTCCGCTATCAATTCGCCACTGATAGGACTCCGTATGTGCTAACTCGTCACCATTAAGATCAATCGACACCTGGTTTGAGTAAATATCATACTCATCAATTATGTCAGCGCCTGAGTATTCATACAGAGCATAATATCCTGCCATCAAATCCCCCTTCGACACCCTTTCATAACTTTTTAGCACATAGCCATATCGCCAGTTAATCAAATTAAAAAGAATGCTTTCGGCGTCCTCTCTTGCAAAAATATCATCCCCCACTCTGATGATAAAACTTCCGGCATTAATTTTATAATGATGTTTTCCCGGCAGAAATTCAAAAGCCTGAGTGAGTGAAAATGATTCTTTATAATGATCACCCGCAGGAATAACTTGCCAGCCATCGACCCCATCATAAATTCCACACATCCCATCAAGGACAATGTTGCTTGTTGTGATGTCAAAGGCTTTATTGCAAGGCATCAAACCACCTTCAAAGATATAAGCAGGTTGATTATTGCTATTGTAGAAATCCAGTAAAGCATTCACCACCTGCCCCTGCTGTATAACGCTAAGCCTCACGGTGACACCACTTTGCGCCATTCTCGCATCGTTAAGGCTTGCACCAGCTTCACCCACGCCGTAGATATCATCACGCATATGAATAATTTGAGGCACAAACTCATTATTCTCATTTAAAGAAATACGTCCATATCGCCAGGGATAGCGAATGACATTATCTTGAGCAAATACATTCACGCATTGACTGATCGAAACTATAATTATCACATTAATAAATAACCGCATAAAACATTCCTTGTCATTATTACAATACAATGCTAATGCTTTACCATCACGAAAGATAGATGCTGTTTTATATATAAATAATGGATTGATATAGTGAAAATAAATTACCCAGCTAAATATGAAACCGGTGATATTGTTTTTACCTGCATCGGTGCTCGCCTGTTTGGGCAAATCTCTGCAGCCTCGAAATGCTGGAGCAACCATGTGGGGATAATCATCGGACATGACGGTGATGATTACCTGGTTGCGGAGAGTCGAGTTCCGCTCTCCACAATCACAACTTTGTCACGATTTATTGAACGGTCGACCGATCAACGCTACGGTGTTCGCCGCCTGGCAGGAGGTTTAACCGCAGAGCAGAAACTTGCTCTTGTCGAAAAGGTCCCTGCCCGGTTGCATAAGTTCTACCACACCGGTTTTAAATACGAATCTTCCCGCCAGTTCTGTTCAAAATTCGTTTTTGATATTTATAAAGAGGCGCTATGTATCCCGGTGGGTGAAATTGAGACGTTTGGAGAACTGCTAAACAGCAATCCGAATGCAAAACTCACTTTCTGGAAATTCTGGTTTTTAGGTTCGATTCCGTGGGAGCGTAAAACCGTCACGCCAGCCAGTTTGTGGCATCATCCGGGTTTGGTGTTGATTCATGCGGAGGGAGTAGGAACGCCTCAGCCTGAATTGACCGAGGCGGTATAACTTAACGCAGTCGCCCTCTCGCCAGGTTCAGCCGCGATTCGCTCATCTGCATCGCATTCTGACTAACGTGGCAGTGGGTGATGGCAATTGCCAGCGCATCGGCGGCGTCCGCCTGCGGGTTAGCGGGCAGTTTCAGCAAAGTGCGGACCATATGCTGCACCTGGCTTTTTTCGGCACTACCAATACCTACCACCGTTTGTTTTACCTGACGTGCCGCGTATTCAAATACCGGTAATTCCTGATTCACCGCCGCCACAATCGCCACGCCACGCGCCTGCCCCAGCTTCAGGGCCGAGTCGGCATTTTTAGCCATAAAGACTTGTTCAATGGCGAAATAATCAGGCTGGAACTGGGTGATGATTTCCGTCACGCCCGCATAGATGAGCTTAAGACGAGACGGTAAATCATCTACTTTGGTGCGTATACATCCGCTACCCAGGTAGGACAGCTGCCTGCCCACCTGGCGGATGACGCCATAGCCGGTCACGCGCGAACCCGGGTCAATGCCGAGAATAATAGCCATCACGCGTCTCCGTTTTGCTGTTTAGCAGGCCTCATCAGAGAGTCGCTGCAACCTCATCAGAGATTTCACCGTTATGGTAGACTTCCTGCACGTCGTCGCAATCTTCCAGCATATCGATCAGACGCATCAGTTTCGGTGCGGTTTCTGCATCCATATCAGCTTTGGTGGACGGGATCATGGAAACTTCCGCGCTGTCTGCTTTCAGACCTGCAGCTTCCAGAGCGTCGCGTACTTTGCCCATTTCCTCCCATGCAGTGTAGACGTCAATCGCGCCATCATCATAGGTCACAACATCTTCAGCACCAGCTTCCAGAGCTGCTTCCATGATGGTGTCTTCATCGCCTTTCTCAAAGGAGATCACGCCTTTTTTGCTGAACAGATAGGCTACGGAACCATCAGTACCGAGGTTACCGCCACATTTGCTGAATGCGTGACGCACTTCAGCAACGGTACGGTTGCGGTTATCAGACAGACATTCAATCATGATTGCCGTGCCGCCAGGACCGTAACCTTCGTAGATGATGGTTTCCATGTTTGCATCATCATCACCACCCACACCACGGGCAATTGCGCGGTTCAGGGTGTCACGGGTCATGTTGTTAGACAGTGCTTTATCAATAGCTGCTCGCAGACGCGGGTTAGCATCCGGATCGCCACCGCCCAACTTAGCCGCGGTTACCAGCTCACGAATGATTTTAGTGAAGATTTTACCGCGCTTAGCATCCTGCGCAGCTTTACGATGTCTGGTGTTGGCCCATTTACTATGACCTGCCATAAAAATATCTCCAGGTAGCCCTGCCTGTTCAGGCAGCGTTAATTACAAACTGTTCAATCGCCTGCCGGTTGCTCCATGACTTAGTGAGCGCCGCCGCAGCATGCGCATCAAGCCACTTGTAGGCCAGATGTTCAGTGAAAACGATCTGGCGCTCGTGCGGGAGTGCAAGACAGAACCAAGATTCCGTATTACGCGTTACGCCCGGCGCATAGCGATGACGTAAATGTGAAAAAATTTCAAACTCCACCGTGCGCTGACAGTCAATTAAGGTCAGTTGTTCAGCGACAACATCAATGGTGACCTCTTCCTTTACTTCGCGCATGGCGGCTTGCGGCGCGGTTTCCCCCTCTTCCACACTGCCGGTTACCGACTGCCAGAAATCGGGATCATCACGCCGCTGTAACATCAGCACCCGTTTCGTATCTTGCGCATAAATAACCACCAGAATAGAAACGGGACGCTTATAAGTCATATCAATTATTCTCTGCCTTCTTCACAACCTGAATGCTCAGCTCGGACAGAGCAGTCGGGTTAGCAAAGCTTGGCGCTTCGGTCATCAGACACGCTGCCGCCGTGGTTTTCGGGAAGGCGATAACGTCACGGATGTTGTCGGTACCGGTCAGCAGCATGGTCAGACGGTCAAGACCGAATGCCAGACCTGCGTGCGGCGGAGTACCGTATTTCAGGGCGTCGAGCAGGAAGCCGAATTTCTCGCGCTGTTCCTCTTCGTTGATCCCCAGAATGCCAAACACCGTCTGCTGCATATCACCATTATGGATACGCACAGAACCACCGCCCACTTCGTAACCATTGATGACCATATCGTAAGCGTTCGCCACCGCATTTTCCGGTGCAGCTTTCAACTCTGCCGCCGTCATGTCTTTCGGTGAGGTGAACGGATGGTGCATTGCCGTCAGGCCGCCTTCACCGTCGTCTTCAAACATCGGGAAGTCGATAACCCACAGCGGTGCCCATTTGCTTTCGTCGGTCAGACCAAGGTCTTTACCCACTTTCAGACGCAATGCGCCCATCGCGTCGGCAACAATTTTCTTGTTATCGGCACCGAAGAAAATCATATCGCCATCTTGCGCGGCAGTACGATCCAGGATGGCTTCGATGATTTCAGCGTTGAGGAACTTCGCTACCGGGCTGTTGATACCTTCCAGACCTTTCGCACGTTCGTTAACTTTGATGTACGCCAGACCTTTCGCGCCGTAGATTTTAACGAAGTTACCGTATTCGTCGATCTGCTTACGGGTCAGCGATGCGCCACCCGGAACACGCAGAGCAGCAACGCGGCCTTTCGGATCGTTCGCCGGACCTGCGAATACCGCGAACTCAACGGATTTCAGCAGATCGGCAACGTCAGTCAGTTCCATCGGGTTACGCAGATCCGGTTTATCAGAACCATAACGGCGTTCTGCTTCTGCAAAGGTCATTACCGGGAAATCGCCCAGATCCACGCCCTTCACTTCCAGCCACAAATGGCGTACCAGCGCTTCCATCACTTCACGCACTTGCGGCGCGGTCATGAAAGAGGTTTCCACATCGATCTGGGTGAATTCAGGCTGACGATCAGCACGCAGGTCTTCGTCACGGAAGCATTTTACAATCTGATAGTAGCGGTCAAAACCAGACATCATCAGCAGCTGTTTGAACAGCTGCGGAGACTGCGGCAGTGCGTAGAATTTCCCTTTGTGCACACGAGAAGGCACCAGGTAGTCACGTGCGCCTTCCGGCGTGGCTTTGGTCAGCATCGGAGTTTCGATGTCAAGGAAGCCGTGGTCGTCCATAAAACGGCGCACCAGGCTGGTGATTTTAGCGCGGGTTTTCAGGCGCTGAGCCATTTCCGGACGACGCAGGTCGAGGTAGCGGTATTTCAGTCGCGCTTCTTCGGTGTTGACGTGGTTAGAGTCAAGCGGCAGAACGTCTGCGCGGTTGATGATGGTCAGCGAGGAGGCCAGCACTTCGATTTCGCCGGTCGCCATATCGCGGTTGATATTTTTTTCGTCACGCGCACGTACGGTGCCCGTGACCTGAATGCAGAACTCATTACGCAGTTCAGAGGCCAGCTTTAACGCGTCCGCACGATCCGGATCGAAAAATACCTGCACGATACCTTCGCGGTCGCGCATATCGATGAAGATCAGGCTACCAAGATCACGACGACGGTTGACCCAACCACACAGAGTCACCTGCTGCCCCACGTGGGACAAACGGAGCTGTCCACAATATTCTGTACGCATGAGATATCCCTTAACTTAGCTGCCGGCGGATGCCCCCTGCTGCGCAGGTGACCAAGTCGCAGCGTTAGCTGTATGTCACAACTGAATGAAAAAAGGCGGCTATTATACTGGAAATTCTGCCGCACCGTAAGAGCCTGGCCCGCGCTGGAACGCCTCGTTACCACTTTATATCGGGCCTGAAATCAGACTCTACGCCAGTTTGCTATAAAGGTGTTGCCCGAACTCATAAAAATTAACAAAATTTGTCGTTCCGCCATCGGCTAATCGCATTAAGGTGAAAGGCACGATTTTGTTTTATCAGGAGACAACATGCTTGAACTGAATGCTAAAACCACTGCGCTGGTGGTAATTGACTTACAAGAAGGCATCTTACCTTTTGCCGGTGGTCCTCATACTGCCGATGAGGTGGTTAATCGAGCAGGGAAGCTGGCGGCGAAATTTCGCGCGAACGGTCAGCCCGTGTTTCTGGTGCGCGTTGGTTGGTCTACCGATTACGCCGAAGCATTAAAACAGCCGGTTGATGCCCCCTCCCCCGCTAAAGTGTTGCCCGAAAACTGGTGGCAACATCCTGCTGCATTAGGTGCAACCGACAGCGATATCGAAATCATCAAACGTCAATGGGGTGCGTTTTACGGTACGGATCTGGAGTTGCAATTACGCCGCCGGGGTATCGATACAATAGTATTATGTGGGATCTCGACCAATATCGGTGTTGAATCCACCGCCCGCAATGCCTGGGAACTCGGTTTTAATCTGGTGATTGCCGAAGACGCCTGCAGCGCCGCCAGCGCCGAGCAGCACAATAACAGCATCAACCATATCTACCCACGCATCGCCCGTGTGCGCAGTGTGGAAGAGATCCTCAACGCATTATGATTTACATCGGTCTGCCGCAATGGTCGCATCCTAAATGGGTGCGGTTGGGGATCACCAGCCTTGAAGAGTATGCCCGCCACTTTAACTGTGTGGAGGGCAACACCACGCTTTACGCCCTGCCGAAATCCGAGGTTGTCCTGCGCTGGCGTGAGCAGACCACAGATAATTTTCGCTTCTGTTTTAAGTTTCCGGCGACCATTTCGCATCAGGCAGCATTACGGCATTGCGATGATTTAGTAACTGAATTTTTGACTCGCTTGTCACCGCTGGCTCCGCGCATTGGGCAATACTGGCTGCAACTGCCTGCCACATTTGGCCCACGGGATCTGCCTGCGCTTTGGCATTTTCTCGACTCTCTTCCCGGCGAGTTTAATTATGGTGTGGAAGTCCGCCATCCACAGTTTTTCGCCAAAGGGGAAGAGGAACAAACACTTAATCGCGGTTTACATCAGCGCGGCGTTAATCGGGTGATTTTAGACAGCCGCCCGGTTCATGCAGCACGCCCACACAGTGAAGCTATTCGCGACGCTCAACGGAAAAAACCTAAAGTTCCCGTACATGCTGTGCTGACGGCGACAAATCCGCTGATCCGTTTTATCGGTAGTGATGATATGACGCAAAACCGAGAGTTGTTTCAGGTTTGGTTACAAAAATTAGCGCAGTGGCATCAGACCACTACGCCTTATCTTTTTTTACATACGCCAGATATTGCCCAGGCACCGGAACTGGTACATACCCTGTGGGAAGGCTTACGTAAAACACTTCCAGAGATCGGAGCAGTTCCGGCTATTCCACAGCAATCTTCTCTTTTCTGAATTTGCCACCTATCATAGACAGGTGCCATCGGCCATTTTAAAGGGAGTTTGTATGGTAAGCGCGCTGTATGCCGTTTTAAGTGCGTTGTTATTAATGAAGTTCTCTTTTGATGTCGTTCGCCTGCGTATGCAGTACCGCGTTGCCTATGGTGACGGCGGTTTTAGCGAACTGCAAAGCGCTATTCGCATTCATGGTAACGCGGTGGAGTATATTCCCATCGCGATTGTGTTGATGCTGTTTATGGAAATGAATGGCGCCGAAACCTGGATGGTGCATATTTGCGGCATCGTTTTGCTTGCTGGTCGTCTGATGCATTATTACGGTTTTCATCACCGTCTGTTCCGCTGGCGACGTTCTGGCATGAGCGCCACCTGGTGTGCGCTGTTGCTGATGGTGCTGGCGAATCTTTGGTATATGCCCTGGGAGTTGGTTTTCTCCCTGCGTTAGCGCACAATACGCCACTTTCTTTTTCCCGGATTTTTACGTTATGTCTCACCGCGACACGCTATTTTCTGCCCCTATCGCCAGACTTGGCGACTGGACCTTTGATGAACGGGTAGCCGAAGTCTTCCCGGATATGATCCAGCGTTCCGTTCCCGGCTACTCCAATATTATTTCCATGATTGGTATGTTAGCCGAACGCTTCGTTCAACCTGGTACGCAGGTTTACGATCTGGGTTGTTCTCTGGGCGCGGCGACGCTCTCTGTGCGTCGCAATATTCATCATGATAATTGCAAAATTATCGCCATCGACAACTCTCCGGCGATGATTGAACGCTGCCGTCGTCATATTGACGCTTATAAAGCCCCTACGCCAGTAGACGTTATTGAAGGTGATATTCGCGATATCACCATTGAAAACGCATCGATGGTTGTGCTGAATTTTACCCTGCAATTCCTGGAACCTTCAGAACGTCAGGCGTTACTGGATAAAATTTATCAAGGGCTGAATCCGGGCGGCGCGCTGGTGCTTTCAGAAAAATTCAGTTTCGAAGATGCCAAAGTTGGTGAACTGCTGTTCAACATGCACCACGACTTTAAACGTGCCAACGGTTACAGCGAACTGGAGATCAGCCAGAAGCGCAGCATGCTGGAAAATGTGATGCTGACCGATTCCGTGGAAACACATAAAGCTCGCCTGCATCAAGCCGGTTTTGAACATAGCGAGCTATGGTTCCAGTGCTTTAACTTTGGTTCACTGGTGGCATTAAAAGCAGAGGACGCTGCATGATCGACTTTGGTAACTTTTATTCTCTGATTGCCAAAAATCATCTTTCACACTGGCTGGAAACGCTGCCCGCGCAGATTGCCAGCTGGCAGCGCGAACAGCAGCACGGTCTGTTTAAACAGTGGTCCAATGCGGTGGAATTTCTGCCTGAAATTAAACCGTATCGTCTTGATTTACTACATAGCGTGACGGCAGAAAGCGAAGAGCCACTGAGCGCCGGGCAGATTAAGCGCATTGAAACACTGATGCGCAACCTTATGCCGTGGCGCAAAGGGCCGTTTTCACTGTATGGCGTGAACATCGATACCGAATGGCGTTCTGACTGGAAATGGGATCGTGTTCTGCCCCATCTTTCTGATTTAACCGGGCGCACCATTCTTGATGTCGGCTGCGGCAGCGGTTATCACATGTGGCGCATGATTGGCGCAGGTGCGCACCTCGCGGTGGGGATCGACCCTACGCAACTGTTTCTTTGCCAGTTTGAAGCGGTGCGTAAACTGCTGGGTAACGATCAGCGCGCGCATCTGCTGCCGTTAGGTATTGAACAACTTCCGGCACTGAAAGCCTTTGATACCGTCTTTTCGATGGGCGTACTTTATCATCGTCGTTCACCGCTGGAGCATCTCTGGCAGTTAAAAGATCAACTGGTGAATGAAGGTGAACTGGTGCTGGAAACACTGGTTATTGATGGCGATGAAAATACCGTCCTGGTGCCAGGCGATCGTTACGCGCAAATGCGTAATGTTTATTTCATCCCGTCAGCCCTGGCGTTGAAAAACTGGCTGAAGAAGTGTGGTTTTGTTGATATCCGCATTGCGGATGTGAGCGTTACCACGACCGAAGAGCAGCGACGCACCGAATGGATGGTCACCGAATCGCTGGCCGATTTTCTTAATCCACATGATCCGAGTAAAACGGTGGAAGGTTATCCGGCACCTAAACGCGCGGTGTTGATTGCGCGTAAGCCGTAAAAATTTAGCGCCCGTTTCCGGGCGCTTTTCACGTCTTATGCCTGAACAGCTGGCTGATCAAACGCCGTTAACTTCGGTGCATTGCCCGTATATTTTTCGATATACACCAGCGCAGAGTTACCGGCACAGGCATTTGCCAGCTGAGAGCTGGGGATATCCGCCGTTAACACGTTCGCACTGCCGTTTTTACACAAGCCATTTTCCAGATCTGGCCATGCACCTTCATGCACGCATACCACGCCTTTTTTGATCCCGTCAGTCACCACTGCGCCTGTCAGAATCTGACCACGTTTGTTCCAGACACGCACCAGATCGCCATTCGCAATACCAAAGCGAGCAGCATCTTCGGTGTGAATAGTGATCGGTTCACGATCGGCAACCGCATATTTTTTACGCAGCTCAGCATAGTTAAGCTGACTGTGTAAACGGTGTGCCGGATGCGCGGTCAGAAGCTGCAACTGCTTCTCGTCGGCGGTACCCTTCCACTCATCAGGCGCAAGCCAGGTTGGGTGTGCCGGACAATCCTTATAGCCAAATTTTTCCAGCGTTTTAGAGTAGATCTCAATTTTGCCGCTTGGCGTACCCAGCGCGTTTTTCACTGGATCGGCGCGGAAATCAGCATAACGAACGTACTGTTCGTTCTTCTCGCTGCGGCGCATTTCGATCAGTTTATTTTGCTGCCAGAAAGCATTAAACATCGGCATAGTCACGCGTTGCGCACGCGCACCTTTCTGAGCGGCATCATAGAAAAATTTCAGCCACGCCATTTCATCTCTACCTTCGGTATAGATCTCTTTTCCGCCAGGTTTGAGTAATTCAGCAAGATCGGCAAACACATCAAAATCGTTACGCGCTTCAAATTGCGGAGCGACAGCCTGCTTCATCGGTACAATATGCTGGTTGCTGTAATCACCGGTCATCGTCAAGTCATTGCGCTCAAACGATGTGGTGATCGGTAATACGATATCTGCATGTTTAGCAGCTGCGGTCCAGTAGCATTCAGAAACGACGATCATCTCCGGTTTCTGCCATGCTTTAATCAGACGATTAGTATCCTGGTGATGGGTAAAGTTACCGCCACCCGCCCACCAGATCATTTTGATATTCGGATACGTTTGTTCTTTACCGTTATGCTGATATTTGCCGCCAGGATTTTCCAGCGCATCAACAATACGGGCGACAGGAATCGCCGTCATTCCGCCATCATCAGCTTCCTCGCTGGCCTGTCCGGCTATAGCCGCAGACATTTCGGGCAGCACGCCGCCAACACGCGTCGGGTTGCCGCCGTTGGAGTAATGATAAGAGAAACCAAAACCGCCGCCCGGTGTACCTATCTGCCCTAACATCGCCGCCAGAGTCACCAACATCCAGTGTTTCTGTTCACCATATTGCTGGCGCTGAATTCCCCAGCCTGCCATCAGCATTGTGCGATTTGCCGCCATCAGTTCAGCGAGTTTGACTATCTGCGCTTCCGGTACGCCACTAATTTCCGCCGCCCAGGCCGCGCTCTTCGGCGTATTATCGCTCTTACCTGTCAGATACTCTTCAAACTGCGGATACCCGGTGGTGTATTTTTCAAGGAACACTTTATCGTGTTTGCCTAGTGTCATCAGGGTATGTGCAATCCCCAACATCAGCGCCACGTCGGTGCCCATATTTGGCGCGATCCAGGTAGCATTGTCGCCAAAGATCTCAATAGTTTCGGAACGAATAGGGTCGATAGCAATCACTGGTTTGCCAGATTTTTTCAGCTGATGGAAGTATTCCAGCCCTTGCTCATCGGTACTGCTCCAGGCAATTTTTAAGGTATTCAGCGGGTTCATCCCCCACAACACCACCACCTGACTGTTTTCCAGAATCAGTGGCCAGGAGGTCTGCTGTTCATACACCTCCACGGAACCCACCACGTGCGGCATGATTACCTGTGCCGCCCCGGTTGAATAATCGCCGCTATGCCCTGAATAACCGCCCGCAAGATTCATATAACGTTGCAGTAAGGTTTGCGCTTTATGTAACACGCCAGAAGAGCGCCAGCCGTAAGATCCGGCAAAAATGGCCGATGGTCCGTTAGCTTTACGAATACGATCGTGTTGCCCATGAATCAGTTTTAATGCTTGTTCCCAGCTCACCTGTACATAGGTATCTTCGCCACGACCTTTCGCCGGTTGTAGTGGATTATCGAGATAGCTTTTTCTCACCATCGGATGCTGAATACGCGCCGTTGTATGTACCTGATCCGCCGCTGTAGACTGTAAGGAGTTTGGTATGGTTTTCGCCAGCGCGCCTGTTGAAGAAACAATCTTGCCGTCCTTCACTTCTACGTTCATCGCTCCCCAACGGCCTGCGGTGAGGATTTTGCCGCCCTTCTCTTCTGCCCATGCGGGTAACGGTGCAGCCGATGTCACCACCAGCGCCCCAGCGGCAATACCGCTGTGTTTAATAAATTCACGTCTTGTTAATGTCATAACTTCCTCCCTGATCAACGAGGATCACTGTTTCTCGGTAATATCTTTGGCGTTGTACTGGAAGTACCGCGTCAAAATGTCCAGTTCGTTTTCGCTCATGCTGGTTCGCGCACCCATTCCTTTGGCAATGGACGGCCATGCATTGACGGTGTAATGGTCAGCGGCGATAGGTGCATGGCAACCAGCACAATAGGTATCGTCAAGTTTTTCAGCGTATTGCCATAGCGGTTTACGGTCCGCTAATGCGGGATCGGTAAGCACACCCTGTAAAGACGCCTGACGCCATTGATTGCCGTATTCATCAGCCTGCCATTTCCCGTTTACCCTTAGCGCCTTGATACCTTCTTCACTTAATGTGGCCAGCGCCAGCCGTTGACCTGCGGCCAGGTAGAGCGTGTTTTCACTGCCCTGCATTTGATAACCCTGCAACAGAACGATCGGCTGTTTGCCACTGGCATCAACGACGGTGAGATCGGTACCAGGATTCACGGTAGCCAGCTCGCCTATGCGAGAAGTTTTGAAAGGATAAATATGTGCGCCATTGGTAACTGAAGTAGCGGCCTGACTTTCCAGCTCATGCGCCGCGTTGTCATCCATTTTTATTTCTGGTGGAAAATGGGCAATGCCTTTATGACAATCGATACAGGTTTCGCCGTCCTTTAGCGCTTTGTTATGCATTTTCTGCGCAGATTCACTTTGCGAGGCAATATCCATGGCATCAAAAGAATGGCAACTACGACACGTTGCAGAATCAGTTGCTTTTAATTCTTTCCATACTGTTTCGGCCATTTCCTGACGATGCGCTTCGAACTTATCGTCACTGTCTATTTTGCCGCTAACAAATTCATGATAAATATCTTTAGAAGCTTTTAATTTAGCAAATAAATAATCCACCCCTGACTTTGGAATATGGCAATCGGCACATTCCGCACGTATCCCTTTCTGGTTAGAAAAATGGACAGTTCCCTGATATTCCTCAAAAGGTTTACTCATTGAGTGGCAGGAAAGGCAAAATGCGGTATCCGACGTTTTATGTAAGGCTTTTTGCGCCAGTAATAACCCGCCGCCACCAACCACAACCGTTATCAGCAAAAATAATAACCCAATGCGTTTTTTCCCTCGCATAGATTCCTCTAATTAATTCCAGAACACCGAAATCATTGTATAATTAAATATACAACGAATTGACCGCTTGCATAATTCGGCACAACACTGCCTGAAATAATCGATAAAGAATATGATTTATTACAATGTAATCATTAATTGCTAAGGAATAACCCAGTTGTTATTTAGAATATATATTTGTCAGTTTTAGTAATTTAAATTACATAATTAATATGAATATATAAAAATTTTTAGCACAACGCTATGCGCACTGTCACGCGCTCAACTGATCACAGAAATCGTTCGTTTTTTATACTTCTCGGGGATAAAAAAAGGCCCCTGTTGAAATTGCAGGGGCCTGGTACGAGCAAGCATCATATTGGGCGACATGATGCAACGGTAAAAATCATTTGGCCTGACGGCGTTCAATGATTCCTTTCATTTCAGCAACCGCCGCCCCGTCTACGACATAACGCGAATACTCGTCCGCGTGTGCATCTGATGACATGGACAATCCTTGATTACGATAACGCATTGGTGAGGCTTGCCACGCTCCCGCGGAGCTATGGACTTCCAGCACTCCGGCATCGAGGAAGTGGTGCAGGTTTTCTGCACGGACTCCTGCTCCGGCCATAATGATTGGAGCATCACCATGGGCAATAAGTTCCATAATTTTTGATAAACCTTGCAGTGCGTCTGATTTTTGCCCTGATGTCAGTACCCGAGCAACGCCCAATTCCGCAAGATTATTGAGTGTATTTAAAGGGTTAGCGCACATATCGAAGGCGCGATGAAAAGTCACTGCCAGCGGACCGGCAACAGCCATTATTTTTTCCATTCGTGGCATATCGACATTCCCGTCAACATCGAGAACGCCCGTCACCAGTCCAGGAAAACCTAATTCGCGGACTGTGCGCACATCCTCAAGAATGGCGGCAAACTCACCGTCGCTGTAGCAAAAATCACCACCGCGTGGGCGAATAATTGGATGCACAGGGATCGTCACCCGCTGGCGCACGGATTTCAATACCCCCAACGACGGCGTTAAGCCCCCCTCTTTTGGGGCTGCGCATAATTCAACTCTGTCTGCGCCGTTTTGCTGCGCCGTTAGCGCGCATTCCATGCTGTAACAGCAAATTTCCAGTAATGCCATTTTTGCTCCTTAATTACGCCGACTGCTCGCTGGCAACGATCTCTTCAATGGACCACGGATGAAATTTAATGGTCGTTTTGCCATCGGTGACCGCCAGCGTCGGATTCGGTAATCGCTCATGCTCACCTTTTGGCGAACTGGTTTTAACTGAGATCCCCGGAAGGCTGAGTCCTTCATCAGAAAGCAATGCCAGCGCACGGGCATTCAACGTTTCAGGATCACCTGGCAGAACGATTTCAATATGTTCCCAACCTTCGTGCGGGTAACGTTTTTCCCCAGGCCACGGTAGCTCTACAATTGAAAACTGCCAGTGCGCAACCTGTACCGGTTCATGCAATTTAAACAGACAAATCGGCCTGCCATTGATCATATTTTCTGACAAAAGCTCGCCGCACTGTTCAAACCCATGACGCCAGCGTTCAGCGGTAACGTTTTGATGGCAACGCAAAGAAATGTGATCGGCAGTCAGTGGAGTGATATCCAACCCCAGACAGCGGGAAAGTTCATCTAATGCGTGGGTAAATCGCGGTAAATCCGATGCAATATCCTGCAGCTCGTCGATAGATTGCCAGTTCGCCATAATCACTCTTCGTCTTTCAGTAAAAGCGTTAATTTACCCTGTTGCCCTGCGCCAACCAACCGCTGATTTCACGCCACTTCTGATGCAATGGTGAAAACGGCAATACGCCACGCGCACGTTGCTGACGAAAACAGCCATTTGCAGTATACTCCCGCCCTAATTTCTCTAACTGGTGCGGGCAATTTTTGCTCGCTTCATCAATGTAAGGTATTCCGGTGAATATTCAGGCTCTTCTCTCAGAAAAAGTCCGTCAGGCCATGATTGCGGCAGGCGCGCCTGCGGATTGCGAACCGCAGGTTCGTCAGTCAGCAAAAGTTCAGTTCGGCGACTATCAGGCTAACGGCATGATGGCAGTTGCTAAAAAACTGGGTATGGCACCGCGACAATTAGCAGAGCAGGTGCTGACTCATCTGGATCTTAACGGTATCGCCAGCAAGGTTGAGATCGCCGGACCAGGCTTTATCAACATTTTCCTTGATCCGGCATTCCTGGCTGAACATGTTCAGCAGGCGCTGGCGTCCGATCGTCTCGGTGTTGCTACGCCAGAAAAACAGACCATTGTGGTTGACTACTCTGCGCCAAACGTGGCGAAAGAGATGCACGTCGGTCACCTGCGCTCTACCATTATTGGCGACGCAGCAGTGCGTACTCTGGAGTTCCTCGGTCACAAAGTGATTCGCGCAAACCACGTCGGCGACTGGGGCACTCAGTTCGGTATGCTGATTGCATGGCTGGAAAAGCAGCAGCAGGAAAATGCCGGTGAAATGGAGCTGGCTGATCTTGAAGGTTTCTACCGCGATGCGAAAAAGCATTACGATGAAGATGAAGCGTTCGCTGAGCGTGCACGTAACTACGTGGTAAAACTGCAAAGCGGTGACGAATACTTCCGTGAGATGTGGCGCAAACTGGTCGACATCACCATGACGCAGAACCAGATCACCTACGATCGTCTGAACGTGACGCTGACCCGTGATGACGTGATGGGCGAAAGCCTGTACAACCCGATGCTGCCGGGTATCGTGGCTGATCTCAAAGCCAAAGGTCTGGCTGTAGAAAGCGAAGGCGCAACCGTCGTATTCCTTGATGAGTTCAAAAACAAGGAAGGCGAACCGATGGGCGTGATCATTCAGAAGAAAGATGGCGGCTATCTCTACACCACCACTGATATCGCCTGTGCAAAATATCGTTATGAAACATTGCATGCCGATCGCGTGCTGTATTACATCGACTCCCGCCAGCATCAACACCTGATGCAGGCGTGGGCGATCGTCCGTAAAGCAGGCTATGTGCCGGAATCCGTACCGCTGGAACATCATATGTTCGGCATGATGCTGGGCAAAGACGGCAAACCGTTCAAAACGCGTGCTGGCGGTACGGTGAAACTGGCCGATTTGCTGGATGAAGCCCTGGAACGCGCACGCCGTCTGGTGGCAGAGAAGAACCCGGATATGCCAGCCGATGAGCTGGAAAAACTGGCTAATGCGGTTGGTATTGGTGCGGTTAAATACGCAGATCTCTCCAAAAACCGTACCACTGACTACATCTTCGACTGGGACAACATGCTGGCGTTTGAGGGTAATACCGCGCCATACATGCAGTATGCTTACACGCGTGTATTGTCCGTGTTCCGTAAAGCAGAAATTGACGAAGAGCAACTGGCTGCAGCCCCGGTAATCATCCGTGAAGATCGTGAGGCACAACTGGCAGCTCGCCTGCTGCAGTTTGAAGAAACCCTCACTGTGGTTGCCCGTGAAGGCACGCCGCACGTGATGTGTGCTTACCTGTACGATCTGGCCGGTCTGTTCTCTGGCTTCTACGAGCACTGCCCGATCCTCAGCGCAGAAAACGAAGAAGTGCGTAACAGTCGTCTGAAACTGGCACAACTGACGGCGAAGACGCTGAAGCTGGGCCTGGATACGCTGGGTATTGAGACAGTAGAGCGTATGTAATCGATTTTTCGTGAGAGTGAAGCCTGATCAGGGTTACCTGATCAGGCTTTTTTATTGCCATCTAAATGTATTCTGAAAATGGACATGCCACTGTTTTCTCACTGTTGGATAAGAGGCCAGAAGCGTAATATCCGGCCCCAGGGAAACGATAACGGTTGAATTTAAGGAATACCGCAGTGTTTAAATTTCTTGTATTAACATTAGGCATTATCTCTTGCCAGGCTTACGCAGAAGATACGGTTATAGTCAATGACCATGACATTTCAGCCATCAAAGATTGTTGGCAAAAAAATTCAGATGATGATACTGACATTAACGTGATCAAATCATGCCTGCGACAAGAATACAATCTCGTCGATGCGCAATTAAATAAAGCTTATGGTGAAGCTTATCGTTATATAGAACAAGTACCACGCACAGGTGTCAAAAAACCTGATACCGAACAACTTAACTTGCTTAAAAAATCACAACGAGCCTGGCTGGATTTTAGGGACAAAGAATGTGAATTAATCCTTTCAAATGAAGACGTTCAGGATTTAAGTGCCCCTTATTCTGAATCAGAATGGCTCTCATGTATGATCATACAGACCAATACGCGAACTCGCCAGTTGCAGTTATACCGTAACTCTGAAGATTTTTATCCAAGCCCTTTGACAAGAGGATAATTCACATATTTTTGGCATGTTTTGTTGCAAGCTATTCCTGATAAATAATTGCAACAAAACATCGAGCCTTTTTCACTGAGTTATTAAACATGCCGCGAGCGCGTAATTTTTATTTGTCCTTCAGCGATAATTCACAATCACTTCATTACGTTGTACTTTTAGCGGCGGAATTAACCGCCCGCCGCCAGGCACTTCCCAGATAAATCGCAACGGTTCTGCCGCCGGTATACCGGAAAAGGCCACGGTGGTTCCGCTCTGCCCCTCTAATTCGACACAACGAGATTGTGAACACAAGCGAACCCGCAGCCCTACGGGAGTTGGGCCGATAAGCTGATAACGCCACGCAACCAGCGTCATCAATCCTGATGCAGGTTGTCGCGAAGAAAGAGGCGCTGACGACATCGATTCACCACGGTGATTCAACGTAACGCCCACACTGCTCGCCTGCCACATCCCCTCCCCGGCGGCTTGCGCCAGCAGCGGAAACAATAATATTGCTAATAAGGCTCTCATTATTTGCCGCCAATCGTCGCCGTCATACGGATATGTCGGTTATCTGATAGTTCCAGATTCGACAGCACCACTAACTGCGGCAGGCTGCGACGCAGGAAGCGAGACAATAATGGTCGCAGCGCGTGGTTCACCAATAATACTGGCGGCGCACCCAGCATCTCCTGACGGGATAGCGCTTCCTGAGTTTGTGCCAGTAAACGATCCGCCAGCCCAGGCTCCAGTCCGCCCCCACCCTGCAAGGCCTGTAGTAACAAACGTTCCAGCGGTGTATCGAGGCCAATAACATGGACTTCATCTTTGCCAGGAAACCACTGCTGGGTTATAGCCCGTCCTAACGCCACGCGCACGACGGCGGTTAATTCATGTGGATCGCTTTGGATGGGCGCATGTTCCGCCAGCGTTTCGAGAATAGTGCGCATATCGCGAATCGGGACTTTTTCATCGAGGAGATTTTGCAGCACTTTATGCAGTGTGGTGAGCGTGACGACGCCAGGAACGAGATCTTCCGTCAGCTTTGGCATCTCCTGAGCGACACGATCCAGCAGCTGTTGCGCCTCCTGACGACCAAACAGCTCTGCGGCATGCTGGCTTATGAGGTGGTTAAGATGCGTAGCCACCACCGTGCTGGCCTCAACCACGGTATAACCTTGAATCTGCGCCTGTTCTTTTAGCGCACTTTCAATCCAGATAGCATTCAGACCAAACGCCGGATCGACGGTCGCCTCTCCTGGTAACGTTCCAGCTGCGGTACCTGGGTTTATTGCCAACCAGCGCCCCGGATATGCATCACCACTGCCTATCTCCACGCCTTTCATCAAAATACGGTAGCGGGCAGGTTGCAGATCCATATTGTCGCGAATGTGTACTACCGGCGGCAGAAAGCCCATTTCCTGAGCAAATTTCTTGCGAATACTGCGAATACGACCCAGTAGTTCACCATCCTGCTGAAAATCGACCATCGGGATCAGGCGATAACCCACTTCCATTCCCAGAGAATCTTCCAGTTGAACATCGTTCCACGTTGCTTCGACAACGGCATTATTCTCTGCCATTTTTACCGGTTTTGGTTCGGCAGGCGCTTTTTGTTCGCGTCCGCGGATCCACCAGGCCAGCCCCAGTAATCCGGCAGTGAACAGCAAAAATACCAGGTTCGGCATTCCAGGCACCAGGCCGAGTAAACCGAGCACGGCGGCGCTTAACAACATAACGCTCGGGTTACTGAAAAGCTGATTCACCATCTGTTCGCCAACATCCTGATCAGTGCTGACGCGCGTAACGATAACCCCCGCGGCGGTAGAAATCACCAGCGCCGGAATTTGTGCTACCAGACCGTCACCAATGGTCAATAGCGTATAACTTTCCGCCGCATGTCCCATGCTCATGCCATGTTGCAGCACACCGACCAGCAATCCGCCGACAACGTTAATGACCATGATGAGGATCCCGGCGATGGCATCGCCGCGAACAAACTTACTTGCCCCGTCCATTGAGCCGTAAAAATCGGCTTCCTGAGTCACTTCGGAGCGGCGTTTTTTCGCCTCATCTTCACCAATCAATCCGGCGTTAAGGTCGGCGTCAATCGCCATCTGCTTACCCGGCATACCATCGAGAACAAAGCGCGCACCCACTTCTGCGATACGCCCGGCACCTTTGGTAATGACCATAAAGTTGATGATCACGAGAATGACAAACACCACGATACCGATAGCGAAATTGCCACCAACGAGGAAGTGACCGAACGCTTCAACCACCTTCCCTGCCGCCGCTGCGCCGGTATGCCCTTCCATTAAAATGATACGGGTTGAAGCCACGTTAAGTGCCAGACGCAACAGCGTGGTAAACAACAGAATGGTCGGAAACGCAGCAAACTCAAGCGTGCGCTGGGTAAACATCGCCACCAGCAACACCATGATCGACAAGGCAATATTGAAGGTAAACAACAGGTCGAGTATGAATGCGGGCAGTGGCAGCACCATCATCGACAAGATCAACAGGATCAAAATCGGTCCGGCAAGGATCTGCCATTGTGTCGATTTCAGGTTTGCGGGCAGGCGCAGCATCGCGGCCAGATTACTCATGGGTCGGTTTCTCGTTAATAAAATCCAGGGCTTCCGGCACCGGAAGATGAGTAGGTTGTACAGGGCGCTGTCCACCAGCCAGACGCCAGCGTTTCAGTTGCCAGACCCAGGCCAGCACTTCCGCCACCGCGGCGTACAGTTGACCCGGGATTTGTTGACCAATCTCCGCATGTCGATACAGCGCTCGCGCCAGCGGCGGCGCTTCAAGCGTCGGGACGTTATTTTCAGCGCCAATTTCACGAATGCGCAGCGCGACCAGCCCTGCACCTTTAGCGACCACTTTCGGTGCGCTCATTTTGTTTTCGTCATACTGCAACGCTACCGAATAGTGGGTCGGGTTATTGACAATGACATCCGCTTTCGGCACATCGGCCATCATCCGACGCCGTGCGGCAGCTCGCTGCATCTGACGGATCCGCCCTTTAACATGGGGGTCGCCTTCGCTTTGTTTGAACTCATCACGAATATCCTGCCGCGACATTCGCAGCTTTTTCAGGTGGCTGAAGATTTGGAAAAAGACGTCAAATCCCACCATTGGAATGACACCAAGCACCACCAGCAGTGCGCATAGCCCTACCAAATCCATCGCATTACCCATGGCGGTAATCGGAGACTCGGCCATTAAGCGCATCATCTGCGGCCAGTGATGCCAGAGAAAAAACCCCGTCACGCTGCCAACCAGGATGGTTTTCAAAATTGCTTTAAGCAACTCCGCGCCAGTCTGTGCCGAGAACATCCGTTTTATGCCCGGTAGCGGGTTGAGTTTGGAAAACTTCGGCTGCAAGGATTTGCCGCTAAATACCAGCCCTCCCAGCATGACCGGAGAAATGAGCGCCACCAGCACCACGCCGCTAATCAGTGGCAGCAGCGCCAGCATGGCTTCTCTGATCAGCAGAATAATCTGCCCGAGGATCAGATTCGGGTCATTGATAATACTGTGATCAAAATGCAGCCCAGCGGAGAGCATGCCCGACAATCGACGGGCCAGCGACACACCGCCAAACCAGATAACACTAACGCCCACCAGCAAAATCAGCAGTGAGGTCAGTTCACGGGAACGCGGGATTTGCCCCTCTTCCCGCGCTTTTTCTAGTCGGTGAGGAGTGGGGGCTTCTGTTTTGTCGTCGCTCTCGTCAGACACGTCGCCAATCCTGGAAAGAGTATTAAGCGTAAATGATGCCAGAGCGCAAAGCGTTCAATGGTTTGAGTAAGGGGCAAAACAGGCGGGATTTAGGGCTTTTGCTGCCACACATCAAGCATAGTGTGCGTTTGTCGGATGCGGCGTCATCGCCTTATCAGACCGCCTGATATGACGTGGTCACGCCACATCAGGCAATACAAATCAAAATCCAAGACTATCCAACAAATCGTCCACCTGATCCTGACTGGCTACCACACCGGCTTTGCTGGTATCGACCTGAGGTCCATTAAGCAAACTCTGATTTTCACGCTTTGGACGCGACTCCTGTTCCGGGATGTTTTCCAACAGCACCATCAGCAACTGGCGTTCGATCTCCTGAATGACATCCATCATCCGCTTAATGACCTGCCCGGTGAGATCCTGAAAATCCTGCGCCATCATGATTTCCAGCAGTTGCGCGTTAGTAAAGCTGGTATGCGCGGGTACATCTGCCAGAAATTGTCGCGTATCTGTTACCAATTCACGGGCGTCGGCAAGGTCAATCGGATCGGCAAACCAGTCATCCCAACGTTGGGTTAACGCTTTTGCTGATTTCTCCATTTGATCCTGATGCGGTTGTGACGCCTCAACACTGTTCAGCGCCCGCTCCGCAGCCTGGGCGGTCATCTGCACAACATAGTACAAACGATCGCGCGCATCCGGGATGGCTTCCGCCGCTTCGGCAATGGCCTGATCCAGCCCCAGTTCCCGCAAACTGTCGCGCAGCATACGCGTCAGGCTGCCGATGCGCGCAATGATATCGCCAGCTGAATGCTCGTCAGCAGGTTTGATTGATGGTTGCATCATAGTCGCATCCTCACATGCCCAGTTTCTCAAAGATTTTGTTGAGTTTTTCCTCCAGCGTCGCGGCGGTAAATGGCTTCACCACATAGCCACTGGCCCCCGCTTGCGCCGCAGCAATGATGTTCTCTTTCTTCGCTTCTGCAGTCACCATTAACACTGGCAATGCCGACATCGCGCCATCCGCACGAATCGTTTTCAGCAATTCCAGGCCATCCATGTTGGGCATGTTCCAGTCGGAGATAACAAATCCATAACCGCCTGCCTGCAACTTATTGAGAGCGTCGACGCCATCTTCCGCTTCCTCAACATTATTGAATCCCAGCTCTTTCAGCAGGTTACGCACTATGCGTCGCATGGTGGAAAAGTCATCCACAACCAAAAATTTAAGTTCTTTATCCGCCATTTCACACTCCTGATTTAAATACGTATCGCCTGTCCGGCACTAATTTTTGCCAACATTTGCTGGCTTACCTGGCTAAGATCGACCACTTCGCAGACACCACCCATATTGATGGCCTCGCGCGGCATGCCGAACACCACGCAACTTGCTTCGTTTTGCGCCAGGGTCCATGCCCCCGCCTGACGCATCGCCAACATTCCCGCCGCGCCGTCGTTGCCCATACCGGTCAGGATCACCCCAACCGCATTACGCCCCGCCTGTTTGGCGACAGAATGGAACAACACATCTACCGAAGGCCGATGACGGTTAACCGCCAGGCCATCATGAATTTTGATTTGGTAATTTGCGCCACTACGCGCCAGCTCCATATGCCGATCGCCCGGCGCAATATAGGCATGCCCCGGCAAAACACGTTCCCCGTCTTCGGCTTCTTTAACCCCGATCTGGCAAAGCTTATTAAGTCTGTCGGCAAAAGAGCGGGTGAAACCGGGCGGCATATGCTGGGTAATTAACAGTGCCGGGCTGGAAAGCGGCAACGGTTGCAGTACGTGACGAATTGCCTCAGTTCCACCCGTTGAAGCACCAATCGCAATCAGTTTTTCAGAACTCAACAACGGCCCTGCCTTCAGCGTTGTCGGTGCCGACAATGGCTTATGTGCTGCAAGGCTCACCTTTGCTGCTGTACGCACCTTTTCAGCAATCATTTCGCTGTACGCCAGCATTCCTTCGCGAATACCCAGTTGCGGTTTGGTGACAAAATCTATTGCCCCCAGCTCCAGCGCGCGCAGCGTGACTTCTGATCCTTTGCCGGTCAGGGAAGAAACCATCACAACGGGCATTGGACGCAAACGCATTAATTTTTCGAGGAAATCCAGTCCGTCCATCCGCGGCATTTCAACATCCAGCGTCAGCACATCGGGATTGAATTTCTTAATCAAGTCACGCGCGACCAGCGGATCAGGCGCGGTCGCCACCATTTCCATGTCGCTATGGCTGTTGATGATTTCTGTCATGATCTGGCGCATCAGTGCCGAATCATCGACAGATAACACCCTGATTTTGCTCATCGTTAATCCTTACTTAGCGCATACACCGTCTGACCACGCAGCGTGAAGCGGCGCTCGAGGTGGCTAAAGTTTTCAGAGTGACCCGCAAACAGCAATCCGTCGGGTTTAAGGAGCGGAACAAAGCGGCGCAAAATCTCCTGCTGGGTAGTTTGATCGAAGTAGATCATGACGTTACGACAGAAGATCGCATCAAACGGCCCCGGCACGGTGTACTGTTTCGCCAGTAGATTCAGCGGGGCAAAATCAACATAGTTCGCCAGCTCCTGACGCACGCGTACCAGCCCTTCATGCGGTCCCGTCCCTCGCATGAAATACCGTTGCAGTTGCTGCGGCGTCAGGTTTTTCAACTCTTCATGGCGATAGATACCGCTTCTGGCTTTTTCCAGCACTTCGGTGTCGATATCACTGGCAAACACTTTCCAGCGTCCGGGCGCGGTGCCCAATGTGTCAGCCAGCGTCATCGCAATGCTGTACGGCTCTTCGCCGGTCGAAGCCGCCGCGCTCCATACGCGATACTCGCCAGAACGGCGACGTGCGTGATCCGCGAGCAGAGGGAAATGATGTGCCTCACGGAAAAATGCCGTCAGATTCGTGGTCAGCGAATTGATAAACGCCTGCCACTCACCGCTGTGCTGATTAGATTCCAGCAAGTTCAGATAATGACCGAAATCCGTCAGTCCCAGCGAACGCAAACGACGAACCAGTCGGTTGTAAACCATGTCGCGTTTATGGTCAGCCAGAACGATCCCGGCTCGTTGATATATCAATTGACTTATCCGCCGAAAATGCGCGTCGGAAAGCGCCAGGCGCTCGGTCATCTGTAACAATAAAGACGTTTGCCCACAGGGCAGAGATGAAGTCATAGCGCCTTCTCAATCACTTCAGGATACCACTGGCGCAATTTGTAACTGCGCCGACTCATGTCGTGCTACTTCATGTTCTTCAAGGGTAAATACCGCCACACGCGACGAAAGATGGTCGGCCTGATTCGCCAGTTGTTCCGTTGCCACCGCCGCTTCTTCTACCAGCGAGGCGTTCTGCTGTGTCACCTGATCCATCTGGCTGACAGCCTGCGCAACCTGCTCAATCCCCCGCCGTTGTTCTTCCGAGGCCGAAGCAATTTCTCCCATAATGTCGTTCACGCGGGTCACCGAACTGACAATATCGGTCATGGTCGCGGCGGCGTTATTCACCAGTTTCGAACCCTGCTGGACACGATTGACTGACTCTTCGATCAGCCCTTTGATCTCTTTTGCTGCCTGCGCGCTACGGCTGGCAAGATTGCGCACTTCACCTGCCACTACCGCAAAACCACGCCCCTGCTCTCCGGCGCGAGCCGCTTCCACTGCCGCATTCAGGGCCAGAATATTGGTCTGGAAAGCAATTCCGTCGATAACGCTGATAATGTCGCCAATTTTTTGCGAGCTGGTGGCGATCTCCTGCATGGTGTGAGTCATGGTACTGACCTGAACACCGCCCGCCTGCGCCGTTGTCGCGGCATTTTTTGCCAGTTCCGACGCCTGTCGTGCGTTATCGGCGTTTTGCCCTACCGTGGCGGTTAATTGCTCCATACTGGCGGCCGTTTGTGCCAGCGATGCCGCCTGCTGTTCGGTACGACTTGAGAGATCGTTATTGCCTGCGACAATCTCCGCGATCCCAATGTGCATCTCCTGGCTTCCCTTACGCACATCACTCACCGTCCCACGCAAAGCCTGCTGCATGGTCTTCAGGCTGGCAAAAATGGCGGTGATCTCATTACGACCATATACCGCAATCGGACGCGCCAGATTACCCGCAGCAATGCTGTCAAAATGGCTACCGATAATGGCCAGTGGTTGAACAATCATCTTGCGCGTCCACCACAGCGCACTGCTGATGTAGATCGCCGCAACAATAATCATGCTGATAAACACCAGCGCCGAAATCTGATAGTTACGCTGGCTTTGCGCACTGGCGGCTTCCAGCACATGGTTGATCTCCAGCTGCCAGGCCTCAAAGTTAACGTCAAACGCATTCTGTGATCCCTGCACCGGCGCAGTGAGGAAATCCGAAAGTTGATTACTTTCAAGCCAGGTCGCCTGATGTTCGAGATCGTTGTGCCAGCGGGCAAAACTTTTCTCCGTCTCTTTTTGCAATGCCCTGACGTGCTCGTTGCCCGCAGTCATCGCCATAAAACTTTTAAACAGCGTGGTGGATTGCGTCAGACTGGCGCGCGCCGTCGTCATCAACGTTTTAATGTCATCCGCCGGATAGCTAAGCGCTGTCAGAGTGCCTGCTTTGTTCAGCGCGGTACTGGCCTGTAACATTACCGCCCGAGTTTGCGCTAATGCCGCACGTTGCTGATTGCTCTGCTCGACCTGATTCAGTCGTTGCAAATCGTCGCGAAATGCCCAAAAAGACATGCCGTTACTGCCAATCTGCAAGATCCCGCAGAGAATCAAAATTAAAAACAGCGTGGTCGAAATTCGAATACGATTAAACATCAACGCTCCCCATCAGGCGGCAATGACCGCGTTAGTAAATACTCGTCAAAATGTTTCCCAGTTTGGATCTTGTTCAGCAATTCGCAGTCGTGGCTGTGCCGGTGGTTGCTCACTAGCAGGACGGGATGGTGTTTGCGGTTTATTGGTGAGTGGGCTGGCTGCCAGACGAAACGCGGAAACCGCTTGCGTTAAACGACTTGCCTGTTCTTCCAGCGCAGCTGCGGCGGCAGCTGATTCCTGCACCAGCGATGCGTTCTGTTGCGTGACGCGATCCATTTCCGAAACCGCCAATGCGACTTGATCGATGCCACGGCTCTGTTCATCCGATGCCGATGCAATCTCGCCCATAATGTCAGTCACGCGAGTGACAGCATTGACGATATTGTTCATTGTTTCCCCGGCGCTTTCGACCAGCACCGAACCGGTATCAACGCGCGAGACGGAGTCTTCAATGAGAGCTTTGATCTCTTTTGCCGCCTGGGCGCTACGACTGGCAAGATTACGCACTTCGCCCGCCACCACGGCAAAACCACGGCCCTGTTCACCCGCTCGCGCGGCTTCAACCGCGGCATTCAGCGCGAGGATATTAGTCTGGAAGGCAATACCGTCGATAACGCTGATAATGTCGGCAATTTTCTTCGAACTATCGGCGATCTCATGCATCGTTTTCACTACGCCATCCACCACTTTGCCGCCGTGCTGGGCGGTGTCGGAGGCACTTTGCGCCAGTTGCGAGGCCTGGCGGGCGTTATCGGCATTTTGCTTCACTGTCGCGGTGAGCTGCTCCATGCTGGCGGCAGTTTCTTCCAGCGCGGATGCCTGCTGTTCAGTACGGGAGGAAAGATCGGTGTTGCCCGCCGCAATTTCACGGGTACCGGCATAGATGGCATCTGAACCTTCGCGGACATGAGTGACTGTGTCAGTCAAAGAGCGTTGCATATGTGAAACGCTCTGCGCCAGGTCGCCCATTTCACTGCGCCCGTCAATGGTCAGGGTATTCGCCAGGTTACCACCGGCGATTTCGCGAATATGAGCAATAATTTTTGCCAGCGGTGTAAGCAACATACGGCGAATGCCATACCACGCCACCAGCAGAATCAATACCACCACCAGCGCGATAACCGCCAGTTGCCACTGGGCAAATCGGTAATCATCTGCGTTGTCAGTGACGATATCGCGATACAGTTTTTCACTGCTGAGGGCGTACTGAGCAAACGCTTCGCCCATTGCATTTTGCATTCCCTGGGTTGGCTGAGCGAAATAAGCTCCAGTATTGCCATAATCAAGATAATCAATCAGTTCAGTTAACGCTGTGTAATAGTTTTTATATTTTTCATCAATATTACGACTGGTAGCGACCATTTCAGGTAACGGTGCCATGCTTTTGAATTTTTTATAATGAGTCGCGGCCTGGGCCAATGTTTTCCTGGCGCTATCGAGCAATTCAACTTTGGCATTACTTTGTTGATTGGAGGAATCCATCATCATTCGCACCGCTGAACGACTCAGGTTAATGCGCGTTTGCAGCATTAAATCCCAGGTTGACGTCAGCTCGCCCTGCTGTTCCCGTAATTGATTGGAAACCACAAAGCTCTTCTGGCTATGGTGAAGGGAAGAAAAAAACAGACTGCCGGAAATAAGCTGTAACAGTGCGAATACCCCCAGCACCATTACCAACAGCGTGACTACGCGGATACGGTTAATCATAAGGCACCTTCCTGAAAACAAGTTGATCTCGTTATCGGCAAGGAAGGGGGAAACTTTATTGCTGATGCCACCCGCCGCGAAATTGAAATAAAACCCGATGCGCAGATCATCGGGTTCATTTCAATTGAGGAAATCAGGAGAATTACGCCACTTCTGACGCCGCGCTATCTAACAGCGCCATCTCTTCGCTGTTCAGCAGTTTTTCGATGTTCACCAGAATCAACATACGGTCGCCCAGTGCGCCCAGTCCAGTGAGATATTCTGTTGAAAGCGTCACGGCAAACTCTGGTGCCGGACGAATTTGCTCCGCCGTCAATGAAAGCACGTCTGAAACGCCGTCAACCACGATGCCGACCACCCGCTGTCCGAGATTCAGGACGATAACTACCGTGTTGTCGTTATAGTCCACATCCACCTGGCTGAACTTAATTCGTAAGTCAACAATCGGCACAATAACGCCGCGCAGATTCGTGACGCCTTTGATAAACGCTGGCGTGTTCGCAATCCGTGTTACCTGATCGTAGCCACGGATCTCCTGCACTTTCAGGATATCAATACCGTACTCTTCATCACCAAGGGTAAATACCAGAAATTCCTGGCCTGACGGCTCGCTGGCCAGCTTTGTTACATTCGTCATACCGGTCATATTGTTACCTTTTTACTCATTCAGGCGGCGGTGTTCGCCATACGTTGTTCGCGGTTTATCGCCTGCAAGGCGGAGACATCAACAATCAGTGCCACGCTGCCGTCGCCAAGAATGGTCGCAGCAGAAATGCCGGGGACTTTGCGATAGTTACTTTCAAGGTTTTTAACTACAACCTGATGTTGACCAATTAATTGATCCACCAGCAAGGCGTAGCGGCGACCGCCACTTTGTAAGATCACCACAATTCCCTGGGTAGCTTCGGTTTTCGCGCCCGCGACGTTGAACACTTTCCACAGTTCGACGATGGGCAGATATTCACCCCGCACTTCCAGCACCCGCTCGCCGCCGGCCAGTGGATGGAGATCGGCTTCACGGGGTTGCAGTGATTCCATAACAGCATTCAGCGGCAGAATGAAAACTTCATCCGCAACGCGTACGGACATGCCGTCGAGGATGGCCAGCGTCAGCGGCAGTAAAATGCGGATCGTAGTGCCAGTACCCTGCTTCGACTGGATTTCGACATGACCGCCCATCTCCTGGATATTACGTTTAACGACGTCCATGCCGACGCCGCGCCCGGAGACGTCGGTGACCTGCTCTGCCGTGGAGAAGCCTGGTGCAAATATCAGCATCGCGACTTCGTCGTCGCTCATGTTTTCGCTGACAGTCAAACCTTGCGAGGCCGCTTTTGCCAGAATTCGCTCACGGTTTAGCCCCGCCCCATCGTCGGTCACTTCAATGCAAATGTTGCCGCCCTGATGTTCGGCAGACAGAATTAAATTTCCGACGCTGTTTTTACCTGCGGCGAGCCGTTTTTCTGGCAGTTCAATACCGTGATCGAGGCTATTGCGTACCAGGTGGGTCAGCGGGTCGATAATGCGTTCTATCAGGCTCTTGTCGAGCTCGGTGGAACTGCCCACCAGCGTCAGTTCTACCTGCTTGCCGAGTTTTCCCGCCAGATCACGCACCAGCCGGGGATAGCGACTAAAGACATATTCCATCGGCATCATGCGAATCGACATCACTGATTCCTGCAAATCACGGGCGTTACGTTGTAACTGCCCCATGCTGGTAATCAAATCACCATGATTAACCGGGTCCAGTTCGCTGGAACGCTGGGCAAGCATGGACTGGGTGATAACCAGCTCGCCGACGAGGTTAATTAATTGATCAACCTTTTCTACCGCTACACGGATGCTGGTGGATTCACTGCTGCGCGTCGTTTTTTCCCGCTCCACGCGACCGGTTGGCGCTTGTTCGGCTGCCAGTTTAAGCACTGGTGGGGTGGATATTTTTGGCGAGACTTCTACTGTTTCAAAGGTAATCTGATCGGCTTCAATCACAAAACAGAGTACCGCTGTGATGTCATCTTCGGCGATATCGCCCGGTAATATTGCCGAGAGAGAATCCGCCCCTTTCACCACGTCAGTTAACGTTGTCAGATGCCCCAGCTCTTCTTCCAGCAGGTCGACTTCGCCGGCCTTCAGGCGCGAAAGGATAATTCGTCGCGGCAACTGACTGCGACTCTGCTCATCTTGCGGTTCACTTTTGGCAACCACACTTAATCGGGTCACTGCGGATGGCGGTTCGCCTTTCGCTTCTAATGCCAGTTGACGCAAGGCCTGGCAGATATAATCGAAGCTGGCGGCATCCGGCTCTTGCGACTGTTTATAAGCGTCGAGCTGTTCTTGCATGATGTCCTTCGTTTCCAAAAACAGATTGATAATGTCGGTGTTGAGTTGCATCTCACCTCGTCTGGCTTCATCGAGCAGGTTTTCCATCAGATGCGTGGTTTCCTGCAAAACGCTGAAGCCAAAAGTTCCTGCCCCTCCTTTGATCGAGTGGGCAGCCCGAAAGATGGCATTCAATTGTTCGGCATCTGGCGCTTCCGGCTGCAAAACCAGCAGATGCTGCTCCATATCAGCCAACAGTTCGTCCGCTTCATCAAAAAATGTCTGATAAAAATCGCTTATATCCATGCTCACGCTGTCACCTCGGTTCGGCTGATGGCATTGTGGGAACACTGACCTGTGGTGCAACCTCAGGTTTTTCCAGGGCGCTTACTGGCTCATTCTGGCTTTCGGCGTTTTCATGCAAAATGGCCTGTTCGGCTTGTTTGTTCAGAACCAGCAGGCTGATGCGACGGTTGACGGCATCATCAGGTCCGCGATCGCTTAAGCGCATCGTTGCCGCCATGCCGACGACACGTAATACTTTGCCGCTATCCAACCCGCCGACCATCAGTTCGCGGCGGGATGCATTGGCCCGATCGGCAGAAAGCTCCCAGTTGCTGTAACCTTTCTCACCGCTGGCGTAGGGAAAATCATCGGTATGACCTGAAAGGCTAATACGGTTGGGAATACCGTTCAGTACAGGCGCGATGGCGCGCAGAATGTCGCGCATATAGGGTTCGACATCGGCACTGCCGGTTCTAAACATCGGGCGATTCTGGCTATCGATGATCTGAATACGTAGACCTTCCTGGACCAGATCGATTTTGAGATGTGGACGTAACGCCCGCAGTTTCGGATCGGACTCTATCAACTGGTCGAGATCACCCCGCAATTTCCGCAATCGACTTTGCTCCATGCGTTTTTTCAACTCTTCGATGTTCGGCTGCTTATTCACTTCCCCCTGGCTTTGGGTGTAATCATCGCCACCGCCGGGAATTGGGCTTTCGCTATTAGAAATGCGATCGCCGCCCGTAACCGCAGTCGCCAGTGGAGTCCGGAAGTACTCCGCAATCTGAATCAACTCTTTTGGGCTGGAGATGGAGATCAGCCACATCACCAGAAAAAAGGCCATCATCGCGGTCATAAAGTCGGCATAAGCAATCTTCCACGATCCATGTGCTGCCCCGTGGCTTTTGGCTTTGCGTCGTTTGACGACAATAATCGGATGCGCTTGATTCTTCATGCTTCCTCGGTTGTCGTCTGTTGTTGCGGATTTTTCACCGCACGCACATGCTCTTCCAGTTCAATAAACGACGGACGTTCGCTGGAATAGAGCGTTTTGCGACCAAACTCAACGGCGATAGGCGGTGCGTAACCGTTCAGATTAGAAAGCAGTGTGACTTTGACGCACTGCATCATTTTGCTGGTTTCGGCGCTTTTCTGACGTAAAACACTCGCTAATGGGGAAATAAATCCGTAAGCCAATAAAATGCCGAGGAAAGTCCCCACCATCGCATGTGCGATAAGCGCCCCCAGCTCGGCGGCAGGACGATCGGCTGAACCTAACGCGTGAACGACCCCCATTACAGCCGCGACAATACCAAACGCCGGAAGTGAGTCCCCGACCAGCGCCAGACTGTTCGCCGGGACTTCTGCCTCGCTTTCGTGCGTCTCAATCTCTTCATCCATCAGGGCTTCGATTTCGAAGGTGTTCATGTGACCGCTGATAATCAGGCGCAGATAATCGACGATAAAATCAAGCATGACGCTATCCGCGAGGATGCGTGGGTAGCTGGCGAAGATCTCGCTCTCACGGGGATTTTCAATATCACGTTCCAGCGAAAACATCCCCATCTGCCGCGATTTCGCCATCAACCGATAAAGCAGAGCCAGCAGATCCATATACATTGCTTTGGTGTATTTGGAGCGACGAAACAGCAACGGCAGCGCCTTCAGCGTGCCTTTAATCGCTTTGCCATTATTGCCGACGATAAACGACCCAATCCCTGCACCGGCAATAATCACCAGTTCAGCGGGTTGATAGAGTGCTCCAAGGCTTCCACCGGTCATCAAATAACCGCCGAAAACTGTACCGAGAACAACCAGGTAACCTAATAAGATAAGCACGACATCATCCTTCCACTGTTGACCATGACAGGATGTTCAGTCGTCAGGCGTTAACGCGCGATTGGGGCAAAAAAAAGCAGCGGTACGTCGTTACCGCTGCTGGAATGTTGCGCCACATCGTATCAGTTAAACAGCCTGTACTCTCTGTTCATCCAGCAGTTGTGGGATAATATCGGCAGGATTCTGGGAAAGTTTACGTCTTTTTACTGCCCGGGATGGCGGTTGACATAAGCTGCAGGCAAAGCTGCCAACAGGCTGGTGAGCGTGGGTAATAAAATTGCCGCCGCAGCAGTTGCAGCTGGAAAGTTGCAGTAATCCACTTTCAACAAACCGCACCAATGTCCAGGCACGGGTTAATGCCAGCAGCGGTCCTTCTTCTGCTTGCGGGCACTGTTCAAGGTATAAACGGTAGGCTTTGATCACCGCATCGACGCCATTACACAAACCGGTTTTCAGTAAAAACTGCCATGCATTACAGAACATCGAAGCATGAACGTTTTGTTCCCAGGTCATAAACCAGTCGGTTGAGAATGGCAGCATGCCTTTCGGCGGTGGGCTTCCGCGCAGTTCTTTATAAAGTTTTATCAGGCGTCCGCGACTTAACTGTGTTTCGCTTTCCAGCATCTGCAAACGAGCGCCCAGGGTGATCAATTCCATTGCCAGCTGAATATCCCGCGCTTCCTGAACAATGCTTTTTTCACTCATGATCAGGCCCTTTTCTTGCGCAGCGCTTCTTCAGGCTGATTAACATCATTCAGCAAGCGTGTTGAGAGCATGATGCCGGTATGAATTTGCTGGAGATCGTCAACGCGGGAATCTTGCGTCAATTGAGTAATCGTCTGGTGGCTGTCAAAACGGAAGTGACAAACCAGCTGATTGGTTTCTGCCAGCTTAACCATTTGCGGAAGAGTCAGTGCCGCTAATGTTGTCGCCATTTCTTCATTTATGCCGAGACGAAACATAGCGGACGCTTTGTCCTGAACAATCAGACGCTGTGCAAGTAGTAAATATGACAAGTTGATGTCATAAATGTGTTTCAGCAACTCGGAGGTATGCATTATTCCCACCCAGAATAACCAACTTTATTTTTATGCGGTTTCACCGCACCCCGTGATGTCGCCGGGAAGCCCCGGTAAAAAATAATTAGCATTAGAATAGTTGCGATAAGCTGCAATAAGCAGAGCCACCTTTTTGGTTTAATAAGTCCTTACAAATAGAAGGGGGTCTTTACACTCATCTAAGATTTTTCCTAAATCGACGCAACTGTACTCGTCACTACACGCACATACAACGGAGGGGGGCTGCGATTTTCAATAATGTGTGATGCAGATCACACAAAACACTCAATTACTTAACATAAATGTATAAGTCATACTTTTGTTTTGGGTGTATTTCAATCTGTTAAAAAGTTTTTCGCTACGCTAGCAAGCAAAAATGAAACAGGAATAATCGAAATGGGATGTTGCGCACAGTTAAAATAACTCACCGTAAATAATCATCTACTATAAATAATCACTTTCATGCAATACCAGATAAGCTATTTTTAAACAGACACTTACCGCACAACAAACTAATTAAATACAAAGAAAGGCAACAATCAACTTAATGTTAATAAAATGTTTTGCATATATTAACCACTTGTTTAATGCGGGGAATCAGTACATTATTTTCTTATAATTACAGTTGAAATCATATGATCACCGAGAGTGATTGATTAATTGTCTTTACTAATAATCAGACTAATATTTACCTGTTTGACTGAGTTGGGATTGCGTCGTTTCTCCATTAGGAGTAAAGCTTTAATGTCACCTGAAGTTCACAGAATAAGGAACAGGTTATGAGCTATAGCAATATTCTTGTCGCTGTTGCGGTTACACCGGAAAGTCAGCAACTGCTGGCAAAAGCGGTATCTATCGCCAGGCCAGTAAAGGGACACATCAGTTTAATTACTCTCGCTTCCGACCCGGAAATGTACAATCAATTAGCTGCGCCGATGCTTGAAGATTTACGCAGCGTGATGCAGGAAGAAACGCAAAGCTTTCTTGATAAGTTAATTCAGGATGCGGGGTATCCCGTTGACAAGACGTTTATTGCCTACGGTGAGTTAAGCGAACATATTCTGGAAGTTTGTCGCAAATATCATTTCGATTTGGTGATTTGCGGTAATCACAATCACAGTTTCTTTTCGCGAGCATCCTGCTCGGCGAAAAGAGTGATTGCCTCAAGTGAGGTCGATGTGCTGTTAGTTCCACTTACGGGAGATTAACCGCTCCTACGCAAGCTTAGGAAAGGTAGCAACTTTATCGCGCTGCTGGCTTTCCGCGCTTCGCGGAACTATCTGCTTTAGGTCGCTAATGAAGCACTCCTGCCAGTGGTTAATATCGTTTTTCACGATAACGTCCAGCATTTCTGCATGACGGGAAATACGTTCCGCCAGCGACATAGTCAATGCACGATCCAGCGCAGCTGCAACTTCGTCACGATCGTAGGGGTTAACAATTAACGCGGACGTTAACTCGTTTGCCGCTCCCGCAAATTGCGAAAGAACAAGAACGCCCGGATTGGCTGGGTCCTGAGCGGCAACATACTCTTTTGCCACCAGGTTCATCCCGTCACGCAGTGGCGTCACTAAGCCCACGTCAGAGTAGCGGAATATTTTCATCAGTAATTTACGGTCAAAATGCTGATTCAAATAATAAAGAGGCGTCCAGCCTAATTGCCCGTATTTACCATTAATTCGTCCAGCTTCATTTTCGAGCTGATGACGAATATCCTGATAGGCTTGCACATCACCACGCGACGTTGGTGCAATCTGGGTATAACGAATTTTACCATGATGCTGCGGATATTTTTCCAGCAACGCTTCATAGGCGAGAAAACGCTCTGGCAAACCTTTGGAATAATCCAGCCGTTCGACAGAAAAGATATTTTGTACGTTTTTCAGTTCCGCTTTAAGTTGCGCCAGTTTTGGCGGCAGTGGCCCGGCAGCCTGTTTGGCTATTTCTTTTGGCTCAATGCCAATCGGGTAAACTTCTGTTCGAAACGCTTTGCCCCAGGCTGTATGGCTTTTTGCGCTACGTGTCGTGACGCGGGTCAGGTTAGAAAGGCAATCCAGGAACGCCAGACGATCGTTTTCTGTCTGGAAACCCAGCAAATCATAATCACAAAGCTGTTCAAGCAAGGTGTCATATGTCGGCAGCGCGTTGAAGATTTCCGGTGTCGGGAAAGGAATATGCAGAAAGAAACCAATGCGATTATTCACTCCCCGTTTGCGTAATTCATGCGCAAATGGCAACAGGTGATAATCGTGGATCCAGATAATGTCATCGTCTTGTAACAGCGGCAGTAATTTATCTGCCAGCAACGCATTTACGCGTAGATAGCCGTCCCAGGCAGGACGCTGAAATTGCACCAGATCGAGCCGATAATGAAAAGCGGGCCAGAGAACGGCATTGGAGAATTGGTTGTAGTATTCGTCAAGGTCCTGTTCGCTGAGGTTAAAAGAGGCCCACGTAATGTTACCTTTTTTCACCTTTTTTAGCGGCTGATCCTCATTCCCTGTTTCACCACTCCAGCCAAACCACAGTCCGCCTGCGGCTTTCAGTGCCCCCAGTATGCCAACGGCAAGGCCACCGGCACTGGCGGCGTGCTCGTCTGGTGGTGCAATCCGGTTAGATACTACGACTAAACGACTCATAGTCATCACTCCTGTTATTTTCTCTTTTTTGTTGTAATGCGGTGGTTATCATTTCAAGCCAGCTCCAGACATCCGGCACACCCGCCAGTCGCCATGATGCCTGAGTTGCGCCTGTGCCAATTTTTACTGACATTCCGCCCAGTCGGTTAACGACTGCGAAGCCAGATTCATCGGTTAAATCATCGCCCAGAAATACGGGAGTTCGCCCGATAAAGGGAGCTTCCTGCATAAAGGCTGCAATCGCCTCACCTTTACTGGTACCTCTCGGTTTGATCTCGACAACACACTTTCCCTGCTGTAACGCCATTTGTGGCCAGATCTGAGTAATACGTTGCGCTAATGTCATTAATGCGTCTTCATGCTGCGGAGCCTGACGATAATGCAGTGCAAAAGCCATCCCTTTCGTCTCCAGCTCCGCACCGGGATACTGTGCGATGACCGTATGCAGTTGCACGTTAATATCACGTGCAATCGCATCCGGCAGATGAACGATATGCGTTTTACCATTGATGTCACGGCGCTCCGCCCCATGCACGCCCGCTAACGGGAAGCGATAAGGTTTTGCCAGTGCGTCCAGCTCCACCATTGAGCGCCCTGATATCAATGCCAATGCACCATCACTTGCGGTTGCCAGTAGCTGAAGTCCTTGCAGAATATTGTCAGGTACGACGACCTGATCGGGATGCGGTTTGATTTCCGCCAGCGTTCCATCGAGATCAAAAAACCAGGCATATTTCGCGGATAGTTCAGGGGTTTCGGTTAACGGTTCTGTCACCCGGTTCTCCTCCTTCTCTTTTCTTATTGTTTTGCGCAGAACGCGCTTTACAGACATGTAAGTATAGACAGTGTGACGGGGGTCGCCATTTGCAACGAAGAACAGCCAACCGTTGTGGCGGCTGGCTGTGGTGGGAAAAAACGTTAAATTGTTGTGGAAAAAAGCATCAGACAGTGCGTTTCGCTTTTTGCTTGTAACGGTCGAAGATCACCGCTGCCAGCAGGATTAAGCCGCGAACCACGTACTGCGCGAAAGGAGAAATATTAAGCAGGTTCATGGCGTTTTCCACGGTGCCTAAAATTAAGATACCTGCCACCACATATGAGATTTTTCCGATGCCACCTTTCAGAGAAACGCCACCTAAAACGCAGGCGGAGATAACAATAAGCTCATAACCAATCGACGTCATTGGCTGCCCACTAGTCATACGTGAAGCCAGAATAATTCCGGCTATCGCAGATACCAGGCCAGAGAGAACAAAGATAATAATTTTGGTGCGAACAACCGGTACACCCGCCAGACGCGCAGCCTCTTCGTTCCCGCCAATCGCCAGGGTATTACGACCAAAGGTGGTTTTATTCAGCAGCAAACCAAAGATAATCAGACACGCGACGGTGAGCCAGATTGGCGCAGGCAGACCGAACCAGTTAGCGTAACCAAGGGCAAAGAAGCTTTCATCTTCGATACCGACCGCTTTACCGTCTGAAATGATGTACGCCAGACCTCGAACAATCTGCATCGTTGCCAGTGTCGTGATCAGAGCATTTATTTTCAGTTTGGCGATAACAAAGCCATTGACCAGGCCACAGAGAACGCCCAGCAACAAGCCCGCTGCCACGCCAATCCACAGGCTTTCAGTCAGGTTAATAACCACCGCCGTGGTGACACCCGCACAGGCAATTACGGAGGCGACAGAAAGGTCAAAGTCACCGGAAGCAAGGCAGAACAACATGCCACAAGCCACCATCCCCGACATGGAAATTGCCAGGCCCAAACCTTTCATATTAATGAAGGTGGCAAAGTTCGGGACAAAAATGGCACAGGCGATAAAAAGCACCGCAAACACAACCAGCATGCCGTACTGATCCCAGATACGCCCGAAGCTGAATGACGACTTAGGTGCGCCAGAACCCGATGTAGAAACAGAAGACATCATACTCTCCTTACTCAGGCAACTGCCTGGCTGACTTTAGGCATCGCAAGGCTCAGTGCCTGACGCTCATCTGCCTTCTCGTGTAACAATTCACCGGCGATTTCACCCTCCCGCATCACCACAATCCGGTCGGCAACGCCGAGGACTTCAGGTAAGTCGCTGGAGGCAAACAGCACCGCCACGCCCTGCGCCGCCAGCGCATAAATTACGTTATATATTTCGTGCTTAGCGCCAACATCAATGCCGCGCGTAGGTTCATCCAGCAAAATGACCTTCATCTCTTCCGATAACCAGCGGCCCAGAATGGCTTTTTGCTGATTTCCGCCTGAGAGATTCATGATCAGTTGCTCCGCGCCCGGCGTTTTGATGTTGAGCGAACGAATGTGGTGATCGGCATTGTTTTCTTCCCAACCGTTGTTGATTACACAACCGCCGAGCACATGTTTACGTCTGGCACTGATGTTGATATTGTCGCGAACGGAGTGCACGGGAATAATGCCTTCCGCTTTGCGATCTTCCGGGCAGAGCATCATGCCTGCGGCAATGGCGTGGCTCGGTTTACGAATATCGATCGGCTGTTGGTCGATATAAACCTGACCGGCGGTGATTTGCGTCCCGCCAAACATGCCTTTCATTAATTCGCTACGCCCCGCCCCTACCAGACCAAACAGCCCAACAATTTCACCACTGCGAACCGCCAGACTTATTGGCGTACGCACGCCTGGTGCTTTCACAGCATCAAGACGCAGGCGCTCCTCGCCATAACTACGCGGTTGCCAGCCGTAGATATCGCCAATGTCGCGCCCGACCATCGCCTGCACCAGCGCGTCGTGGTCAACCTGCTGCATATCGGTAAAGGTTTTGACATAACGTCCATCTTTAAAGACAGTGATGGCATCGCTGAGGGCAAATATTTCTTCCATACGGTGAGAAACGTATAAGATCACCCGCCCCTCTTTTCGCAGTTCACGAATAACGCGGAAAAGATTGTCGATTTCGCGGGCAGAAAGGGAGCTGGTTGGCTCATCAAAGGCGATAATTTTAGCGTTACGCGCCAGCGCCTTGGCGATTTCAACCATCTGCCACTGACCAATGGAGAGATATTTCAGCGGCGTGTCCGGGTCAATATCCATACCAAGATGTTTAAGTTGTAAACCCGCCTCATAATTCAGCAATGAGCGATTCACAATGCCGCCTTTATGCGGCAGCTGGCCGAGATAGATGTTTTCCGCGACGGTCATTTCCGGCACGAGATGCAGTTCCTGGTAAATAATCGCCACACCCGCGTTAAGTGCTGCGGTCGTGTCGGAAAAGGACATTTCCTGCCCATTAATCACTACAGAACCCGTGGTTGGCGCATAGTTGCCGCTGAGGATTTTTAAGAGAGTTGATTTTCCTGCGCCATTTTCACCCATCAACGCATGAACCTGACCGGCATAGCAGTCAAAACTAATATCCGTCAGCGCCTTAACGCCGGGAAACGTTTTACCGATGCCGCGAAATGAGAGATACGGGGTAGACTGTTGCATAACGTCTCCGTGAATCACTGGTCGTTCACACCCCCTCTGCATCATGCAGAGGGGAATTTTTCCGGCAAATTACTTATCGCCTAAACCTTTTTTCTCCAGTTCTTCTTTAAAGTTGTCACGCGTGATCAGCACCACGTCGGTAACTTCGGTGAATTTGGTCGGTTCAACACCTTTTGCTACCCAGTTGTAAAGCATTTCGCTGGACTTATAACCATGTACGTCCGGGCTTGGCAACAGGGAACCGTAGAAGCCGGTTGCCTGTGCCTTAGACAGTTCGCTCACCGCATCCACACCGTTAATACCGATACCGATGATATCGGCCGCTTTAAAGCCCTGACCTTCCGTCGCGCGTACGCCGCCCAGCACGGTGCTGTCGTTCATACCGACGATCAGCCAATGTTTAACTTCCGGATGTTGAACCAGCATTGAGTTGGCAGCGTCAAATGCCCCGGGGATGTCGTTAGATTTGGTAGGTACCTGATAAATTTGTTTTTCCGGGAATCCTGCAGCTTTCAGCGCATCCATAGAACCCGTAGTACGGCGACGAGCCGTATCCAGTTCGTTGGAGGTAATCGCCATCACCGCGCTTTCTTTGACATCCCAGCCACGTTTCTGCATCTCTTTATACAGTTCCTGGCCCTGACGTTCGCCAATTTTGGTCGCCGCCATCATCACCAGAGGAACGGTATCCATTGGCTTACCTTTGGCGTTAACAAACTGGTCATCCACGGCAATGACTTTCATATCGTAGCCACGCGCTTTCGCCACGATGGCAGAGCCGAGTTTCGGGTCCGGAGTACAAATAACGAAACCTTTTGCGCCACTGGCGGCCAGGCTATCGATCGCGTTCAATGTTTTTTCGCCATCCGGCACGGCAATCTTAATAACCTCAAACCCTAAATCCTTCCCAGCTTTATCGGCAAACTTCCATTCGGTCTGGAACCACGGCTCTTCCGGTTGCTTCACCAGGAAACCGAGCTTCAGGTTCTCCGCCATAGCGGATTGTGACATAACGGCTGCCAGACCAATGGCTGCCAGGGCTTTAGTAAATTTGTGCATGGTTCTCTCCAGCTTTAGTGTCGTTTTGTGTAGGGCAAAAACGAATGACATTCGTTAAATTAATCGGAAAACAAAGCATTACCTTTTAACTAAAAGATAAGTGACTGTGTTGACATAGTTTTAGCGAGAAATTAATTCTCCATAGGAGAGCAATATCACATCGCAGAATTACAGTGAGAACGTGCATAAATTTAGCGGGAAAAGACATAAGGGAAAGCCAATTTGTCAGACAAATTGTCGAATGCACAGCAGATTAATCCATAAGATTAGCCTGGAAATCCTTGTTGTCTTTGGTACCCATGCGGGATGTCTTCTTTTTAACCAGTCAATAGGCCGCATTACCTGACGTTGAGCTTTTGAAATGGCGTAATAACCGCAACTCAAAGATGTGGGAAATGCGCGTCATTCATTTAGCCATTAATTATCACCGTGCTCATTAATTAACAGAACACGTATAATGAGAGCCATCTCGCAAAAATGAAAAAACGTTTTATAAAATCATCACTTCATCATGAATTCAAATTCATTGATTAATATCAACAAGATACAAAAAGCACTATCATTAAAATTCATTGCAGTTACATTGATTTCATCAATGAAATGTAAAAATATATAAACTTGATGATTTAAGCATTTTCTTATACCCGTTCAGACGTTATTCTTATTTCAGATCATCGTCAGAATTGACTCCACGATCACATTTCGGACCGGCAGAAAGGAATTATTCTGCAAACAGTAATTATGGTGTTTTGATTTATCTTGCACCTCTCCACTTCTGGATATAAGGATATTAGGTATGGCAACCGCTGGAATGCTTCTCAAACTCAACTCTCAAATGAACCGCGAGTTTTACGCATCCAATCTCTACCTTCACCTGAGTAACTGGTGTTATGAACAGAGTCTGAACGGCACCGCCACTTTCCTTCGCGCCCAGGCACAGAGTAATGTGACCCAAATGATGCGCATGTTTAACTTTATGAAGAGTGTCGGCGCTACCCCCATCGTTAAAGCCATTGATGTTCCCGGTGAAAAACTGAACTCTCTGGAAGAACTGTTCCAAAAAACGATGGAAGAATACGAGCAACGTTCTAGTACGTTGGCACAGTTAGCCGATGAAGCGAAAGAACTGAATGATGATTCAACCGTCAATTTCCTGCGCGATCTGGAAAAAGAACAGCAGCATGATGGCCTGTTGCTGCAAACCATTCTTGATGAAGTGCGCAGTGCGAAACTTGCGGGTATGTGCCCAGTGCAGACCGACCAACATGTTCTGAATGTCGTGTCGCATCAGCTGCATTGATCATACATCGGCGCTAATGCATTGCGCCGATGAAGTTTTTGAGAAACCGCTGCCTCATCTTTTTGAAGCAGCGGTTTTTTAATGGGATTCGCCCTGTGGGGTAAACTTGAGTTCAATCAGCGCGATGGCTTTTTGGATTGCCCGCATGGTGACCGGGTCTGCGGCGGCGGGATGGTTAGTAAAGTCGATATTCTTCAGCTGACTGGACATTTTTTCACGAACTTCAACGGGCGCGATTACATCGAGAACATCCAGAATTTGTTTGATAACCAACTGGCAAGCAACCACATCAGAAACCAGTTCCTGATCGGCATTCAGCGGCTGGGACATCGTAAACTCCTGATAGCATTTTGAAAGCCGTTATAGTAGCGGCTTCACATCTTCAGCGATAGTCACATCCACCGTCATCAGGACACAAAAAAACCTGCCGGAGCAGGTTTTTTGTTATCGGAACATATTGCCTGGCGGTACGTCTTTGAACGTCTTGCAATAGTTATTGAACATACTTTTCAGGATTTTGCGCAGTTTCATCGCGGCACTCCGACCATTTGTTATACAGGTGTTATTGTCTTTGCGCTTATAATATGACAACCATCACAAAAATCAATCTTTATGTGATACAAATCACATAAATACCCCTTTAATGTTATAAAAATGATAATCAAAAAACAGCCCCCCTATTTCTGACACCTACAGATGGCAAGAAATAGCGCCTGCCAGGCGTCTTTTCCGGCCATTGTCGCAGCGCTGTAACGCGTAAAATAGTGCTTTCTCTTACTCTTCTGGCTGGACCATGAGACTTCTGATTCTGACTCTTTCATTAATAACGCTGGCGGGGTGTACGGTTACTCGCCAGGCCCATGTGAGCGAAGTTGACGCGGCAACAGGTATTGTACGGTTGGTTTATGACCAGGCTTTTTTGCAGCATGCCCATACCGATCGTTATGTCAGTCGCGGGATCGCCGATCGCGCATGCCAGCAGGAAGGCTATACCCACGCGATCCCCTTTGGTCAGCCAGTAGGTAACTGTAGCCTTTTTACGGGTTCCTTATGTTTGAATACGGAATTCACTTTGTCATATCAGTGCCATCATTCCGCCTTCCCTGTCTTTCTCTAAATATTTTAATCAGCGAGGGGATCTTCGCTGATTAAAGAAATAGCGGTAATGCGTTTTATTCCCATTCGTATTTTTAATAATTGAAGTTTATATTTTACCTTTTGCAAATAATAAAATAACAAATTATAGTGACGCCACAGCAACAAATATAACCTTTGTGGAGCACTATCATGCTGAAACCAGAAATGATTGAAAAACTTAATGAGCAGATGAACCTGGAACTGTACTCTTCACTGCTTTATCAGCAAATGAGCGCCTGGTGCAGCTATCATACCTTCGAAGGTGCTGCCGCGTTCCTGCGCCGTCACGCCCAGGAAGAGATGACGCATATGCAGCGTCTGTTTGATTACCTGACTGATACCGGCAATTTACCGCGTATTAATACCGTTGAATCTCCGTTTGCTGAATATTCCTCACTTGATGAATTATTCCAGGAAACCTATAAACACGAACAATTAATCACCCAGAAAATTAACGAACTGGCTCATGCTGCAATGACCAATCAGGACTACCCAACATTTAATTTCCTGCAGTGGTATGTTTCTGAGCAGCATGAAGAAGAGAAACTGTTCAAATCGATTATTGATAAATTAAGCCTGGCAGGCAAAAGCGGCGAAGGTCTGTATTTTATCGACAAAGAACTCTCTACCCTCGACACACAAAACTAATGCTCTCCGGCGGCAGGTTTCTGCCGCCGTTTCAAATCAGTGACGGCAAATCTTACTCTGATCGGTCGAAAAACCTTCTTCTGAAGGTATAAATTTGCCTTTTGCTGCCAGAAACGCTACCAGCTCTCCCGATGTCATCCCTTCTGCCGAGCAAGTGTGAAAACGTGCCTGTTCACCAAAACGCGCTTTAATCGCAGCTTCCAGACTGGCATGCGTATATTGCTCGCCTGATTCAATCATCATATTTAACACTTCATGACCGTGAATAGAGTCCATCGTTCCTCCTCAAAAAAAAGCCTAGCGTAGCGATTACCGCTTATGAAGACTTTGCGCCAGCGCAGGACTGAATGCTTTTTATTGTACATTTATATTTACACCATATGTAACGTCGGTTTGACGAAGCAGCCGTTATGCCTTAACCTGCGCCGCAGATATCACTCATAAAGATCGTCAGGACAGAAGAAAGCGTGAAAAACAGAACCCTGGGAAGTGTTTTTATCGTGGCGGGAACCACAATTGGCGCAGGCATGCTGGCAATGCCGCTGGCTGCGGCCGGTGTTGGTTTTAGCGTTACGTTAATCTTGTTGATTGGGCTTTGGGCGTTGATGTGCTACACGGCGCTATTACTGCTGGAGGTGTACCAGCATGTTCCGGCAGATACCGGTCTGGGCACGCTGGCAAAACGCTATCTGGGACGCTACGGTCAATGGCTGACGGGCTTCAGTATGATGTTCTTAATGTATGCTCTGACTGCGGCATACATCAGCGGTGCCGGTGAATTGTTGGCCTCCAGCATCAGCGACTGGACAGGTATTTCAATGTCGGCAACCGCTGGCGTGCTGTTGTTCACTTTTGTTGCCGGTGGCGTGGTTTGTGTTGGAACATCGCTGGTCGATTTATTTAACCGTTTTCTGTTCAGCGCCAAAATTATTTTTCTGGTGGTGATGCTGGTATTGCTGCTACCGCATATTCACAAAGTGAATCTTTTAACCCTGCCGTTGCAACAGGGGCTGGCACTGTCTGCAATCCCGGTGATTTTTACGTCGTTTGGTTTTCACGGTAGCGTGCCGAGTATTGTCAGCTATATGGATGGCAACATTCGTAAGCTACGCTGGGTGTTTATAACCGGTAGTGCGATCCCCCTGGTGGCATATATTTTCTGGCAGGTGGCGACGCTTGGCAGCATTGATTCAACAACCTTTATGGGATTGCTGACTAATCATGCCGGATTAAACGGGCTGCTACAGGCGTTACGCGAAATGGTGGCCTCTCCGCATGTTGAGCTGGCAGTGCATTTATTTGCTGATTTAGCCCTCGCCACGTCATTTCTCGGCGTTGCGTTAGGCTTATTTGATTATCTGGCTGATTTGTTTCAGCGTTCAAATACCGTTGGTGGAAGATTGCAAACTGGTGCAATTACCTTTCTGCCGCCGTTGGCGTTTGCACTGTTTTATCCACGAGGATTTGTGATGGCGCTGGGTTACGCCGGTGTGGCGCTGGCGGTACTGGCATTGATTATCCCTTCGCTGTTGACCTGGCAAAGCAGAAAGCACAATCCTCAAGCGGGTTACCGGGTCAAAGGTGGTCGTCCGGCGCTGGTGGTGGTGTTTCTCTGTGGTATTGCTGTGATTGGCGTGCAATTTTTGATTGCGGCAGGGTTGTTACCAGAAGTGGGGTGATTAGATAGCCTCAAATTCCTTATTGGGTGCCAGAATTAACGCTGACACCCAATTTGACTTCTTAATGCAGGCAGCACTGCTTAAATTTCTTACCACTACCGCACGGGCAAGGATCGTTACGCCCCGGTTTCTCTTCTGCTTTGATCGGTTGCTGAACAGCTTTTTCCTGCGGATGCGCCATCCAGTACGCATGTAGATCAAGCGCCGCCAGTCGAATGGCATCTACGCTCTCTTCAAACGCTTCTGGCGACATCTTCTCTACCCGCTCGAAGTTTTCCTCAGTACCGTGCAGCGCAATCGCCTCCAGCGCTGGTTTTAACGAATCGGGCAATGTTGACCAGTCAGAAAGTGCCACGCCCCGCATATAGCCAAAGCACCACTCCTCAACAATCGTCAGCTCGCTGCCATCAACTTCTCGCAAGCCGAATAACGGCTCAAACTGCTCCGGGTATTCGTTCAGACGCTCTGCGGTATCGGCCATATGTTGAAAAGCCAGGTTCATAAAGCGCGTCATCTCTTTCTCTGACGCCCAGCGCGGCACATAGTCAGCCCCACCCCACACGGCAACCAGCCACTGTGCCGGTTCAATCTCTTGCGGAGAACTCAACACCGCCGTCAATAAACCGTCCAGCTCCGCCACATCAAGGATGGCGTGGTCAGTGTTGTATTTGGTCAGAATATCGTCCAGCCATTCCAACTCACTTTCGTTTAACGGTCCCGTTTTCATACGCTTTTCCTTGTGGATCTCAACTCGCCAGCACCTATCTTACATGCCGGTCCGTATCAGAGATACTTTTTGAGTGGCTTTGCCGATGATTAAAAATTAAGGAGGGTGTAACGACAAGTTGCAGGCACAAAAAAACCACCCGAAGGTGGTTTCACGACACTGCTTATTGCTTTGATTTTATTCTTATCTTTCCCATGGTACCCGGAGCGGGACTTGAACCCGCACAGCGCGAACGCCGAGGGATTTTAAATCCCTTGTGTCTACCGATTCCACCATCCGGGCTCGGGAAGAAAGTGGAGGCGCGTTCCGGAGTCGAACCGGACTAGACGGATTTGCAATCCGCTACATAACCGCTTTGTTAACGCGCCAAATTCTTCAGGCCTTTCAACCAGACATCCGCTGACGCCGATGCCTTTTAAACTGGAGCGGGAAACGAGACTCGAACTCGCGACCCCGACCTTGGCAAGGTCGTGCTCTACCAACTGAGCTATTCCCGCATTCATCAAGCAATCAGTTAATCACTTGATTTTATTATCGTCTGGCAATCAGTGCCGCCGTTCGATGCGTTGCATTCTACTTACCTGGCGCGATGAGTCAACGATATTTTTCACCACTTTTGATCGTTTGCTGAAAATTGCACCGAAACGATCACTGATCAAGCAAATCTGCACGCGCAGCGCTCAAATATTGCAACATTGACCACAGAGTCAGTACCGCAGCCACAAAGAAAAGTGCAATACCGGCGTACTCAACCCAAATGTTCGGACGCCACAGCAGCCAGGCCAACGCCACCATCTGGGCCGTAGTTTTCACTTTCCCAATCCAGGAGACAGCCACGCTACTGCGTTTACCCAACTCCGCCATCCATTCGCGTAGCGCAGAAATAATAATTTCACGGGCGATCATCGTTGCCGCCGGTAAGGTCACCCACCAGCTGTGATAATGCTCGGTTACCAGCACCATGGCGATAGCCACGAGAACTTTATCTGCGACAGGGTCAAGGAAAGCACCAAACCGGGTACTCTGGTTCCAGCGGCGTGCCAGAAAACCATCGAACCAGTCAGTCACCGCCGCGACGCAGAAAATGAGCGCGGCGGCAAACGGCGACCAGGTGACAGGCAGATAAAAGACCAATACAAAGAATGGGATAAGGATGACACGGAACAGTGTAAGCAACGTAGGGATATTAAATTGCATAATGACGGGTAACTATCTGTTGTCAGTAAGATTACCCCTATGTTGCTACAGAGACATCAATGTTTCAACGACCAGAAGATCTTTTCTGCCAGACCTTGCGAAATACCCGGCACTTTTGCAATTTCCTCGACGCTGGCGTTACGTAAACCTTGCAAACCGCCCATATATTTCAACAACATTTGCCGGCGTTTTGGCCCGACGCCTTCAATGGTTTCCAGGGAACTGGTATTTTTGACCTTCGCCCGTTTTTTACGGTGCCCGCCAATCGCGTGATCGTGTGATTCATCGCGAATATGCTGGATAACATGCAGCGCGGGAGAATCTGGCGGCAAACTGAATCCCTCACCTTCCGGCTCAAAGAACAGCGTTTCCAGCCCAGCCTTACGATCTGCTCCTTTGGCAACGCCAAGTAGCAGCGGATGATTTTTATCCCATGAGACATCCAGTTCGGCGAAGACATTTTTCGCCTGCGCAAGCTGGCCTTTGCCGCCGTCGATAAGGATCACATCCGGGATCTTACTGTCGTCAATGGCTTTACCATAACGCCGACGCAGCACCTGATTCATCGCCGCATAATCATCGCCCGGCGTGATGCCAGTAATGTTATAGCGCCGATACTCCGCACGCAGCGGGCCGTTAGCATCAAACACCACACAGGAAGCGACGGTTTGTTCGCCCATGGTATGGCTGATGTCAAAGCACTCCATCCGCTTCACTTCCGGCAATTTCAACACGCTGGCAAGCGCGGTCAGTCGCTGGTGAACGGTAGATTGCTGCGAAAGTTTGCTGGTTAAGGCCGTCGCCGCATTGGTGCGCGCGAGTTTCAGATAACGCGCCCTATCGCCGCGAGGTTTGGTTTGAACATTAATCTTGCGTCCCGCCAGTTCTGAAAGGGAATCGGCGAGCAGCGTTTTATCGCTAAGATTAAAATCGAGCAGGATCTCACCCGGTAAGGTGCGCATCTGGCTGCCTTGTAAATAGAACTGACCTACGAAGGTTTCCACCACCTCGCTCAGTTCCGTACCGCCAGGCACTTTCGGGAAATAGCTGCGGCTGCCGAGCACTTTGCCCTGACGAATGAACAATACGTGGACACAAGCCATGCCCGCATCGAACGCCACACCAATAACGTCAAGGTCGTCGCCGGTATTGGAAACAAACTGTTTTTCGGTGACGCGTCGCACCGCCTGAATTTGGTCGCGAATACGTGCAGCTTCTTCAAACTCCAGATTCTGGCTGGCAGTTTCCATACGGCTAATCAGTTGCGTAAGCACCTGATCATCTTTGCCAGACAAAAACAGGCGCACATACTCGACCTGCTGAGCGTATTCTTCTTCACTCACCAGTCCTTCAACGCACGGCCCCAGACAACGTCCTATCTGATATTGCAGACACGGACGCGAGCGATTGCGATAAACACTGTTTTCGCACTGGCGAATGGGGAAAATCTTTTGCAGTAGCGCCAGTGTTTCACGTACGGCATAGCCATTCGGGAACGGGCCGAAATATTCACCTTTAGCATGCTTCGCACCACGATGCATCGCCAGACGCGGATGGGTATCGCCACTCAGGAAGATAAAGGGATAAGATTTATCATCGCGTAGTAAAACGTTGTAACGCGGCTGATAGAGTTTGATGTAGTTGTGTTCCAGCAACAGCGCTTCGGTTTCTGTATGAGTAACCGTTACATCAATTTGCTGGATCTGGGCGACCAGCGCTTCGGTTTTGCGCGAAGCGAGGTTGCTACGGAAATAGCTGGAAAGCCGTTTTTTCAGGTCTTTCGCTTTGCCGACATAGATAACCGTACCACCAGCATCGTACATGCGATAAACGCCAGGCTGGCTGGTTACGGTTTTTAAAAACGCTTTTGCGTCAAACTGATCACTCACTGACTTGATAATGTCTCCGCATTACACAGACCATGGCGAATTGCCAGGTGAGTCAGCTCAACATCGCCATGAATGTTTAGTTTACTGAACATACGATAGCGGTAGCTGTTCACCGTTTTCGGACTGAGATTGAGCTGTTCTGAGATCTCATTGACCTTCTGGCCCTTGGTGATCATCAGCATAATCTGCAATTCACGTTCAGACAAACTGGCAAATGGGCTTTCTGTTTTTTCTGGTTCGATCTGGCTTAACGCCATTTGTTGAGCGATATCAGAAGCAATGTAACGCTGCCCTGAATAGACAGAACGGATCGCACTCACGACTTCCTGCGGAGCCGCGCCTTTGCTGAGGTAGCCCGCAGCACCGGCCTGCATGACTTTCGCTGGTAAAGGGTTTTCTGTATGGACGGTAAGCATGATGATTTTGACATCAGCTGTGGAACGCGCGATTTTACGCGTCGCCTCAAGACCGCCAATGCCCGGCATACTCATGTCCATTAGCACCACGTCAACGGCATTTGTCCGGCACCACTTAACGGCGTCTTCACCGCACGATGCCTCACCGACGACTTTTATACCCTTTATATCTTCCAGAATGCGTCGTATCCCTGCGCGCACCAGTTCGTGGTCATCAACAAGTAGAACGTTGATCAAAGGAATATCTCCAGAAATAGGGATAACGCTACTGATAGTTAGTCATTCGTATATTAGCGGTTTTTATTGCAACTTTGAAACGTTAAAAATGGTGGGTATTCGATTTTTCTCTCGTTTTTGTCAATTCGATTGTCCACAGTTATGGTCACGCCCGTCACCAACGGCTTACCGGATCGTTTCACAGTAAGCCCGGCGATGAAATGTGACAAAAATTGACTTTATTCAGCAAAAATGAAAATCAGCCCGCTGAATATGTAACATTAATTAACCCGAACAATACGGGCAAAAAACATTCATGATAAAAATATTTATTGGTCATTATATTAACGTATTTTATAGCACTGTTGATATCACGCTCAAAAAACAACCACTGCTATTTTTAGCAAAGCTTATGGTATACTCCGCCGCCTTAACATTTTTCACCGCAAATTTTCATTGCAACATGACGAGGAAAATAAATGAGTACGCCTGATTTTTCTACTGCCGAGAATAATCAAGAACTGGCAAATGAAGTCTCCTGCCTGAAAGCGATGCTGACGCTGATGCTGCAGGCGATGGGACAAGCTGACGCGGGCCGCGTGATGTTAAAGATGGAAAAACAGCTTGCGCTGATCGAAGACGAAACCCAGGCTGCAGTATTTTCCAAAACGGTTAAGCAAATTAAACAAGCCTACCGTCAGTAATATAAAACCGGCTGAGAACGTGCCTTTCAGCCGGTTTTTGCATCTGACACGCAGAAAGAAAAGAGATCAAATTAAGCCAGTAGCGGCCGCGTAACAGGCAACCTGGGTCTTATTCGGTGCATTGATTTTTTTCTGCATGTTTTTCTGATGGAAATTGACCGTATTCTCAGAGATTGACAAAATCATCGCTATCTCTGCTGATGTCTTCCCTTCCGCCGTCCACCTCAGAATTTCTTTTTCGCGCTTGCTGAAATTCATCTCTGGCGTCATCACTATTTCATCATTTAAACGCATCAGAGCCATCAGACTTTCGCGCACCAGTAACTGCATTTTTAATTGCAGTTCATCACTAAGAATGGGTATTTCGCGCGCGCTGCAACGGGAAAAGGACAAAAAGCCCAGCGCCCGGTTTGGCAGCATTAAATACTGAGTGACACCGCGGCGTAAACCATGTGCGCGCGCGGCTTCCCATAACGGCTGTGCTTCGTTGAATAAGTCATCATTCCACATTAGATGGCCCTGACTAAAGTTTTCAGGGTTCAGCACCGGATCAATTGCGAGAAAGTTTTTTGCCTGATAATAACTAACCCACGCCTCAGGGTAATTGGTGTAGAAAGCCACTTTAGGTCGCGTGAATGGTACCGGGTGGCGAACACATAACGAATAGTAATCGTACTCCAGCTGCTGAGCCTGAAGCTCTATTTCATGGTAGACCTCTTCTGCGGCCTCCATCCTCTGAAAACGCAACAGCATCGTGCGACGCCAGCTGAAAAAATCCGTATCCTGCATAGTAAACCGCAACGCCCCTGAGAGTGAGTATCATTTATAATGATAATTCAAACTATCACATAAATAAGATTTATATATAATTTATATTATTCAGGCAATGAATTACTTTTGCAAGCCATCACATTCTCTTATGTTATTAATGAGTTATGCTGATTTGTTAAGCAGTTTTATCACGCTTGAAATAGCGTCCCGCCCCGACAGGTGAATCGTCGGGGCTGATTTTTTCTTATTATTGCAGCAGAAACTTCTCGAGGAACTGGCGGGTGCGAGGCTGCTGGGGATCGGCAAATAACGCTTTTGCTGCCCCCTGCTCGACTATCCGCCCTTGGTCCATAAAAATCGCCCGGTCCGCAACATCCCGGGCAAAGCTCATTTCGTGCGTCACAATCACCATCGTGCGCTTTTCCTGCGCCAGCTGACGGATGGTGTTCAGGACTTCGCCCACCAGCTCTGGATCCAGCGCTGACGTTGGCTCGTCAAACAAAATCACCTCAGGACGCATTGCCAGCGCACGCGCAATCGCAACACGCTGCTGTTGACCGCCAGACAAACGACGTGGATAGCTGGTTTCTTTACCGGCCAGCCCAACTTTCGCCAACAGCTCGCGAGCGCGCGCCGTGGCCTCTTCTTTCGGTTCGCCTTTGACGATCACCGGCCCTTCAATAATGTTCTCCAGCACCGTACGATGCGGAAACAAATTAAAGTTCTGGAAGACAAACCCGACGTGCTGACGCAACTGGCGAATCAGCGATTTTTGCTGACTTAATGAACGTGCAGTATCAATAGTGATATCGCCAACGGTGATCGTTCCCGCTTCGGGTTGTTCCAGCAGATTTATGCTGCGTAGCAACGTGGTTTTGCCGGAACCACTCGGACCGATAATTGCCACCACTTCGCCAGGCTTTACCTCGAGGTCGATACCGTGCAGCACCGTCTGACCGTGGAATTTTTTCACCAGGTTCTTAACTTCAATGGCACTCATTTTGGTTCTCTCTCCTGGCGATTAAGTTGATTCTCAAAATGGTTCTGCAACGTCGATAACACAGTCGCCATGATCCAGTAGATGAGCGAAGCCGCCAGATACATGGTGAACACCTCCAGCGTACGCGAGGTAATCAACTGCGCCTGACGGAACAGCTCCGGCACCTGGATTGTCGCGGCCAGCGACGTATCTTTTACCAGGCTGATAAAGCTGTTCGACAGCGGCGGCAACGCCACACGCGCCGCCTGTGGCAAAATCGCGCGACGCATGGTCTGCCACGGCGTCATACCAATACTGGCTGCCGCTTCCCACTGACCTTTATCAATAGAAGAAATGGCGGCGCGCAGCGTTTCGGCAGCATAGGCGGCAGTGTTCAACGACAGACCAATCATTGCTGACGGAATGGGATCTAATTCGATACCAAACTGCGGCAGGCCGTAATAGATCATAAACAGTTGTGCGATGAGCGGCGTACCACGAAAAATAGAGATATAAAAACGCGCCAGCCAGCGCACGGGCCAGATTGGCGACAGGCGCATCAGCGCGAGAATAAACCCGAGCAGTAAGCCAAAAAACATGCCGCCGATACTGAGTTGCAGCGTATACCCAGCACCTTTCAGCAGGAACGGCAAGGAATCAATAACCAGTTGTATACTTTCTTGCATGAGCGTTTCCGGAGCTAAACGTGGGGATGATAGGCGAACAGCGCAGGCGCACCGCCGGTATGAATAAACAGAATCGGCCCTTCATCTTTGAAACGTTTCTGACTGATACCGTCAATCAGACCCGCCATCGCTTTTCCGGTATACACAGGATCAAGCAGAATGCCTTCCAGCCGCGCCAGCAATTTCACTGCTTCCATGCCTTCGTCGTTCGGCACGCCGTAGCCAGGTGCAAAATAGTCATCCCAGAGTAAAATTTCCGCTGATGCGGTCAGCTCCAGTTCTTTCGCAATCGCCTGTTGTAGGTTAACCACTTTCGGCAATTGATCGGCAACGGAACGCGACACGGTCACGCCAATCAGTTCGCTTTCAGGCATCAGGTGTTCCAGCCCAACAGCCAGTCCGGCGTGAGTTCCGGCACTGCCCGATGCGACCACCACCGACGAAATATTAACCGCCCCTTCACACTGTTGCGCAATTTCCAGCGCACTCTCCACATAACCCAGCGCGCCCAGAGCATTAGAACCGCCAACCGGAATGACATACGGGCGAAAGCCTTGTGCTTCGACTCGCGTCGCCAGCTCTTCCAGTTGGGCATTGGGATCGGTCAGTGCGTCGCACATTTCAATCTGGGTATTGAACAGATCCAGCAACAAACGATTGCCGTTGGTTAAATAGTTTTCTGCGGTTGTGCCAATAGGATTTTCCAGCAGCGCCACGCAGTGCAGACCGAGTTTCGCCGCAACTGCGGCAGTCTGGCGCACATGGTTAGACTGGATCGCCCCGGCAGTAATCAGCGTATCGGCACCTTCACGCAGAGCATCTGCCGCGAGAAATTCCAGCTTACGTAATTTATTGCCGCCCATTGCCATGGGTGTGACGTCATCCCGTTTGATGAAAATTTCCCGTCCAAGATAATCAGAAAAGCGCGGCAGATATTCGAGCGGCGTTGGCGCGCCGATAAACTCCAACCGTGGAAAACGGGTTAAATTATGCAGTGGCATAACAGCCTCCGATGTGTGTTGTTGTGATTTTCTTATTATGCACGCTGAAAACGCGTAAATAAAAAAGGCGCTAGTGAAAGCGCCCTTTTTTGTCATTATGCTGATTATTTGGTCACATCAGCACCAAACCATTTTTCGGAAAGAGCTTGCAGAGTGCCGTCTTTTTGCATTTCCGCAATTGCATCATTCACCGCTTTCAGCAGGTCTTCATTTCCTTTACGCAGCGCCACGCCAGACTCCTGACGGGAGAATGCTTCACCGGTTACTGCCAGCGTATCGTTGGTTTTCTTCACCAGATCCAGCGCCGCCAGACGATCAACGAGGATCGCATCGATACGGCCTACGCGCAGATCCTGATATTTGGTCGGGTCATCATCATAGGTACGCACATCGACGCCCTGAACATTCTGCCGCAGCCACTCTTCATAGTTGGTGCCCAGACCGACACCCACTTTTTTGCCTTTCAGATCAGCAGCTGTTTTAATGGTGCCTTCGTTACCTTTTTTCACCAGCGCCTGAATACCGGAAATGGTGTAAGGGGTAGAGAAATCGTATTTTTTCTTGCGCTCGTCAGAAATGGTGACCTGATTAATCACCACATCAATGCGTTTAGAGTCCAGCGACGCCAGCATACCGTCCCATTTGGTCGGTTTTAGTGACGCCTCAACGCCAAGATGTTTTGCCAGCTGTTGGGCAAATTCCACTTCAAAACCGGTTAATTTGCCGTCATCTCCCTGAAAACTGAACGGCGGATAAGTGCCTTCCAGCCCTACCAGCAGCGTGCCGCGCTCTTTAACTTTATTAAGCAGACCTTCATCTGCAAAACTTTTAACGCTCATGCCCGCAACCAGCGCTACGGCCATCACACCCATCAATGCCTGACGTCCCAGATGTGCTAATTTCATATTTACCCCGAATGTTGTTATGTCTGTTTGCAGTGTAGAGCCATTGTTTGTAAACACAAAAACAACTCCGCTACATCTTATTCTTATTTAATATATATCAGAAGCAGGCAGGCTGGAGGATTTCTGCACAAGTCCGGTACACGTTTGACGCTGATAGTGTTGATACTTCCGTAATGCGATGCGGTAATTGTTGGTGCTGGTGGTGGGCAGCCACGGGGCGAGGATTTCATCAAGGAAACCGTCCTGCAGCGGATCGAGGGAAATATTTTGCTCGTGTAGATGATTCCCCAAACGGCGCAGACGAACGACATATTCACGCACCGTACCAGGGCTCATTTCAGTTTGCTCAAAAAGAAATTGCTTAAAGCCGATAATATCGAAAAAATCACTCTGCGTTTTGCAATGTAAATCACCGCAGAATCGGCACAATGCCGCCCATGATTTTTGTTCCACTTGCCAGCCATTTTCATCAAGCAGCATGTCCAGGCGGGAAATCTCGATTTTATTCACTATTTTGCCGTCGCGAACGAGGGTAATGCGGTCGAGTAATTTACGGCAATGCGCGCAATGGGTCTGGCTGTGTTTAAAGTCTTTAAGATAGCGGCTTAATGGCCGTCTTTTCAGGTGCTGCACCATCATTAAGAACTCCTGGTAGTCAAAATTAAAGTGCGGCATTTACTGACGTTATAACTTACCCAGTTTAGTGCGTAACCGTTTAATGGCCTGGCTGTGTAACTGACTGACCCGCGATTCCCCGACCTCCAGCACCGCGCCAATCTCTTTGAGATTCAGCTCTTCCTGGTAATAGAGGGTTAATACCAGTTTTTCGCGCTCCGGCAACGTTTCGATGGCTTCCATCACCCGCTGGCGCAGATTACTGTCCAGCAGTTGTTGTAGCGGATTTTCTCGCTGATGATCATCAGTAACCAGTTCGATGCTATCGCCGTGCTCTTCGCGCCACTCATCGTAGGAGAAGAGCTGGCTGTTATTGGTGTCGAGCAACATTTGGCGATAGTCGGCAATATCGATCCCTAAACGTTCCGCTACCTCAGTTTCCGTGGCGTTGCGGCCAAGTTCCTGCTCCAGTTGCCCTATTGCCTGTGCCACTTCACGCGCGTTGCGTCGCACGCTGCGCGGCACCCAGTCACGGCTGCGAAGTTCATCCAGCATAGCGCCACGGATACGCTGCACTGCGTAAGTTGTAAATGCCGTTCCTTGTAGGGCGTCATAGCGTTCGACGGCATTGAGTAACCCAATGCCGCCCGCCTGTAGCAGATCGTCAAGTTCCACGCTCGCGGGCAGTCGAACCTGCAGGCGCAATGCTTCGTGACGCACCAGCGGGATATAACGCTGCCACAGCGAGTGTTTATCCATTACACCTTCAGCGGTATAGAGTGAATTCACGATAAACAGCCCTGCGTTATATGAGTTATCGGCATGATTATCCGTTTCTGCAGGGTTTTTAATCGGACGATTAGTGGGTGAAATGAGGGGTTATTTGGGGGTTATCGGTAAATTGCGGACAGAAAAAACCCCGCCGGTGGCGGGGTCAGGCAGGTTAAGGCCATTAGCCTTGTAACAGTGACAGAACTTGCTGCGGTACCTGGTTCGCTTTAGACAGCACGGAGTTACCTGCCTGCTGGATGATCTGCGCTTTCGACATGTTGGACACTTCGGTCGCATAGTCGGCGTCCTGAATACGGGACTGCGCTTCAGACAGGTTGGTGGTGGTGTTGTTCAGGTTGGTGATAGCGGAATCGAGACGGTTCTGCACGGCACCTAGAGAAGACCGGAATTTGTCGACTGATGCAATAGCTTTATCCAGAAGCGCCAGCGGATCCTCAGTTGAAGCACCTTCAAATTGCTCAGTCGCAGTTGTGGTTACCTTACCATTAGTATCAGTAACATCACTTAAATTCAGATCAGTTAACTTAAGAGCTGTTGCTCCATTCTTAAGAATGTCTGCCGCATCACCAGCAGAATAGTTTTTGCCTTGAAGTGTGACAAAACCTTGAGCTGCGCCGTCTTTATCTGCTGAAACTTTGATCAGCTGACCTGTTTGCTTGGCATCGTCAACACCGTTCGCATAATCATCATAAGTAACATCAATGGTGTTTAAGGTTACTTTACCTGAAGCGGCATTAACAGAAGCAGCATAGAAGTCTTTACCTGACTGAACAACATAATCAGCTGTTGCCTTACCATCTTTATCAAGGATGTTGTGCAGCGACAGGCTTGACGTATCGGAAACCCCCAATTTGGCTGCGATTGCTGCAGACTCATCAGTATCACCGAAGTTAACATCAACAGGTTCATTGCTAGCGGCTTGCGGGATAGATGTGATAGCATTGCTGACATTAAGAGAGTTTTTAGAAACTGAGAAGCCATTCAGCCCCAAAGTTGAAGAATCAATTTTCTTCAGATCGATGGAGATAGTTTGACCATCATTCGCACCAACCTGAATTTTCATTGAACCATCTTTGGAAAGAACATTAACGCCGTTGAACTGAGTCTGACCGGATACGCGGTCAATTTCATCGAGACGGGATTTGATTTCGTCCTGTATTGAAGACAGGTCAGAATCAGAGTTAGTACCGGTAGTGGCCTGAACGGTCAGTTCACGAACACGCTGCAAGTTGTTGTTGATTTCAGACAGTGCGCCTTCAGTGGTCTGCGCCAGAGAAATACCGTCGTTGGCGTTACGTGCGGCCTGAGTCAGACCTTTGATGTTAGAAGTGAAGCGGTTAGCAATCGCTTGGCCCGCAGCGTCATCTTTAGCGCTGTTAATGCGCAGACCAGAAGAGAGGCGCTCGATAGAAGTCGACAGCGCAGACTGGTTCTTGTTGATATTATTTTGAGTGATCAGCGAGAGGCTGTTGGTATTAATGACTTGTGCCATGATTCATTTTCCTGTTTTCAAGTCTACGGTTTAAGTATTGGGCTTCCACCCTTCGGCTTCGTCGCCGTCAACCCTGTTATCGTCTGGTCACTCACAACCTTTAGAATTTTTTTCTAGCGGTCGAAATACTCCCCTTCCTCGTTGCTGTTCGTGTCATTAAGCCAAAAAATAAATCGTAAACTTTGCCCCGCTTACGCCGATAACCCCGGTATTCGTTCTATACGTCGCATGATTAAGGAATTTATATGGCTAGTATTTCAACGCTTGGGGTTGGGTCGGGGCTGGACTTAAGCAGCATCCTTGACAGTCTGGAGGCGGCAGAAAAATCTACCCTGACGCCGATATCAAAACAGCAAAGCTCTTACACCGCGAAACTGAGCGCCTACGGGACGCTGAAAAGTGCACTAGAGAGTTTCCAGACAGCCAACACAGCACTGAATAAAGCCGATTTATTTACCGCCACTTCAACCACCAGCAGTTCATCGGCTTTCAGCGCCACCACCACGGGCAGCGCGATTGCCGGGAAATACACCATTAGCGTTAGCCAACTGGCGCAGGCACAAACGCTGACCACAAAAATTAGTCAAAAAGACAGTAAAGCTGCCATCGCCACCAGCGATAGCGTACTGACCATCCAGCAAGGCGGCGGTAAAGATCCGGTCACGATTGATATCAGCGCGGCTAACTCGTCACTTTCCGGCATTCGCGATGCCATTAACAACGCCAAAGCTGGTGTCAGCGCCAGTATCATCAATGTGGGAAACGGCGAATATCGTCTGTCCATCACCGCTAACGATACGGGCAACGATAACGCTATGAAACTTAGCGTCAGCGGCGACAGCGCCCTGGAAAGTTTTATGGGTTACAACGGAACGTCGGGTGATAGCAGCAATGGCATGATTGAAAGCGTCACCGCGCAAAACGCCAAACTGACAGTCAATAACGTTGAGATTGAAAACAGCAGTAACACTATCAGCGACGCGCTGGAAGATATCACACTCAACCTGAATGACGTCACCACCGGTAATCAGACACTGACCATCAGTAAAGACACATCCAAAGCTGAAAATGTAGTCAAAGCATGGGTGGATGCCTATAACACATTGCAGGATACATTCAGTAGCTTAACCAAATACACCGCTGTCGATGCCGGAGCAGAAAGTCAGGACTCCAGTAATGGAGCATTACTTGGTGACTCCACACTGCGTACCATCCAGACTCAGCTTAAAACCTTGCTCGCCAATACTCACAGCAGTTCAAACTATAAAACGCTGGCACAGATTGGCATTACCAGCGATGCCAGTACCGGCAAGCTGGAAATCGCGACCGACAAACTGCAAACGGCACTAAAAAAAGATGCCGCAGGCATCGGTGAAATGTTTATAGGTGACGGTAAAAGTACAGGGGTAACTACCGGCATTAGTAGCAACCTGACCAGTTGGCTCTCTTCCACCGGGATAATCCAGGCCGCAAAAGATGGCGTCAGCAAAACGCTGAATAATTTGACCGACCAGTACAACGCAGCCAGTGAGCGTATCGATACCTTAATGACGCGCTATAAAGCCCAGTTCACCCAATTAGATGTGTTAATGAACTCGCTTAACTCCACCAGTAGCTATCTGACACAGCAGTTCGACACCTCAAATAGCAACTCGAAATAATCTTCAGGAGAAACTATGTACGCGGCAAAAGGCACCCAGGCCTATGCACAAATTGGCGTCGAAAGCGCCGTAATGAGCGCCAGCCAGCAACAGCTGGTCACCATGCTATTTGATGGAGTGCTGAGCGCACTGGTTAGAGCGCGCCTGTTTATGCAGGACAACAATCAGCAAGGCAAAGGCGTCTCTTTGTCAAAAGCGATCAACATCATTGAGAACGGGCTGCGGGTGAGTCTTGATGAAGAGAGCAAAGACGAACTAACCCAAAACTTGATTGCTCTTTATAGCTATATGGTCAGGCGCTTGCTGCAAGCCAATTTACGCAACGATGTCTCCGCAGTCGAAGAAGTGGAAGCATTAATGCGCAATATTGCCGATGCCTGGAAAGAGTCTTTACTCACCCCTTCTTTGATTCAGGACCCAGTCTGATGAACAATGCACCGCATTTGTATTTCGCCTGGCAACAACTCGTCGAAAAAAGCCAGCTCATGTTACGCCTGGCGACAGAAGAACAATGGGACGAACTCATCGCCAGCGAAATGGCGTATGTGAATGCGGTGCAGGAGATCGCACACCTGACTGAAGAGGTTGCCCCGTCCACCACGATGCAGGAGCAGCTCCGCCCGATGCTGCGCCTGATTCTCGACAACGAAAGCAAGGTAAAGCAGTTATTACAGATTCGGATGGATGAACTGGCGAAACTGGTCGGTCAGTCATCGGTGCAAAAATCGGTGTTAAGTGCCTATGGCGATCAGGGTGGCTTTGTGCTGGCTCCGCAGGATAACCTCTTTTGAATCTTAAAGAGCCAATGGCTCGCGAATAATCTGATTACGGCTACGCTTCTAATGTTCCCCTTGAATGGAGTCGAAGAATGCGTAATCCCACGCTGTTACAATGTTTTCACTGGTATTACCCGGAAGGCGGTAAGCTCTGGCCTGAACTGGCCGAGCGCGCCGACGGTTTTAATGATATTGGTATCAATATGGTCTGGTTGCCGCCCGCCTATAAAGGCGCATCGGGCGGGTATTCGGTCGGCTACGACTCCTATGATTTATTTGATTTAGGCGAGTTTGATCAGAAAGGCAGCATCCCTACTAAATATGGCGATAAAGCACAACTGCTGGCCGCCATTGACGCCCTGAAACGTAATGACATTGCGGTGCTGTTGGACGTGGTAGTCAACCACAAAATGGGCGCGGATGAAAAAGAAGCTATTCGCGTGCAGCGTGTAAATGCTGATGACCGTACGCAAATTGACGAAGAAATCATTGAGTGTGAAGGCTGGACGCGTTACACCTTCCCCGCCCGTGCCGGGCAATACTCGCAGTTTATCTGGGATTTCAAATGTTTTAGCGGTATCGACCATATCGAAAACCCTGATGAAGATGGCATATTTAAAATTGTTAACGACTACACCGGCGAAGGCTGGAACGATCAGGTTGATGATGAATTAGGTAATTTCGATTATCTGATGGGCGAGAATATCGATTTTCGCAATCATGCCGTGACGGAAGAGATTAAATACTGGGCGCGCTGGGTGATGGAACAAACGCAATGCGACGGTTTTCGTCTTGATGCGGTCAAACATATTCCGGCGTGGTTTTATAAAGAGTGGATCGAACACGTACAGGAAGTTGCGCCAAAGCCGCTGTTTATTGTGGCAGAGTACTGGTCGCATGAAGTCGATAAACTGCAAACGTATATTGATCAGGTGGAAGGCAAAACCATGCTGTTCGATGCGCCGCTGCAGATGAAATTCCATGAAGCATCGCGCATGGGGCGCGACTACGACATGACGCAGATTTTCACGGGTACATTAGTGGAAGCCGATCCTTTCCACGCCGTGACGCTCGTTGCCAATCACGACACCCAACCATTGCAAGCCCTCGAAGCACCGGTCGAACCGTGGTTTAAACCGCTGGCGTATGCTCTAATTTTGTTGCGGGAAAATGGCGTTCCTTCGGTGTTCTATCCGGACCTCTACGGTGCGCATTACGAAGATGTCGGTGGTGACGGGCAAACCTATCCGATAGATATGCCAATAATCGAACAGCTTGATGAGTTAATTCTCGCCCGTCAGCGTTTCGCCCACGGTGTACAGACGTTATTTTTCGACCATCCGAACTGCATTGCCTTTAGCCGCAGTGGCACTGACGAATATCCCGGCTGCGTGGTGGTCATGTCGAACGGGGATGATGGCGAAAAAACCATTCATCTGGGAGAGAATTACGGCAATAAAACCTGGCGTGATTTTCTGGGGAATCGGCAAGAGAGCGTAGTGACCGACGAAAACGGCGAAGCGACCTTCTTTTGCAACGGCGGCAGCGTCAGCGTGTGGGTTATCGAAGAGGTGATTTAAATTCATCCCCGGCGGCAAGCCGGGGAGATTTCATTACGGCAGTGGCGTCGGTAACGGCGCTTTATCCAGCGCGGCGGCACACTCTGCCGTCGGGCGATCCACACGCTCCATCGTCATACCATCGTACTCAATGGTGTTACCGTCACGCTCAACCTCGTACAGCTCACGTTTTACGGTAACGTTAGTGAGATCATCAGACATCAATGTCAACTTGCCCGGCACGGCAATCACCCGCTGCCACTGACGGCAATCCAGGGTATCGCCCTCTTTAGTGACAATCAGGCTGCCTATCGCTTCCGGACTGACCAGCGCACGTTGCGGCCCTTTGGTCTGCCAGTAGCCCGCCAGCCAGTCCGGCGCGGGGGTTTTCACGACATTGTTATAGTTTTCGACTTCGGCACAGCCCGCCAGCAACATGAGCGCGCTTGCAATTGCGAGTTTTTTCATCATTCGTCCTGCATGAGAAGAAAAGAGGATTGTGGCATTAAAGCCCTGATGTCGCCAGCCTTTCAAAGTTCAGAGAGAAATTTGATCTAACTATTATTTTTGTGAATTATTACCCCGAAAATAAATTTGCATGATGTATGATTCGCGATTCTTGTTTCAAACCTTCTGAGTTCAGAGGCTACATTCATGTCATGGCAGCAATTCAAACACGCCTGGTTGATTAAATTCTGGGCACCCATCCCTGCGGTCATCGCGGCGGGTATTCTCTCCACTTACTATTTTGGCATTACTGGCACCTTTTGGGCTGTCACGGGTGAATTTACCCGTTGGGGCGGTCAGCTCCTGCAGCTGTTTGGCGTCCATGCTGAAGAGTGGGGTTATTTTAAAATTATCCATCTGGAAGGATCGCCATTAACCCGCATCGACGGGATGATGATCCTCGGCATGTTTGGCGGCTGCTTTGCCGCAGCGCTGTGGGCCAACAATGTCAAACTGCGCATGCCACGCAGCCGTATCCGCATTATGCAGGCCATCATTGGCGGTATTATCGCTGGTTTTGGCGCGCGTCTGGCAATGGGCTGTAACCTGGCGGCGTTCTTTACCGGTATTCCTCAGTTCTCGCTGCATGCCTGGTTCTTTGCCATCGCCACTGCCATTGGTTCATGGTTTGGCGCACGCTTTACCCTGCTGCCCATCTTCCGTATTCCCGTGAAAATGCAGAAAGTTTCTGCCGCCTCACCGCTGACGCAAAAACCGGATCAGGCGCGGCGTCGTTTTCGTCTCGGGATGCTGGTCTTTTTCGGTATGCTGGGCTGGGCGCTGCTCACGGCGATGAACCAACCCAAACTGGGGCTGGCAATGCTGTTTGGCGTCGGCTTTGGTTTACTGATTGAACGTGCGCAAATCTGCTTTACTTCGGCGTTCCGCGATATGTGGATCACCGGACGTACCCATATGGCTAAAGCAATCATTATCGGTATGGCGGTAAGTGCCATCGGGATCTTCAGTTACGTACAGTTAGGTGTTGAACCCAAAATCATGTGGGCGGGACCAAACGCGGTAATTGGTGGTTTACTGTTTGGTTTTGGCATCGTGCTGGCAGGCGGCTGCGAAACCGGTTGGATGTACCGCGCGGTAGAAGGTCAGGTGCACTACTGGTGGGTCGGTCTGGGCAATGTGATCGGCTCGACGATTCTGGCGTATTACTGGGATGATTTCGCTCCGGCGCTGGCCACCGACTGGGACAAAATCAACCTGCTGAAAACCTTTGGCCCGATGGGTGGCCTGCTGGTGACATATTTGCTGTTGTTTACTGCGCTGATGTTGATTATCGGCTGGGAAAAACGCTTCTTCCGCCGTGCGGCACCGCAGACTGCTAAGGAGATCGCATGAAAAATATCGTTCCTGATTACCGCCTTGATATGGTGGGTGAACCCTGCCCTTATCCGGCAGTCGCAACTCTTGAGGCGATGCCGCAGTTAAAAAAAGGGGAAATCCTGGAAGTGGTGAGCGACTGTCCACAGTCGATCAATAATATTCCACTGGATGCGCGTAATCACGGCTATACGGTGCTGGATATTCAGCAAGACGGGCCGACCATTCGTTATTTAATTCAGAAGTAATCCCTCATTCCCGCTGTGGCCCACAGCGGGAACATCGTTGCCTCTGACACATAGATTTTACCCGCCCCCTATCCTATTCTTTTCAGTATGATCTCAGGAGGTTTCTATGTGTGGACGCTTTGCCCAATCCCAAACGCGTGAAGATTACCTTGCGCTTCTCGCGGAAGATATTGAACGCGATATTCCCTACGATCCCGAACCCATTGGCAGATACAACGTCGCGCCGGGAACCAAAGTTCTTCTGCTCAGTGAACGTGATGAACACCTTCATCTGGATCCGGTTTTCTGGGGATATGCTCCCGGATGGTGGGATAAACCGCCGCTGATTAACGCCCGCGTAGAAACTGCGGCCACCAGTCGTATGTTTAAACCGCTCTGGCAACATGGTCGGGCAATCTGTTTTGCCGATGGCTGGTTTGAGTGGAAAAAAGAAGGCGACAAAAAACAGCCTTATTTTATCTATCGCGCTGATGGACAACCTGTTTTTATGGCCGCGATAGGTAGCACACCGTTTGAGCGCGGTGACGAAGCCGAAGGATTTTTAATTGTCACTGCAGCAGCAGACCAGGGTCTGGTAGATATTCATGACCGCCGCCCGCTGGTTCTGTCGCCAGAAGCTGCACAGGAATGGATGCGGCAAGAGATTAGCGGTAAAGAAGCCTCAGAAATCGCGGTCAGTGGTTGTGTGCCAGCAAAGCAGTTCTCCTGGCATCCGGTATTGCGCGCGGTGGGTAATGTCAAAAACCAGGGCGCAGCGTTAATTCAACCTGTCTGTTAACCCTGGAGATTATTGATGAACTAAAATGTGTCACAAGAAACCTCTATTCCAGTGACACAATTGCGCCTAATTACTTACATATAATATTTAATTATGAGTTCCTCACCATCTATTACATACTTTTTAACCATATCGGAATATTTATCATAATCAGCGGGATTCGTAACAATATATTTTCGCTGCGATCTTTCATAGCAAATCCCTGTCAAAGTCCATGATATAAAAATGTCTCTTCAAAAGAATTACATTCTTTAAAAAGTAATTCTTTATTGCTATATATCGCAGAGACAACCTCAATATCACACTCCATACGTGCTTTCTCCAGATGATTTGGGAAGTATTGAATTTCTTTTATCTTATTATCGCCACAATTAAACAGCTTAGTAGTCTCAGGCATTGCTGGTATTTACCATATTTTATTGCGATAAATAGAAATTGTCATAGCCTTTGACGGAGATGAGTCAACACGCGATATCAGATTATTATCTACGGAGACCTGGGTAATTCCATCGGATACTTTTGGAAATACCATATAATTATTGAAATCGAGCTCTAATTCTTTGCAGAATTTGGGAACCTGTATTGTGGCAAGGCCATTATGACGAAGATAAAGCACCTCAATCCAGGATGGAAGAGGTGGCAAAGACCCCAAGTGAAGATCTGTTAAGTCAAGTTTACTATTGTGGAGTTCAACACATTTAAACAATCTCACCAATGCTATATCCACATTTTTTTTGAAGTCATTCGATGCGCCTTCTTTGACTGAATTAGCCCAGTCACTGAAACCTTTGCAAAGTCTGGAATCTGTAATTTTCGTAAAGTTGTCTAGAAACTCTGCAATATTAGTCGATATAAACTCTAATTTATGCCGAATGGGTGGGTTACCAGTTCCCTGATTTTTTTCTATCATGATAAAACCTATCTTATTATAAATCGAGAAATCTTGAAACCAGAGACTATAATCACCCCATTCGAAATATTCTGAGTGCAATAACTTAAATTCTGACAGCATATTAAATAATTTGCTGTCTTCACTAATTGGTGTAAACTTACCATTTCCAAGACAACTGACTAACTCACTTGATAATTCATTTATGATTGCATCATCAGATACTAACTCATGTTGTTTTATCGTAGATTCAGTATTAGATGTGACTTTATTTAATTGAACCGACTGAGTTTTTAACGAAAGATCATTTAATGGAAACATTTACACTCCTGTTTAATAAATTATATTGCCCAGGGAGCATTCTAAAACACAATAAAATTACCACTATCAAAAATCGCTCATATCTATCGCCCGGAATATGAATAAAAACATCAACAAAGATTAAATTATTCAAACGTTACTGTTGCGTCTGCGGTCGTAGCAACATCCGACGTGGTGATGAGTGTTAAAAGAGACACTCTGATGTTCAGAGGGGTTATCGCGTATACGGATCGTGGATGGCAGAAAACTTTCAGAATCAGGTTTCCATTTTAAACCAGAAATTGAGTGAGTTTGCCCCATCCATGCCCCAAGCGGTGAGATTGGAAGTAATTAACAACAGGTTACAAAACCTACACCTGCATGGACATCACTTCCTGATACGCCGCCACCAGCTTATTACGCACCTGAATCCCCATTTGCATAGAAACTGAGGCTTTTTGCATATCGGTCATCACATCGTTTAACGCCACGCCGGGTTCACCGAGGGTGAATTTTTCTGCCTCCGTGCGGGCGGCTGTTTGTGTATCGCTTATGCGATCGAGCGCGGCGTGCAGCTGCCCGGCAAAACTAATGGACGGTTGCGGCAGTGAATCCTGCGCACGCGCACTCATCGCCGTAGCCTGTAACTGGCTGATAACCCCTTCAATCCCCTGTATCGCTGACATTTTCGTCTCCCGGATAATTTCTGGTAGCAAAGCCTACCAGTAAGTCAATAAGACAAAGGCGCTAAATAGCAACAAAAAAACGGGTTTATTGGCGGATAGAAAAAAACGAAAGCACAAATAATGGGAGCGTCAATTTTTCGAGTTTGCTGACCCGGGAGTGAGTCTTGTTCCACTTTGCCAATAACGCCGTCCATCATCAGCCACGAGGTGCGCGATGAATGCGACTGCAGCCCAGACAAAATCTCTTGAGTGGCTTAATCGCCTGCGTGCGAATCCGAAAATTCCATTGATTGTTGCCGGTTCCGCGGCAGTGGCGGTCATGGTCGCACTGATCCTGTGGGCGAAAGCCCCCGACTACCGCACATTATTCAGCAATCTTTCCGATCAGGATGGTGGCGCAATTGTCAGCCAACTGACGCAAATGAATATTCCTTACCGCTTCAGCGAAGCCAGCGGCGCTATTGAAGTTCCGGCAGATAAAGTTCACGAACTGCGTCTGCGCCTGGCACAACAAGGTTTGCCCAAAGGCGGCGCGGTCGGTTTTGAACTACTCGATCAGGAAAAGTTTGGTATCAGCCAGTTCAGCGAACAGGTGAATTATCAGCGGGCGCTGGAAGGCGAGCTTTCTCGTACCATCGAAACTATCGGCCCGGTAAAAGGGGCGCGCGTACATCTGGCAATGCCGAAACCGTCTTTATTCGTCCGTGAACAAAAATCCCCTTCTGCATCGGTGACGGTAAATCTGTTACCCGGCCGCGCACTCGATGAAGGGCAAATTAGCGCCATTGTGCATCTGGTTTCCAGCGCCGTTGCTGGTCTGCCGCCGGGAAACGTCACGCTGGTGGATCAGGGCGGACATCTGTTAACCCAGTCCAATACCAGCGGGCGCGATCTTAATGATGCTCAGTTGAAATATGCCAGCGATGTCGAAGGCCGTATTCAGCGGCGTATTGAAGCAATCCTGTCGCCTATTGTTGGTAACGGTAATATTCACGCCCAGGTCACGGCGCAGCTGGACTTCGCCAGTAAAGAACAAACGGAAGAACAGTATCGCCCTAACGGTGATGAATCTCATGCGGCGCTTCGTTCACGCCAGCTTAATGAGAGCGAGCAAAGCGGTTCCGGTTATCCGGGCGGCGTACCGGGGGCGTTGTCGAATCAACCGGCACCTGCGAATAACGCGCCAATCAGCACGCCTCCGGCAAATCAAAATAACCGCCAGCAGCAGGCGAGCACCACCAGCAATAGCGGGCCGCGTAGCACACAGCGGAATGAAACCAGTAACTACGAAGTCGATCGCACCATTCGTCATACCAAAATGAACGTGGGCGATGTGCAACGTCTGTCAGTCGCGGTAGTGGTGAATTACAAAACCTTGCCAGACGGTAAACCATTGCCTCTCAGCAACGAACAGATGAAGCAAATTGAAGATCTGACCCGCGAGGCGATGGGCTTTTCTGAAAAACGCGGTGACTCGCTCAATGTCGTTAACTCGCCGTTCAATAGCAGTGACGAAAGCGGCGGAGAACTGCCGTTCTGGCAACAGCAAGCGTTTATCGATCAGTTGCTGGCTGCCGGTCGCTGGTTGCTGGTACTGCTGGTGGCGTGGCTGCTGTGGCGGAAAGCGGTACGCCCGCAGTTAACACGTCGCGCCGAGGCGATGAAAGCTGTACAGCAACAGGCGCAGGCCCGTGAGGAAGTGGAAGATGCGGTGGAAGTCCGCCTGAGCAAAGACGAACAACTCCAACAACGACGCGCTAACCAACGTCTGGGGGCAGAAGTCATGAGCCAGCGTATCCGTGAAATGTCTGATAACGATCCGCGCGTGGTGGCGCTGGTCATTCGCCAGTGGATAAATAACGATCATGAGTAACCTGACAGGCACCGATAAAAGCGTCATCCTGCTGATGACCATTGGCGAAGACCGGGCGGCAGAGGTGTTCAAGCACCTCTCCCAGCGCGAAGTGCAAACTCTTAGCGCTGCAATGGCGAACGTCACGCAGATCTCCAACAAGCAGCTAACCGATGTGCTGGCGGAATTTGAGCAAGAAGCTGAACAGTTTGCCGCACTGAATATCAACGCCAACGATTATCTGCGTTCGGTATTGGTCAAAGCTCTGGGTGAAGAACGTGCCGCCAGCCTGCTGGAAGATATTCTCGAAACTCGCGATACCGCCAGCGGTATTGAAACGCTCAACTTTATGGAGCCGCAGAGTGCCGCCGATCTGATTCGCGATGAGCATCCGCAAATTATCGCCACCATTCTGGTGCATCTGAAGCGCGCCCAGGCCGCCGATATTCTGGCGTTGTTCGATGAACGTCTGCGCCACGACGTGATGTTGCGTATCGCCACCTTTGGCGGCGTGCAGCCAGCCGCGCTGGCGGAGCTGACCGAAGTACTGAATGGCTTGCTCGACGGTCAGAATCTCAAGCGCAGCAAAATGGGCGGCGTGAGAACGGCAGCCGAAATTATCAACCTGATGAAAACTCAGCAGGAAGAAGCCGTTATTACCGCCGTGCGCGAATTCGACGGCGAACTGGCGCAGAAAATCATCGACGAGATGTTCCTGTTCGAGAATCTGGTGGATGTCGACGATCGCAGCATTCAGCGTCTGTTGCAGGAAGTAGATTCCGAATCGCTGTTGATCGCGCTGAAAGGGGCCGAGCAGCCACTGCGCGAGAAATTCCTGCGCAATATGTCGCAGCGTGCCGCCGATATTCTGCGCGACGATCTCGCCAACCGTGGTCCGGTGCGTCTGTCGCAGGTGGAAAACGAACAGAAAGCGATTCTGCTGATTGTGCGCCGCCTTGCCGAAACTGGCGAGATGGTAATTGGCAGCGGCGAGGATACCTATGTCTGATAATCTGCCGTGGAAAACCTGGACGCCGGACGATCTCGCGCCACCACAGGCAGAGTTTGTGCCCATGGTCGAGCCGGAAGAAACCATCATTGAAGAGGCCGAACCCAGCCTTGAGCAGCAACTGGCGCAACTGCAAATGCAGGCCCATGAGCAAGGTTATCAGGCGGGTATTGCCGAAGGTCGCCAGCAAGGTCATAAGCAGGGCTATCAGGAAGGACTGGCCCAGGGGCTGGAGCAAGGTCTGGCAGAGGCGAAGTCTCAACAAGCGCCAATTCATGCCCGGATGCAGCAACTGGTCAGCGAATTTCAAACTACCCTTGATGCGCTTGATAGTGTGATTGCTTCGCGCCTGATGCAGATGGCGCTGGAGGCAGCACGTCAGGTCATCGGTCAGACGCCAACAGTGGATAACTCGGCACTGATCAAACAGATCCAACAGTTGTTGCAGCAAGAACCGTTATTCAGCGGTAAACCACAGCTGCGCGTGCACCCGGATGATCTGCAACGTGTGGATGATATGCTCGGCGCTACCTTAAGTTTGCATGGCTGGCGCTTGCGGGGCGATCCCACCCTCCATCCTGGCGGCTGTAAAGTCTCCGCCGATGAAGGCGATCTCGACGCCAGTGTCGCCACTCGCTGGCAAGAACTCTGCCGTCTGGCAGCACCAGGAGTGGTGTAATGACCACGCGCCTGACTCGCTGGCTAACCACGCTGGATAACTTTGAAGCCAAAATGGCGCAGTTGCCTGCGGTACGTCGCTACGGGCGATTAACTCGCGCTACCGGGCTGGTGCTGGAAGCCACCGGATTACAATTGCCGCTCGGCGCAACCTGTGTTATTGAGCGCCAGAACGGCAGCGAAACGCACGAAGTAGAAAGCGAAGTCGTTGGCTTTAACGGTCAACGGCTGTTTTTAATGCCGCTGGAGGAAGTCGAAGGTGTCCTGCCCGGCGCGCGTGTTTATGCCAAAAACATTTCGGCAGAAGGGCTGCAAAGCGGCAAACAGTTGCCGCTCGGTCCGGCGTTATTAGGTCGCGTTCTGGACGGCAGCGGTAAACCGCTCGATGGCCTCCCCTCCCCCGATACGACGGAAACCGGTGCGCTGATTACCCCACCATTTAACCCATTGCAACGTACACCGATTGAACATGTGCTGGACACTGGCGTGCGCCCAATCAATGCCCTGCTTACCGTTGGGCGTGGGCAGCGTATGGGGCTGTTTGCCGGGTCCGGCGTTGGTAAAAGTGTGCTGCTGGGGATGATGGCCCGTTACACCCGCGCCGATGTCATTGTCGTGGGTTTGATTGGTGAACGAGGGCGCGAAGTAAAAGATTTTATTGAGAATATCCTCGGTGCCGAAGGGCGTGCACGCTCAGTAGTGATTGCCGCTCCGGCAGATGTCTCTCCGCTTCTGCGAATGCAAGGTGCCGCCTATGCCACGCGCATTGCCGAAGATTTTCGCGATCGTGGTCAGCATGTGTTGCTGATTATGGACTCCCTCACCCGCTACGCGATGGCCCAGCGTGAAATTGCGCTGGCGATTGGCGAACCCCCCGCCACCAAAGGTTATCCCCCGTCGGTGTTTGCCAAATTACCGGCACTGGTCGAGCGTGCCGGAAATGGCATTAGCGGCGGCGGCTCGATTACCGCGTTTTATACCGTGCTCACCGAGGGCGATGACCAGCAGGACCCCATTGCCGACTCTGCGCGGGCAATCCTCGACGGTCACATTGTGCTGTCTCGCCGACTGGCGGAAGCCGGGCACTATCCGGCTATCGATATTGAAGCGTCGATCAGCCGCGCAATGACGGCGTTGATCAGTGAGCAACATTACGCGCGAGTGCGCACCTTCAAACAGCTGTTGTCGAGTTTTCAGCGTAACCGCGATCTGGTTAGCGTCGGCGCGTATGCCAAAGGCAGCGATCCGATGCTCGATAAAGCCATCGCCCTGTGGCCGCAGCTGGAGGGCTATTTGCAACAAGGCATTTTTGAACGTGCGGACTGGGAAGCGTCTCTCCAGGGGCTGGAGCGTATTTTCCCGACAGTGTCATAACCCAGGAGATAACGGCAGATGGCAGAACATGGCGCGCTGGCGACCCTGAAAGATCTGGCAGAAAAAGAGGTAGAGGATGCCGCGCGCCTGCTGGGTGAAATGCGTCGCGGGTGTCAGCAGGCGGAAGAACAGCTCAAAATGCTGATCGATTATCAGAATGAATATCGCAATAACCTCAACAGCGATATGAGTGCCGGGATGACCAGCAACCGCTGGATCAACTATCAGCAGTTTATCCAGACGCTGGAAAAAGCCATTACTCAGCATCGCCAGCAACTTAATCAGTGGACGCAGAAAGTTGACATTGCCCTGAACAGCTGGCGAGAAAAGAAACAACGTTTGCAGGCCTGGCAGACACTGCAGGAACGGCAATCCACGGCGGCACTGCTTGCAGAAAACCGCCTCGATCAGAAAAAGATGGATGAGTTCGCCCAGCGCGCCGCCATGAGGAAACCTGAATGATTCGCTTAGCGCCCTTAATTACCGCCGACGTTGACACCACCACATTGCCTGGCGGCAAAGCCAGCGATGCTGCACAAGATTTTCTCGCGTTGTTGAGCGAAGCATTAGCAGGCGAGACAACTACCGACAAAGCGGCCCCCCAGTTGCTGGTGGCAACAGATAAGCCCACGACAAAAGGCGAGCCGCTGGTCAGCGAGATTCTTGCCGATGCGCAACAAGCGGATTTACTGATCCCTGTGGATGAAACACCGCCTGTCATCAACGACGAACAATCCACATCAACACCATTAACCACCGCTCAAACGATGACGTTGGCTGCGGTGGCTGGCAACAATACGGCAAAAGACGAAAAAGCGGATGATCTGAATGAAGACGTCACCGCAAGCCTGAGCGCCCTTTTTGCGATGTTGCCGGGTTTTGACAATACGCCCAAAGTGACTGATGTGCCGTCAACCGTGTTACCGGCAGAGAAACCAACGCTCTTCACAAAACTGACTTCTGCGCAACTCACAACAGCACAGCCTGATGATGCCCCCGGCACGCCAGCTCAGCCATTAACACCGCTGGTAGCAGAAGCCCAGAGTAAAGCGGAAGTCATCAGCACACCTTCACCGGTGACCGCTGCCGCCAGCCCGCTAATCACTCCACACCAGACACAGCCACTGCCCACCGTCGCCGCGCCTGTGTTGAGTGCACCGCTGGGTTCTCACGAATGGCAACAATCATTAAGCCAGCATATTTCGCTGTTCACCCGCCAGGGGCAACAAAGTGCAGAGTTGCGTCTGCACCCGCAGGATTTAGGTGAAGTGCAAATCTCCCTCAAAGTGGATGATAACCAGGCGCAAATCCAGATGGTTTCACCGCATCAACACGTACGCGCCGCCCTGGAAGCAGCGCTTCCGGTACTGCGAACGCAGCTGGCCGAAAGTGGCATTCAGTTAGGGCAAAGCAACATCAGTGGCGAAAGCTTTAGTGGTCAGCAGCAGGCCGCTTCCCAGCAACAGCAAAGCCAACGCACAGCAAACCATGAACCTCTGGCGGTGGAAGACGACGATACGCTTCCGGTTCCCGTCTCTTTACAAGTACGTGTAACAGGCAACAGCAGCGTTGATATTTTCGCCTAACGTCAGAGGTAGCACCGTAATCCGCGTCTTTTCCCCGCTTTGTTGCGCTCAAGACGCAGGATAATTAGCCGATAAGCAGTAGCGACACAGGAAGACCGCAACACATGACTGATTACGCGATAAGCAAGAAAAGCAAGCGATCGCTTTGGATCCCGATTCTGGTATTCATTACCCTCGCGGCCTGTGCCAGCGCAGGTTACAGCTACTGGCATTCGCATCAGGTTGCCGCTGACGACAAAGCGCAGCAACGCGTCGTGCCCTCCCCGGTCTTCTATGCGCTGGATACCTTTACGGTCAATTTGGGCGATGCGGATCGCGTGCTTTATATCGGCATAACCCTGCGCCTGAAAGATGAAGCTACCCGCTCGCGGCTGAGTGAGTATTTGCCGGAAGTCCGTAGCCGTTTGCTGTTACTGTTTTCGCGTCAGGATGCTGCCGTACTGGCGACAGAAGAAGGCAAGAAAAACCTGATTGCCGAGATTAAAACCACGCTTTCCACCCCGCTTGTTGCCGGGCAACCGAAACAGGATGTCACCGACGTGCTGTATACCGCTTTTATTCTGCGATAACGACATGGGCGATAGTATTCTTTCTCAAGCTGAAATTGATGCGCTGTTGAATGGTGACAGCGAAGTCAAAGACGAACCGACAGCCAGTGTTAGCGGCGAAAGTGACATTCGTCCGTACGATCCGAATACCCAACGACGGGTTGTGCGCGAACGTTTGCAGGCGCTGGAAATCATTAATGAGCGCTTTGCCCGCCATTTTCGTATGGGGCTGTTCAACCTGCTGCGTCGTAGCCCGGATATAACCGTCGGGGCCATCCGCATTCAGCCGTACCATGAATTTGCCCGCAACCTGCCGGTGCCGACCAACCTGAACCTTATCCATCTGAAACCGCTGCGCGGCACAGGGCTGGTGGTGTTTTCACCGAGTCTGGTGTTTATCGCCGTGGATAACCTGTTTGGCGGCGATGGACGCTTCCCGACCAAAGTGGAAGGTCGCGAGTTTACCCATACCGAACAGCGCGTCATCAACCGCATGTTAAAGCTGGCGCTTGAAGGCTATAGCGACGCCTGGAAGGCGATTAATCCGCTGGAAGTTGAGTACGTGCGTTCGGAAATGCAGGTGAAATTTACCAATATCACCACCTCGCCGAACGACATTGTGGTTAACACGCCGTTCCATGTGGAGATTGGCAACCTGACCGGCGAATTTAATATCTGTCTGCCATTCAGCATGATCGAGCCGCTACGGGAATTGTTGGTTAACCCGCCGCTGGAAAACTCGCGTAATGAAGATCAGAACTGGCGCGATAACCTGGTGCGCCAGGTGCAGCATTCACAGCTGGAGCTGGTCGCCAACTTTGCCGATATCTCGCTACGCCTGTCGCAGATTTTAAAACTGAAACCCGGCGACGTCCTGCCGATAGAAAAACCCGATCGCATCATCGCCCATGTTGACGGCGTCCCGGTGCTGACCAGTCAGTACGGCACTCTCAACGGTCAGTATGCGTTACGGATAGAACATTTGATTAACCCGATTTTAAATTCTCTGAACGAGGAACAGCCCAAATGAGTGACATGAATAATCCGGCCGATGACAACAACGGCGCAATGGACGATCTGTGGGCTGAAGCGTTGAGCGAACAAAAATCAACCAGCAGCAAAAGCGCTGCCGACGCGGTGTTCCAGCAATTTGGCGGTGGTGATGTCAGCGGAACGTTGCAGGATATCGACCTGATAATGGATATTCCGGTCAAGCTGACCGTCGAGCTGGGCCGTACGCGGATGACCATCAAAGAGCTGTTGCGTCTGACGCAAGGGTCCGTCGTGGCGCTGGACGGTCTGGCGGGCGAACCACTGGATATTCTGATCAACGGTTATTTAATTGCCCAGGGCGAAGTGGTGGTCGTTGCCGATAAATATGGCGTGCGGATCACCGATATCATTACTCCGTCTGAGCGAATGCGCCGCCTGAGCCGTTAGTGATGAATAACCACACTACTGTGCAATCTTCCGCGCCGGTTTCTGCTGCGCCACTGCTGCAGGTGAGCGGCGCACTCATCGCCATTATTGCCCTGATCCTCGCTGCTGCCTGGCTGGTAAAACGGCTGGGATTTGCCCCTAAACGCACTGGCGTTAACGGTCTGAAAATTAGTGCCAGTACTTCGCTGGGCGCGCGTGAACGGGTCGTGGTGGTCGATGTGGAAGATGCACGGCTGGTGCTCGGCGTTACCGCAGGGCAAATCAATCTGCTGCATAAACTTCCCCCTTCAGCACCAACGGAAGAGATACCGCAGACCGATTTTCAGTCGGTCATGAAAAACTTGCTTAAGCGTAGCGGGAGATCCTGATGCGTCGTTTGTTGTCTGTCGCACCTGTCCTTCTCTGTCTGGTTACGCCCCTCGCCTTCGCGCAACTGCCGGGTATCACCAGCCAGCCGCTGCCTGGCGGTGGACAAAGCTGGTCGCTCCCGGTGCAGACGCTGGTGTTCATCACCTCGTTGACGTTTATTCCGGCAATTTTACTAATGATGACCAGTTTCACCCGCATCATTATTGTTTTTGGTTTATTGCGTAACGCGCTGGGAACGCCCTCCGCGCCACCTAACCAGGTATTGCTGGGACTGGCGCTGTTTTTGACCTTTTTTATTATGTCGCCGGTGATCGATAAAATTTATGTCGATGCGTACCAGCCATTCAGCGAAGAGAAAATATCAATGCAGGAGGCGCTGGAAAAAGGGGCGCAGCCGCTGCGTGAGTTTATGCTGCGTCAGACCCGTGAGGCGGATTTAGGGTTGTTTGCCAGACTGGCGAATACCGGCCCGTTGCAGGGACCTGAAGCCGTGCCGATGCGCATTTTGCTCCCGGCCTACGTGACCAGCGAGTTGAAAACCGCATTTCAGATAGGCTTCACGATTTTCATCCCTTTTTTGATTATCGACCTGGTGATTGCCAGCGTGTTGATGGCATTGGGGATGATGATGGTCCCCCCCGCCACCATTGCTCTGCCCTTTAAACTGATGCTGTTTGTACTGGTGGATGGTTGGCAATTGCTGGTCGGTTCGCTGGCGCAGAGCTTTTACAGCTAGAGAGGCAAAATGACACCTGAATCGGTCATGATGATGGGGACTGAAGCGATGAAAGTCGCGCTGGCACTAGCTGCCCCGCTGTTGCTGGTGGCGCTGGTCACGGGCCTTATCATCAGTATTTTGCAGGCCGCCACACAGATCAACGAAATGACGCTGTCGTTTATACCAAAAATCATCGCCGTATTTATTGCCATTATTATTGCCGGACCGTGGATGCTCAATCTGTTGCTGGATTACGTCCGCACCTTGTTCACTAACCTGCCGTATATCATCGGGTAGCCCGTACAATGATGCAGGTGACAAGCGATCAATGGCTTTCCTGGTTAAGCCTCTACTTCTGGCCGTTACTGCGCGTGCTGGCGCTCATTTCTACCGCGCCAATTCTGAGCGAACGCAGCGTGCCGAAACGGGTAAAACTGGGTCTGGCAATGATGATCACGTTCGCTATTGCCCCATCATTACCTGCCAACGATGTTCCTGTTTTTTCGTTCTTTGCTCTGTGGCTGGCCGTGCAGCAGATCCTGATCGGCGTTGCGCTTGGTTTTACCATGCAATTTGCCTTTGCCGCTGTGCGAACCGCTGGCGAAATTATCGGTCTGCAAATGGGGCTGTCATTTGCGACTTTTGTCGATCCAGCCAGCCATCTCAATATGCCCGTTTTAGCGCGTATCATGGATATGCTGGCGTTACTGCTGTTCCTGACATTTAACGGTCATTTATGGTTGATTTCACTGCTGGTCGATACCTTTCACACCCTGCCAATTGGTGGCGAACCGTTGAACAGCAATGCGTTTCTGGCACTCACCAAAGCGGGGAGTTTGATTTTCCTTAACGGGCTGATGCTGGCGTTACCGCTCATTACTCTGCTGCTGACCCTGAATATGGCATTAGGTTTACTGAATCGTATGGCCCCGCAATTATCCATTTTTGTTATTGGATTTCCATTAACTCTGACTGTCGGTATCTCTTTAATGGCGGCATTAATGCCGTTAATTGCGCCTTTTTGCGAACATTTATTCAGTGAAATTTTTAATTTGCTGGCTGATATTATTAGTGAATTGCCATTAATATAATTCCGTAACGTTTATCATGTTATCCTAAGGATTATCCGAAAAATAATACCTGCGAACATCTTCCAGGATACTCCTGTGGCGAAATATTTGTTTTAAGCTCACTCACATATCGCAACATTTACTTTACTTTAAGACAATTCCAGGCAAATTATACAACACTTTACGGGATAGTAAGTCCGCCTGAAAAATCGCGAGAGTGGCGCATTAGGTGACCCATGTTGTTCCGTTTAGTCATGATGAAATATTCAGGTAAGGGGAATTATCGTTACGCATTGAGTGAGGGTATGCCATGTCAACGATTATTATGGATTTATGTAGTTACACCCGACTAGGTTTAACCGGGTATCTGTTGAGTAGAGGGGTTAAAAAAAGAGAAATCAACGACATTGAAACCGTTGATGACCTTGCCATAGCTTGTGATTCACAGCGCCCTTCAGTGGTGTTTATTAATGAGGACTGTTTCATCCATGATGCTTCTAACAGTCAGCGCATCAAGCACATCATTAATCAACATCCCAATACGTTATTTATCGTTTTTATGGCAATTGCCAATGTTCATTTTGATGAATATCTATTGGTCAGAAAAAATTTATTGATCAGTTCTAAATCGATTAAACCGGAATCTCTCGACGATATCCTTGGCGATATTCTGAAAAAAGAGACAACGATAACCTCTTTTTTAAATATGTCGACGTTATCATTGAGCCGAACCGAATCGAGTATGTTGCGAATGTGGATGGCAGGTCAGGGAACCATTCAAATCTCTGACCAAATGAATATCAAAGCCAAGACCGTTTCATCGCATAAAGGTAATATTAAACGTAAGATCAAAACGCATAATAAACAGGTTATCTACCATGTCGTCCGACTGACGGATAATGTGACTAATGGTATTTTTGTCAACATGCGCTAACACATTCTGACTGGTGGTTTCCCACCAGTCAGGCTGAATAAGATTACTCTGCTTTCTCCACAAAGATACCGTCCTGATGCCCTGCTTCATTAAAGAACCAGATGCCGAGCGGGTAGTCTTCCAGCGAAACCAGGTACATTGTGCCTTCACTAAACTCCTCAACTGCCAGTACCACGCCAGGACGACGCGGACCGCCATCCGTTTTGACTGTTACCCGATCATTCACCTTCATCGTTTTCCTCCTGTGGCTTTGTGCCAGTGTAGAACAATTTCGTTTTTCTGGCAGCGCCAGGCGCGCGCGAGTGCTGATTTTCTCGACGGTCTATACTTAAGAGATGCCAGGCGGACTTAACGACTGGCGGCAACAACAGAGTAACGGTTGCGAGGAAAGATGATGAAAACCGCAAAAGAGTACAGCGATACCGCAAAACGTGAGGTCAGCGTCGATGTCGATGCCCTGCTGGCGGCGATCAATGAAATTAGCGAAAGCGAAGTTCATCGCAGCCAGAACGATTCTGAACACGTTAGCGTCGATGGACGTGAATATCATACATGGCGTGAATTGGCGGATGCCTTCGAACTGGATATTCATGACTTCAGCGTCTCTGAAGTGAATCGTTGAATGCACAATAAAAAATCCCGACCCTGAGGGGGTCGGGATGAAACTTGCTTAAGCAAGAAGCACTTAAAAAATTCGTTACACCAGGAAATCTGATGTGTTCATCACCTTATCCGCAATTTTTTTCGCTGACAAGAAAATATTCGCGATATGAATGATTAACGCTACTTATGAATAGAAATGTGACGTGCGTCACCCCTTGGTGGCTCTGGCGTCAACGGGATCGCTCCCGAAAAAATCATCTTTGATTATTTGTGCTGTTTTGAGAATCATCCTGGTAAGGGGAGAACTGCGCGACCATGTTTTCAATTCAACAACCACTACTGGTTTTTAGCGATCTTGATGGCACCCTGCTGGACAGTCATAGTTATGACTGGCAACCGGCTGCCCCCTGGCTCAGCCGTTTACGCGAAGCGAATGTTCCCGTCATTCTCTGTAGCAGTAAAACTTCAGCGGAAATGCTGTACTTGCAAAAAACGTTGGGGCTACAAGGGTTACCGCTGATTGCCGAAAATGGCGCAGTGATCCAGCTTGCTGAACAATGGCAGGATATAGACGGTTTTCCACGCATCATCTCAGGTATTAGCCATGGCGAAATCAGCCAGGTTTTAAATACGCTACGCGAGAAAGAACATTTTAAATTCACGACTTTCGATGATGTCGACGATGCAACCATCGCCGAATGGACGGGATTAAGCCGTAGCCAGGCGGCGCTGACGCAGCTGCATGAGGCGTCGGTAACGCTAATCTGGCGCGACAGTGACGAGCGTATGGCACAATTTACCGCTCGTCTGAACGAACTGGGCTTACAGTTTATGCAGGGTGCGCGCTTCTGGCACGTCCTGGATGCCTCTGCCGGAAAAGATCAGGCCGCCAACTGGATTATCGCGACCTATCAACAATTATCAGGCAAACGCCCAACCACACTTGGCCTGGGCGATGGGCCAAACGATGCGCCCTTACTGGAGGTAATGGATTACGCGGTGATTGTGAAAGGGCTAAACCGTGAAGGGGTGCATCTGCATGATGAGGATCCGACCCGCGTCTGGCGAACGCAGCGTGAAGGACCGGAAGGCTGGCGTGAAGGGCTGGACCATTTTTTCTCCGCTCGTTAAGCGTTATCGCTCGCGCATACCCGATTACGCCCGGCCTGTTTAGCGAGATAAAGCCGACGGTCAGCCAGTGACTGGAGTTGTTCAAAATCATAATCACCGGTTTCCTCGCTGCTACTTACCCCCAGCGAGGCACTGATGCGTATCGTCGTACTCTTGGCGATCAACATCTCTTTTTCATTTAGCTTCAGGCGAATACGTTCTGCGACCTCCGCAGCCTCCGTCAGACTCGCGCCTGGCAGAATCACACAAAACTCCTCACCACCGACCCGCCCGGCAACGTCCTGCGCACGCAAGGAACTGCTAATTAATCCGGCAGCATGAGAAAGAACACGGTCGCCCGCCTGATGACCAAAGCGGTCATTAATCGCTTTAAAATGGTCAAGATCGACCTGAATGACAGAAAAAGGATGTTGGTGCGTCTGATACAATTTAGCGAGCGGACGGGCTTTTTCGAACAGTGCGCCACGGTTATATAAACGCGTTAAGGTGTCGTGCCACGCCTGCCACTGCAACGAGCTTTGCAGAACATACATGTTGCTAACCATCCGGCGAATCACATACCAGGAGATGAGTAACATGGTGGTAAAGAGCGCCCACAGCAGGGTTAATGCAATGCTGATACTGCCGAAATCGCCGCGCACGCCTTCGCTTAACGTATGGACGCGCACCAGCACACCGTCGAAATGGTCCAGACGTTCCCAGCTAACATAGCGACTGTCCATACGAATGCCGCCCCGCGTGTCATGTTCCATCGCCTGCGCCAGCAAGGCCAGTTCACGAGGATCAAAAATATTCCCTGTTGGATGGTCAGGATTGGAAGAGGTCAAAAATCTCAGCTTACTGTCATAGAGCTGATACTCACCATCGAGGTTTTTATCGATGGCGTTTCTTAAAAATTGCTGCATGGTACGCACGGGAATACTCATCCCCAGCACGCCATACCAGTAGTTATTACTGTCTACTGGAACACTGACGGTAACCTGCGGTTCAGTATTGCTGGCGTGTTCCGGTTGCGAAGTAAACCAGCGTACCGCGCGGTGACGATTTTCTCGTTGCGAATGGCCGATAAACCAGGGTTGGGTGACATAGCCGTAATAACGCGTTGGTACATTGCGCGTAAATAAGGTCGGCTGCGTCGAAACGTAAAATCCGGCACGCGAGACATACATCGCCTGTTCAACCATCGACGAGGTGTTGTGCGCCAGTCGCAGCAAGTAACCAACTTCCAGTGCAGCGGTAATTTCATTGTCGAGGCTTTCATTTTCGCGAGACAGGAGATTCCCCTCGCTGACTAATGCATCCGATACGCCATTGACTGACAGGGTGCGTCGTCGGTTGAGTTCAATTTGCCAGGCGTGCTCGTCGCGATGCTGTTCGAACTCGGTTACAGCATTACGCAGTGAAGTGAAATCCAGTGGCGCTACGAGAGCTTCGCGCATGCCATTACGCAAAAAGATCAGTTTGTCGACGTTATACTGCAAATGCTTATCGAGCGCGTTGGCTACGTTTTCCAGATGATTACGCTGGCTGGAGATATAGGCATCTTCCAGCACCACTACTTCACGCCAGGTGAGCAAGGTGGAAAAAAGCAATACCACGATAAAGCAGAGATTAACGACATGACCAGGCCCCAGGCGGCGTGCGAGTTTTTTCAACCAGCTCTGGTTTTCCATTTTTGTCTCGTGCTGCACCCTGACGACTCCCAACCTGCTTTTTATGATTCTGGCATAACCTGGCGATAGCGTACCGCAAAACAGCGATAATTTTATAATGGTGGCATGATAAGACGCGACAGACATCGATAGTTTTATAACGTAGGCATGATAAGACGCGATAGCGTCGCATCAGGCAATTCAGTGCAGACACTGGCACACCCGACCGGATGCGACGTGAGCGCCACATCCGGTCGGGTGTTAATGATACCCTTTCAAACTTCTTCCGCAGGACGACTTCCCTCCCCCGGAACAAGCTCGGTTTCATGAAAAGCTTCCCGCTTGACCCCGTAACCGTCATACCAACGACACTCAACCATACCGCTGGAGTATCCGGTGACAATCATCCGCGGGCCGCCCTCTTTAACCGTAACTTCCTCACTAACCATAAAGCTCATACTCGCCTCCTTTTTTCGAGTGAAACTTGTTCACCTTAGTTGAAGATGGCGAATTTTGCATAATAGCCTGTGCGAGTATTAATGTGCCTGACCGCGTATTTTCGCTACGGCTTTCACTCCCAGCACCACGATGCCGCCGATGATAAATCCAAGAATCAGATTTAAAACAGTCGGTAATATCATCGCCACCACTGCACTTTGCTGCCCGGCGAAATGTTCAATGGCGTGATGCAGCGGCGCAATACCATGTACCACAATCCCGCCGCCGACGAGGAACATCGCCAGCGTGCCGACAATCGATAACGCTTTCATCAGCCAGGGCGCGATAATCAATAATCCTTTACCTAATGCCTGCATCAGCGCGCTGGATTTTTCCGCCAGCCAATACCCCAGGTCATCAATCTTAACGATAACCCCTACCAGACCGTAGACGCCCACGGTCACTACCAGCGCGATGCCTGAAAGCACCAGCACCTGATTAAGCAACGGCGCTTCGGCCACAATCCCCAGCGTGATGGCGACGATTTCGGCAGACAATATAAAATCGGTACGAATCGCCCCTTTTATTTTGTCCTTTTCAAACTTCAGCGGATCCTGCGCCGCCAGCTTCTCCAGACGCTGCTGGCTCTGCGCCGGATCTTCTTTATGTTTACGCGCCTCCAGCATATGCAGCACTTTCTCTACTCCTTCAAAGCAGAGAAACGCGCCACCAATCATCAACAGAGGCGTAATCGCCCACGGGATAAACGCACTGATGATCAGCGCCAGCGGCACCAGAATCACTTTATTAATCAGCGATCCTTTCGCCACGCCCCAGACCACGGGAAGTTCCCGGTTGGCCCGCACGCCTGAAACTTGTTGCGCATTGAGCGATAAGTCATCCCCTAATACACCGGCGGTTTTCTTCGCCGCCAGTTTGCCCATCACGGAGATATCGTCCAGCAGTGTGGCGATATCATCGAGCAACGTCAGTAAACTACTCCCGGCCAAAAGCATTCCCTCTCATTTTTATTGTTGAAGGGTGTAAGTATGAAGCAAAAACGGCAGCTCTGATACTTGCTTCACAGGTTAACATTTTTTTAACAATCAAGTGCAATTATATCTCTCGCCAGCAGAATGATTTTCACGTTTACTATGAACCACCTTTTTATTTCCACCGTGAGGGATTATGCGTTTCCGCCAGTTATTACCGCTTTTTGGCGCGCTGTTTGCGTTGTATATCATTTGGGGCTCAACCTATTTTGTCATTCGGATTGGCGTGGAAAGCTGGCCTCCGTTAATGATGGCGGGCGTTCGATTCCTGGCAGCCGGTATTTTATTGCTGGCATTTTTACTACTGCGCGGACACAAACTCCCCCCGCTACGTCCTCTGCTCAATGCCGCGCTGATTGGCCTGTTATTGCTGGCTGTCGGTAATGGCATGGTGACGGTTGCCGAACATCAAAATGTTCCTTCCGGCATCGCCGCCGTAGTGGTTGCAACCGTGCCCCTCTTTACCCTGTGCTTCAGCCGCCTGTTTGGCATTAAAACGCGCAAACTGGAATGGGTGGGTATCGCCATTGGGCTTGCCGGAATCATCATGCTCAATAGCGGTGGAAATTTAAGCGGCAATCCGTGGGGCGCGATTCTGATTTTAATCGGCTCGATTAGCTGGGCGTTTGGCTCGGTTTATGGCTCGCGCATTACCTTACCTGTAGGGATGATGGCGGGTGCGATTGAGATGCTGGCGGCAGGCGTGGTGTTAATGATCGCGTCGATGATTGCAGGTGAAAAACTGACGGCGCTCCCTTCCCTTTCAGGCTTCCTTGCGGTCGGCTATCTGGCGCTGTTTGGTTCGATTATCGCCATTAACGCTTATATGTATTTAATCCGCAACGTCAGTCCGGCTCTCGCCACCAGTTACGCCTACGTTAACCCGGTGGTCGCGGTCTTGCTGGGTACGGGACTGGGCGGAGAAACGCTGTCGAAGATTGAATGGCTGGCGCTCGGCGTAATTGTCTTCGCGGTGGTACTGGTCACGTTGGGAAAATATCTCTTCCCGGCAAAACCCGTAGTTACGCCAGTTATTCAGGACGCATCAAGCGAGTAAATGAATCCCCTGCGTGTCGATCTGCGCGCTGGCACCTTCGCCGCAGATCCACTCTTCCAGACGCTCGCTAAGCGCTTCATCCGTCAGCTTCTCGCGCCCACGTAACGCGCACTCCCAGACAATCAATACGCGCCAGCCGAGTTCCTGCAAGCGACTGATATCGCGGCGATCGCGCTCAACATTTTTACCTATCTTCTCCAGCCAGAACTCGGTTCGAGTCGCAGGCACTTTAAACAGATAGCAGTGATGATGGTGCCAGAAGCAGCCGTGGGTAAATATCACGCAACAATATTCATCAACGACAAAATCCGGACGTCCGGGCAGACTGGCGTCCTGAACGCGAAACGCCAGGCCCTGCCCGGTTAACAGACTGGCGAGGCACTTCTCTATCGCCGTATAACGCGTGGCAATCGCGCGCATATTTTTGCTGCGAGTGGCCTTATCGTGAACGTCGGCCATGTTGTGCCTCTTGCTGACGCAACGCCACCGCCTGTTTGATTTTTGGCTCAAGCAGTTTTGCCACCGCGGCAAAGACCGGCACGACCACCGAGTTACCGAACTGGCGATAGGCCTGAGTGTCCGAAACCGGAATGCGGAATTTCGCTTCTCCCGGCGCTTCAAAACCCATTAAGCGCGCGCATTCCCGAGGCGTTAACCGACGTGGACGATGTTGCTGATTCTGCGGATCGTCAAAGTCTTTCTCACCTTTGGCCATATCCCAGCCGCGATCGATTAAAATTTCCGCGCCATCTTTGTAATAACGCGCAGACAGCGTACGCGTGACGCTTTGCGGATTGTTCGGATAAACCATTCCATAACCGAAGCCGTTACCGCGCGCCTGATGTTTTTTCGCATATCGATAGAGGTACTTCCACAGCACCGGCGTCAGGATATATTTCGCCTCGACCATCGGGTCCAACAGCTTCGCCAGCGTCACTCGCTGTGCAGGGAAACATTCGCTGATATCACGCAGGGTAAAATCGGCTTTCAGATTCAGATCGCGACGAAAACCCACCAGCACGATGCGTTCACGGTGCTGCGGCAGGAAATGTTTGCCATCGATGATTTTCGGATCGTCCGGCCCGTTATCTTCTGCATCAGCCACGTCATAGCCCAGTTCGTCCAGCGTCTGCATGATGATGCGGAACGTTTTACCCTGGTCGTGACTTTTCAGGTTTTTGACGTTTTCGAGCACAAACATCGCCGGACGACGCGCGTCGATAATGCGCACCACATCAAAGAACAACGTGCCCTGGGTATCGCAGGCAAAACCGTGCGCCCGCCCGAGCGAGTTCTTTTTCGATACGCCAGCCAGCGAAAATGGCTGACAAGGGAAACCGGCCAGTAAAACATCGTGTTCAGGAATGTGTTGACGAATATGTTCCGCCGCCGCCTCATCACTCACGCCTTCTTTATGGCTGAGGGTGATATCGCGGATATCTTCATTAAAATGATGCGTCGCCGGATCGCAATAATGGTTGGCTTTATAAGTGCGTACCGCATGTTTGTTCCATTCGCTGGTAAACACGCATTGTCCGCCAATCGATTCAAAACCGCGACGGATGCCGCCAATTCCGGCAAATAGATCGATAAAGCGAAACGCATAATGCGGATGATGTGCCGGTGGTTTGGGTAACAACGTTTGCAGATGGGCGAACTCTTTCTCACTTAAACGGTGCCATGCCGAGTCATTCGCCAGCGCACGTTTTAAAATTGCCGCGCTCCAGTGATTCTCACCCACACCATTAAGCTGCGCCACCAGCGTTTTAACATCATAAATTTGCAGCAGTTTCTCCAGCATTGCCTGTGCGGCATTCCCGGTGCTGTATGAATCGGTTACTGATATATTTTCCTGCATAGATTTAACCGGCCATCTGAGATGGCCGACAGGTTAACATAATTACAGCCATTTAGGGCCACGCGCTTATCCCGCGGGTGAAAACGCATCTATCACCTTGTGATCGACACCTTCATTCTCCCCCGCCAGTTCGGCACTGAGCTTCGCCATAAACTCGACTAAAAAATGCGCGTTGTGCTGCGCCAGCTGCTTGCCTCTTGCGGTTTGCATGGTTTGCGGTAGCTTCAGCAACTTAGTCTGGAAATGATCCAGCGCGTAGCGTTTATCATCAAGCGGGCGATGCTGTGCGAACGGATCTTCACCATCAAACAGCGCCACGCCCAATGCCCCTGAAACGGCAAACACGCGCGCCAGGCCAATCGCCCCCAGGGCTTCCAGCCGATCCGCATCCTGGACGATTTTAGCTTCCGTTGTTAAGGGGGCGATTTGCGCGCTGAAACTGTGAGCGGCAATGGCATGACAAACGGCCTCGATTTTCTCCGCCGGAAATTGCTCGAACTCTTCACGGAGCAGGCGACGCGTCTCTTCTGCCGCCAGGATTGAAGAACGCTGCCTTTGCGGATGATTTTTCGCCAGGCTCACAATATCGTGAAAATAACAGGCGGTTAAAATCACCAGCATATCGACATCGTCATCTGCCGCCAGCTTCTGTGCCGTAGCCCAGACGCGGCGAAAATGACACACGTCATGGGCCGCGTCCTGGTGCTGATGATGGTTTTTCAACCAGTTTTCGAACTGTGCCTGCCAGTGTTGTAAGTCCATACGCGCTCCGTTGCCAAAGAGTCGCCACCTTAGCAGTTTTTATTCATAGCGTCTGCTACGTGCGGGACGAGGTCGGGTGTACCAGGCAATGCTGCCTAACAATGCCCCGACCAGAGCCATAAATAAAAATCCGACCAGTGCCCCTAACCACTTTCCCGCGGTAGAGCCTAAATCGCTTTCAAATCCCGACACGGGGGCATCGGGAATCCGGCTCATCACCCAGATGTAACGCGCCATTGCCCAGACGAAATAGCCACACCATGTATAGAAAGCCCACAAAGCCAGTTTGCCGCCAGGGCTGCGAGAGAGTCTCTCTTCCATCTTTGTCGAACCGTATTCCATTTTGAGATAACCCGGAAAATTCAGACTTAGTACTATTATGTGATAAAAGTCACATTTTTCCACATTGGATGAGCCAGTCAAGACTCAATCATTTTTTGAACAAATAGATAAATTTTGCGCAACGGCAGTGAATACAGGAAAAATCGTTTTGAGCGATTTTATTTATCTTTGATATCGGCTTTATTAATTCATTTAATCAATATATTAGCACTGATTACAATTATACCTTTTTATTATTCTGTGTCATGATGCTTCCGTTATTAGCCTTTTATCGTCTTGTTTATATTTTTTGGGCCGGCATGATGCCGGCTTTTTTTTATGCCTTCATTAATGTGCGCCTGATCACACCAGCCGTTTGGCGCAACAATCATTGATACCCCCTATGTTTCCGCTCAACTCATAACATATTGATATACATTTATAATTTTCATGAATATTTATATTTAGAATTCATAATTCTGAATTATATTAAATAGATTAGAAACATTTTGATATCTTTTAAATACATTTGTTACATGTAATCCTTAAAATAAAATGAACTTCATAGAATAGTATCCAAATGTGCTTTTTTTTGGATAACGGCACTTATTGATATATTCATGAAGATTATAATCACAAGGGAATACATAATGAAAAGAAAAGTTCTGGCAATGCTGGTCCCGGCGTTATTAGTTGCTGGCGCAGCAAATGCGGCTGAAGTCTATAATAAAGATGGTAATAAACTGGATTTGTACGGAAAAGTAGTGGGTCTGCACTACTTCTCTGATGATTCTGGCAGCGATGGCGACATGTCATATGCCCGTATCGGTTTCAAAGGTGAAACTCAGATCGCTGATCAATTCACTGGTTATGGTCAGTGGGAATTTAACATTGGCGCAAACGGTCCTGAAAGCGACAAGGGTAATACCGCAACGCGTCTGGCATTTGCAGGTTTAGGCTTTGGTCAGAATGGTACTTTCGACTATGGTCGTAACTACGGTGTCGTATATGACGTAGAAGCATGGACCGATATGCTGCCAGAATTTGGTGGCGATACCTATGCTGGCGCTGACAACTTCATGAACGGTCGTGCTAATGGTGTTGCAACCTACCGTAACAATGGCTTCTTTGGTCAGGTCGATGGCTTGAACTTTGCTTTGCAATATCAGGGTAATAATGAAAGTGGTGGACCATTCGGGCAGGAAGGTTCCGGTAGTGGTGATGGCCGTAGCCTTTCCAAAGAAAATGGTGATGGTTTCGGTATGTCAACATCCTACGACTTCGACTTCGGTTTAAGTCTGGGTGCTGCATATTCAAACTCTGATCGTTCAGATCGTCAGGTTGGAGTTGGTTTAAATGATCGTAACCATAGCAACAGAAATGCTGGCAGCTTACGCGGGTTAATCCCTGTTACGTTTGAATGTAAGCGCATAATCAATCGCGGCCGCGTTAGTACTCACGACGTGGCTGCGTTTTTTCACGGTTAATTTATGGCGTACTGAAGCCCTATGTTAATTTCTTTGCGGTAACGTAATCCGGAACACATTATGCTTATTGAGATAGTGATACGTAGCACTTCCCCCATGCAATTCGGCAATCGCTTTGACTAAAGAAAGGCCTAGTCCCTGACCTACGGAATGACGCGAATTATCTCCCCGCCAAAATCTACGGAAGAGTTTTTCAGGCTCATTAATTTTCGTTCCAGGGCTGGCGATATCAATATTAAGATAGCTGTTGGTATCAAGAAAACTGGTTATATGAATACGCGATTTTTCTGGCGAATATCTAATGGCATTAACAATAAGATTCGATAACATTCGTTGTAGTAAAATTTTATCCGCAAAGATTTGCTGATTGCACTCGACCTTAAAGCAAATCTCTTTCTCGTCTGAAAGGTATTCAAGATAGTCCAACAAATTTTCGACTTCCTTATTGAGAGAAAGCGAGTCCAGTTTCACCAAAACATTGTTTTTATCTGCCCTGGCAAGAAACAGTATGTTCTCTGTTAACCGCGAAATATTTTCCAGCTCTTCAATGTTTCCGGCAATTGTTTTTTGATATTCAGCGATACTTCTGGTTTGACTGAGCGTAACCTGATTCTGACCCAGTAATGCATTAATTGGCGTTCTAAGTTCATGAGCGAGATCGTCAGCAAACTGACTTAGACGCTCAAAATCTTTGACTAAAGCATGATGCATTTTATTCAACGCCTGCCCAAGAGGTTTTAGTTCTCTCGGTAATGCGCTAACCTCAACAGGCTCTCGGCTATCGTTATAATTCAGCGCTTCCGTTACACCACTCAACTTTTTGATCTCTCGTAATCCCGTTCTGATTAACAGCGGACTTAATACTGAGCAAAGTACAATGGCGACAATGCAAATTATAATGCTATTAATTTTATACTGTTCAAGCATGTTATGTCTGGCTGAAGCCAATTTAGCCACAGTAACCGTTAATGATGGCGAAACTTCATCAATATTAATTCGTAAAGCATCTATCTCTGTATCATTAATAATGCTTCTGTAAATGCCAGCTGCGCTGATTGTCTCACTAGCAGGTATGTTATTTAACATGCCATCACTGACATTTGTCCGGTTAACAATTTTATTGATGCTATCACCATGAATAATCAAGATATCCTGACTAACATCCATCATCCGGTTAAAGTACACAGGTAACGTATCTGGATTTACCCCATCAATTAACAACTGCTTGATCTGCGCTGTCCGGTTAATGAGTGTTGTATCATCGCGCCATTTCAACTCACTTGCCAGGCCATTATAGAGAGTCCAGACAATTCCGGCGCCAGCAACAGACAGTAGCAATATAAAAAGCAAGGTTAAACGGACGGTTATAGATAGTCTTTTCATTATTTTTTTACCGCTACGAATGAATAGCCCATCCCCCGGATTGTGGCAATTAGCTTTTCAGGAAAAGGATCATCAACTTTTGCGCGGAGCCTGCGAATGGCGACGTCCACCGTATTGGTATCACTATCAAAGTTGATTCCCCAAATTTCACTCGCAATAACCGTTCTGGGTATAATTTCGCCAGCTCTGGAGGCCAGTAGCCAAAGTAACTGAAACTCCTTGCGCGTCAGTGTAATACTGATATTGTCCCTGCTCACACTATGACTAACAGAGTCCATTCTTAAGCCACTGATTTCTAATGTTGAATTCAAAGCGTGATGTTGCCTTAATTGTGCCCGAACCCTTGCCAGCAACTCAGAAAATGAAAAAGGTTTTACCAGATAATCATTTGCCCCACTGTCCAGCCCTCTGACTCTGTCATCGACAGAATCCCTTGCAGTAAGGCAAATAACAGGGGTTTGCTTTGCTGTTCTTAACGTTTGTAAGATCTGCCAGCCATCCATACCCGGAAGCATAATATCCAGAATGATCAATGCATAATCATCCTTCAGCGCAAGATAAAGCCCATCTCTGCCATCAGAAACGGCATCGATGACATAACCCGCTTCGGAAAGCCCCTGCGTTACCCACTCCTGGGTCCTTTGATTATCTTCAATAAGTAAAATCTTCATGAAAATAATATGCCATAAATCATATGTTATAGAAACAGCCTGGTTCATTACAAAATTGTAATGCTGCTGTAAGGTTACCCTGGCCGCTTTTTCGCTATCCTCAAAACTCATTCACATGACAAGGATATAAACATGTTAAAGCGTTATTTAGTACTCTCCGTAGTAACGGCAGCATTTTCATTACCTTCTTTGGTTTATGCCGCACAACAAAACATTCTTAGCGTGCACATTTTGAACCAGCAAACCGGAAAACCCGCTGCCGACGTGACAGTCACTCTTGAAAAGAAAGCGGACAACGGCTGGTTACAACTTAATACCGCCAAAACAGATAAGGATGGACGAATTAAGGCACTGTGGCCCGAGCAAACTACAACTACGGGCGATTACCGTGTCGTATTTAAAACCGGGGACTATTTCAAGAAACAAAATCTTGAAAGTTTCTTCCCTGAGATCCCCGTTGAATTTCATATTAATAAAGTGAACGAGCATTATCATGTGCCTTTATTACTTAGCCAATATGGGTATTCAACCTATCGTGGCAGTTAATGCATAAATATGTAAAAGCAGATCTCTGCTACTGTTAGGGAGGACACTCCCTGACAGATTAACAGTAAACGGCTCTTGCTGGCTAACGACAAAAAAGTGTGATGGCTTATGAAAAAGAATCAATTTTTAAAAGAATCAGATGTTACGGCCGAGTCGGTATTCTTTATGAAGCGTCGACAGGTGTTAAAAGCACTGGGCATCAGCGCAGCTGCACTTTCTTTGCCTCACGCTGCGCATGCCGATCTGCTTAGCTGGTTTAAAGGGAACGATCGCCCGCCCGCCCCCGCCGGAAAACCGCTGGAGTTCAGCAAGCCTGCCGCCTGGCAAAATAACCTGCCACTGACGCCAGCAGATAAAGTTTCCGGTTATAACAACTTCTATGAATTCGGGCTGGATAAAGCCGATCCCGCCGCTAATGCTGGTAGCCTGAAAACCGATCCATGGACACTGAAAATCAGCGGCGAAGTGGCAAAACCATTGACCCTCGATCATGATGACTTAACCCGTCGCTTCCCGCTGGAAGAGCGTATTTATCGTATGCGCTGCGTGGAAGCGTGGTCGATGGTGGTGCCGTGGATTGGTTTTCCGCTGCACAAATTGCTGGCGCTTGCCGAACCCACCAGCAATGCGAAGTATGTCGCTTTCGAAACAATTTATGCACCGGAACAGATGCCAGGCCAGCAGGACCGCTTTATCGGCGGTGGGCTGAAATATCCTTATGTCGAAGGATTGCGTCTCGACGAAGCAATGCATCCGCTCACACTGATGACCGTGGGTGTTTATGGCAAGGCGTTACCGCCACAAAATGGCGCGCCGGTACGACTGATTGTGCCGTGGAAATATGGCTTTAAAGGGATTAAATCGATAGTCAGTATTAAGCTGACCCGCGAGCGTCCGCCAACCACCTGGAATCTGGCAGCGCCTGACGAATACGGTTTTTACGCCAACGTTAATCCGCATGTTGATCACCCGCGCTGGTCACAGGCTACCGAACGATTTATTGGTTCAGGCGGCATCCTCGATGTTCAGCGCCAGCCAACGCTACTGTTTAATGGTTACGCCGACCAGGTGGCATCGCTGTATCGTGGCCTGGATTTGCGGGAGAATTTCTGAATGCGTCTGACAGCAAAACAGGTGACATGGCTGAAAGTTAGCCTGCATCTTGCCGGATTGTTGCCGTTTCTCTGGCTGGTCTGGGCGATCAATCACGGTGGACTGGGTGCCGATCCGGTGAAAGATATTCAGCATTTTACCGGTCGCACTGCACTGAAATTTTTGCTGGCGACCTTGTTAATCACACCTCTGGCACGCTACGCAAAACAGCCGTTATTGATACGCACTCGCCGCCTGTTAGGCTTATGGTGCTTTGCCTGGGCGACACTGCATTTAACCAGTTACGCATTGCTGGAGCTGGGCGTGAATAATCTGGCGTTATTAGGTAAGGAGTTAATTACCCGGCCTTATTTAACGTTAGGTATTATCAGCTGGGTAATTTTGCTTGCTTTAGCGTTCACTTCAACCCAGGCGATGCAGCGAAAACTCGGCAAGCACTGGCAACAGTTGCATAATTTCGTCTATCTTGTCGCGATCCTGGCCCCAATACATTATCTGTGGTCAGTGAAGATTATTTCACCGCAGCCGCTCATCTACGCTGGGCTGGCTGTACTGCTTTTAGCCTTACGGTATAAGAAGTTGCGTTCCCTTTTTAACCGGTTACGCAAGCAGGTTCACAACAAATTATCTGTATAACTTCATATTGCCGACAAAGTACGCGTTATCCCTGCCGGATGCGGCGCGAGCGCCCTATCCGGCCTACGCAGATCACATCAGATTATGTTTCGTTTGTCATCAACCTCAAATTATCAATATAATTCATTTTATTTCAATAAGATAGATAAGTACACCTGAGAAAACTATGCTCTCATCTCCTAAGAGTTGTTGCATTTTGCCATACGTTACAATATAACATTACACATCATATACAATGACTCTGGAGGAAACTGTTTTGGCGATTCGTCTTCACAAACTGGCTGTTGCTTTAGGTGTCTTTATTGTTAGCGCTCCTGCCTTTTCGCATGGTCATCACTCACACGGCAAACCCTTAACAGAGGTCGAACAAAAAGCTGCTAATGGTGTTTTTGATGATGCCAATGTACAAAACCGAACGCTCAGTGACTGGGATGGAGTCTGGCAATCCGTTTATCCTTTACTGCAAAGTGGCAAACTTGACCCCGTCTTTCAGAAGAAAGCGGATGCAGATAAAACTAAAACATTTGCTGAAATTAAAGATTATTATCACAAAGGTTATGCAACAGATATCGAGATGATTGGCATTGAGGACGGCATTGTTGAATTCCATAGAAATAATGAAACAACATCCTGTAAATATGATTACGATGGATACAAAATACTCACCTATAAATCAGGCAAGAAAGGCGTTCGTTACTTATTCGAATGTAAAGATCCTGAAAGCAAAGCCCCTAAATATATACAATTTAGCGATCATATAATTGCACCACGAAAATCATCTCATTTTCATATTTTTATGGGTAATGATTCACAGCAATCTTTATTAAATGAAATGGAAAACTGGCCAACGTATTATCCATATCAGTTGAGTAGCGAAGAAGTGGTCGAGGAAATGATGTCTCATTGAGTATTCTCATGATAACGCCTCGATGCCGCTTTAGTAAGTCATCATAACTGCCACTGGTCCATCCACAAGCGCCACTGAACGCAAGCTAGCTACAGACACGCTCATCACTATGACGTGTCTGTATATTAATAAGCTAACCCGCATTGAGTTAACCAATAACGGATTCCATACACAATACGGCCAACAGAGAAAGATACCTGTGCTCACGCCATTGCTTATATTGGCTGGTTACAATGTGCACTATCAATTTTTTAAATAACAAATTCTTAAAACCACATCTGTATAAGGAATTTTTAAGGTTCGTGGGATAGCTTGACTGTAAAAATTACAGGAGCTACAAAAATGAACCGATTCTCAAAAACTCAAATTTATTTACATTGGATAACGCTGCTTTTCGTTGCAATAACCTATGCCGCGATGGAACTCCGTGGCTGGTTTCCTAAAGGTAGTAGTACTTATCTGCTGATGCGAGAAACACATTACAATGCGGGTATATTCGTTTGGGTGTTAATGTTTTCACGCCTGATTATAAAACACCGTTATAGTGATCCTTCTATTGTGCCACCGCCACCTGCCTGGCAAATGAAAGCGGCTTCGCTAATGCACATCATGCTTTATATAACCTTCCTTGCACTTCCTCTGCTGGGGATTGCTTTGATGGCTTACAGTGGAAAATCGTGGAGTTTCCTTGCTTTCAATGTGTCTCCCTTTGTTACCCCAAACAGCGAAATTAAAGCACTGATAAAAAATATTCACGAAACCTGGGCAAATATAGGTTACTTTTTAATCGCAGCTCACGCTGGCGCAGCACTCTTTCATCACTACATTCAGAAAGATAATACTCTGTTACGAATGATGCCTCGCCGCAAATAAGTCGATCCCCTGACAAGGAAATGTGAACCATGGACATCAACGCGTCATAAATGTTTACGCAAGTGCACAATGCACCCTTTCCACTATCAACAAGGAGGAGCAGAAACTGTGTAAATCGTACAATGGTAAGACTTATAAAAAATACAGGTTAATTTTGGTATTTAAACCTTTTTTACTTGTTAGTATGATACAAAGGCTTTCAAAAAAGCTGGGAAATTCAACAACTCTTGGAAATTATGGACTTTGTCCCGCGGCTTTAATCTGACGGCCGCGTTCCTTTTTTGACTCAATTATTGACCCCTTCTCTACGCAACTTCGTAAGCGTAAACCGACTGCCGTATGTAGCCATTAAGCCAGTATTGGTAACGTAGGTGCCCACCTTTTCAAACTAGTGGATGCCTGTTATGGAGCAAAAAACATTATCCGCAGAACCCCGCAGATCATTTTCAAATAATTTTAAACTTCAAATGGTTAAACTGGCTTTGCAACCAGGAGCCTCTGTTGCCCGTATCGCCCGGGAACACGATATCAATGATAACCTCCTGTTCAAATGGCTCAGGCTCTGGCAGAACGAAGGGCGTGTTTCGCGGCGTCTTCCGGTAACGACCTCTTCTGACACTGG